>JAQGPA010000046.1 GCA_028293325.1 Pedosphaera sp. | reverse complement strand
CCTACAGTTGGGACGCCGAGAACCGCTTGATCAGCATGACCAACATTGCGGGCGTGCCTGCCGCCGCCCAGATGCGGCTGGACTTTGGTTACGACTATATGAGCCGTCGCATCAGCAAGGCGGTGGTGGTAAGCGGCAGCACCAATTCGCTCCATTTTACCTATGATGGCTGGAACTTGATTGCCGAGCTAAATGGAACGAATCATGCTCTAATTCGTTCATATATGTGGGGTTCCGATTTAAGCGGAAGCATGCAAGGTGCCGGTGGCGTGGGTGGCCTTTTGGCCATTTCCAGTCCCAGTTCGGCTCAATTCACCTGCTTCGATGGCAATGGCAATATCACAGCACTCATTGATAGTACGAATAGTAGTATTGTCGGCCAATATGAGTATGGCCCTTTCGGGGAAGTAATACGTGTTACTGGCCAAACGATTAAAGCCAATCCGTTTGGATTCTCCACAAAGTATCAGGATGATGAAACGAGCTTCCTGTATTACGGCCTTAGGTTTTACAACTCCAGTATGGGAAGTTGGCTGTCCAGAGACCCAATTGAAGAACAGGGTGGGTTTAATCTTTCAACCTTCGCTGCGAACGATTTAATTAATTCCATTGATATTCTCGGGTTGGCTATAAACAAACCTGCCTGTGTTGCTAAATTGGCAGCATTAGGCATAAAGGCTGCGAAGTTAGCGGCCGAAATTGCCAAATATGATCCAGTAGCCGACGGTAAAGGTGGATTTCCAATGAAGTATGGATCGGGCAAAACAACACCCGGCGGTCATTTTAAAGAAATCATGGATTTAAAGAGAGGCGTATATAACGATCTTATAGACTATTATAAGTATTGTGTCTGCGACAAATGCGATGGCGGTGAACCTCCGCCCAAGCTATTTGAGAACTTGGTTAACCAGCACATTCCAGTTCCAGTATATCCGTCTAGCTATTTGCTCCTCGTTCCTGGAAGCAATGGTTTTTGGTTAGGGGTTGGTACTGGCGCTACCGTTGTTGGTGTCGGAGCGGGCATAGGTGTCGGAGTGCTCACCGCGCCTGAAATTACGATCCCGGCAATTTTTAAATGCTATGCGCACTAACGATGCTAACATTCAGTTGCGAGAATTGATCTCCAATGCATTTCCAACTTCCCTTTCGCTTTCGCATTCGGATTGCGAAGAATTGCGCACAAAATTAGTCTCGCTCCGGGAGGGGGACGTTCTAACCATTCTGGGGCCTGTGTTATTAGATCTTTTAGAGACGCACACCGAATCTGTAGCAATTCCTGATTGGGCAGATTCAATTGTGCGCTATCTTTGTGCTGGCAAGCCTCCACCTGTGGAGCTTATCCCTGATAGCTCCATTAACACCAAACAATTCAGTGACTTTTCGGCGTCCTACCAGCCTGAGGCGGAAGCGCTTTTTAATAAATTTACAATTCAACAATCTCGAGCCATTTACTCATGGCTTGAAGCTGCTCAGTCATGGAGCAAATCGAATATTCCATCTGCCGAGCTGACAGCCGCCTTAGTATACTGGAACCGAAAGTCAAACCAGTAATGGGGTCGCCCATTACAACGGGTCTATTCTCTCAATAGAATTGTAAACCGCAAAGGTTGGCGTGAGCCGAATTGTGCTGTAAACGGGTCCCGCATAACCGCATATTTTATTGACGGCCTGCGTAAAACCAGTGCATGTTCGGTGGCATGGCCAGAAAGTTGCGGGTGGAATATCCCGGGGCGGTGTATCACGTCATGAATCGCGGGAACCGGCGGAAATCAATCTCCTAAAACCGGTCATCCATTAGGAAATTAGAGCATTTATGGAACTGCTCCAGAGCAACAGAAAAATTCCCCTCCAGCTTCGTTCGCGTATTTCGATTATTTCGCGGTTAAAAATCCCTTCCAATCCAGTCTTCATCTCAATCCATTCCCAATCCATTCCCAATCCTGTCAAAAACTCCTTCCGTTAATGTCTTGGTCTCCATATTGGCTGGCGATGGGCAGTGGGATCCATGTGGCCAACCTGCTGGCAGTCCGCCGCCGCGCAAAACGATGAAAAGCCCCGGCCAACTGTCAATAGGTGGGACTGCCCCCTTGATGCAGCATCATTACAACTGACCGCAGCCGGTGGCGCTTTTCGCCATGCGCCGTATGGTGATTTACGCCAGATTGCGCTATTGCACCCTTTCCAGATTGGCGTCCAATTGGATCGTGCCACTGCGTTTTAGTGTAAACGGCACCGTCTTATCGCCATAGCGTACCAGGCAAGCTGTTCCGGTTATGCTCTGAATTTCTGCAGATTGAAGCTTGCCGTCTTTCCATCCCAACGACACTTTAAAGCCGCCACGGGCGCGCAATCCTTTCACGCTGCCAGTTGGCCAGGCCGATGGCAATCCAGGAAGCAATTCGATCACGCCGTTCTGGCTTTGCAACAGCATTTCCGCAATACCGGCTGCGCCACCAAAATTTCCATCAATCTGAAACGGAGGATGCGCGTCGAACATGTCGGGATATGTTCGCTCCGGGCTCAACAGAAAATCTAAGATGCTGTATGCGTGATCCCCATCGTGTAATCTCGCCCACAAATTTAGACGCCAGGCCGTCGCCCAGCCGGTAGCTTTGTCGCCGCGCAGTTCCAATGATTTTTTGACAGCAGCGGCTAGTTCTGGAGTCGTGTGCACATCAATCTGTCCACTCGGATACAAACCGTAAAGATGTGAAACGTGACGATGATGCACATCTGTTCCCGGCTGGGCGTCCCAATCCTTCAGCCATTCCTGAAGCTGACCCTTGGAACCAATTTGCAACGGCGCCAGCCGGGCACGCACAGCGGCGACTTTAGCTGCGAACTCCTTGTCCACGCCGAGGATTTCCGAGGCGTTGATACAGTTGGCAAACAGGTCGCGCAGAATTTCCATGTCCATGGTCGGCCCGGCGCAAATGCTGGAACCATGGCTTCCCGGATGGCCGTTCTCCGGCGACAATGACGGACTGGTAACCAGCCAGTGATGCGTGGGCTCCTCAATCAGCGTTTCGAGAAAAAACTGGGCCGAACCTTTCATGGCCGGATAGATTTGCTTCAGATATTTCTTGTCGCCGGTGAACAGGTAGTGATCCCACAAATTTTGGCAAAGCCACGCACCACCCATCGGCCACATGCCGGAACCCGGCCCGTCAATTGGCGCGGTTGCGCGCCACAAATCCGTGTTGTGATGCACAACCCAGCCATCCGCATTATACATTGTCCTCGCGGTGCGCGCACCGGTGTGGGACAGGTCCAATACCATTGACTTGAGCGGTTCGATGCATTCACCAAGGTTGGCCGTATCCACCGGCCAGTAATTCATTTCCGTGTTGATGTTTATGGTGTATTTGCTGCCCCATGGCGGCCCCATCGATTCGTTCCAGATACCCTGCAAAGTGGCCGGCTGGCTGCCGGGACGGGAACTGGCAATGAGCAGATAACGACCAAATTGAAAATAGAGCGCTGCCAGTTGCGGATCATTTCCATCGGCGAAATGTTCGATCCGCTCATCCGTCGGCAGCTTCATCGCGTCTGTCTCGCCCAGATTTAATTCCACACGACGAAACAACCGCTGATGCTCGGCAACGTGCTTGTTCAATAAAGTGTCAAAGGACTTTTTGCTCGCAGCCGCAATCTGTTTCTTGACGATGGCTTCTGGATCGCCACTAACATTCTGGTAATTTTTGTAGCTGGTCGCGGCGGCGATTAGCAGTGTGACTGAATCAGCATTCGCCACGGAAATTTTATCGCCCTCTGCGGTCACTTTTCCACCTTGGGCCAGCACCCGGACGCGCGCCTGAAATTTCAACGCGCCCTTGATGGTTCGCCGTCTGTCGCCGCCATTGCCGTTGACGCCGCTCATTACCAGCGTGTCGATTGCATCCGTTTTAACCGTGGCGCGCTGCGGCGTTTGCATTCCGGCTTTGAAGGATATCTGCCCCGGCTGGCTGGCGGTAAGGCGGACGACAATGACCTGATCCACCGGACTGGAGAAAATTTCGCGAGTAAATGTAACACCGTTGGCAATGTAACTGACACCAGCCACGGCGGTATCAAGATTCAAGTCCCGGCGGTAATTTTCAACGGAATCGCAGGCCGGAAAATCGAGCAACAAACTCCCGACGGTTTGAAATTGCATTTGACCGATCGGGACGGCCATCACTGAGTGCGCAATCATCGCGTTCGCGTCGTCATATTTGCCGTCAAAAATCAACTGTCGCACTTCTGGTAAGGCGGCGAGCGCGTTGGTGTTATCAGCGTTATACGGCCCGCCGGCCCAGAGCGTGTCTTCATTGAGTTGCAACCGCTCGCGCGTAACCCCGCCAAAAATCATCGCGCCCAAGCGTCCGTTCCCAATTGGCATCGCCTCCGTCCAGGCTTTTCCCGGCCGGGAATACCACAAACTCAGCGGCTCGGAGGACGGTTTCGGTCCACCTTGAAAATTGATTGACGCGTTGGTGTCAGCTCCGACTGAAACTTGTGAAGTTAGTGCCAGACAAATCAGCGTCACCGCAAATCCAAAATTAAACACAACATTTCGTTTGTATTTCATAAAATCTGATGGGCGAAAAACTCGGCGGCCATGATTCAAATATGCACGTCGACCCAGCAGCACCCAGTTAACCGAGTTCAATTCGTGGTCACGTTAAATGCGGACCAATTCAAAAAGAACCAGACGACACATAAAATCTTCCAGAAACACCTCAGGTCATGCTGAGGTCAATTGTTTTTCAGTGATAATATATAGGATGATTTCAACCGGCAAAGTTGATGTCCATCCCCTAAAACGAGGATGCACCTGCGATGTTTTTATGAATTGCCATCATCGGCAAAACACGCGGCCCCCCAAATGAACATGAATGCATTACTTAACCCCCCTTCAGTCAGTATCTTACTCCCCATAGTGCCCGTGTGGAAACACCCTCCGCGTACTCCGCTCGCTTCCACTACTCTGCCTCGTGCCGAGTCCCGCTTTTGTATTGTATTCTCCGTGCCTCCGCGGCTCCGTGGTGAAACTTCCTTCCCCATCGTGCCCCGTGCGGAAGCACCCGCACTTGAAGAACCCTGAAATAAGTTTGCAACCCGCTGAAAAATCCCCTATGTAAGTCTCGTCCTTAACCAATTCAAGTCCCCGACCAAAGCGCAGCCACTCTGGGGATTTTTTTGGAATCAGAAAAAAGTTGGTCAGCCCGGTGCACTATGAAAAAAACTTTCCCCCTACTCACCATCGCCGTTGCGTTCTGCACCCTGCTGTTCACCGCCGCCACGCCAGTGTTTGCCCAAGGCACCGCCTTCACCTATCAAGGCCGGCTCAACAACAGCGGCAACCCCGCCAACGGCAACTACGACCTCACCTTCACCCTCTTTGACACCAACTCCCTCGGCGCCCCCATCAGCAGCACCATCACCAATTCACCCGTCACCGTCAGCAACGGCCTCTTCACCGTCATCCTCGACTTCGGCAACGGCGCTTTCCCTGGCCTCAATCGCTGGCTGGAAATCACCGTCCGCACCAACGGCAACGGTCCATTCACCACCTTGAATCCGCGCCAACCCTTCACCGCCACTCCCTACGCCATCACCGCCGCCAACGTCACCGGCCCCCTCTTCGCCGCCCAACTCACCGGCACACTCTCCCCCGCCAGCATTGCCAACGGCACCATCACCAGCGCCATGCTTGCCAACGGCAGCGTCACCGCCACCCAACTCGCCGCCGGCGCGGCCGCTGCCAACCTCAATGCCGGCGGCCAGAGTGCCGTCGCCACCGGCGGCATGATCCTCTCCAGCAATTTCACCGACAGCAATCTCATCAATGCCGGTTACGTCAAACTTAGCCGGCTTGATGCCTCCATTCCCGGCACCTGGCAACCGCGTGCCTCCGGTGTCGCCCCCGCCGTCCGAACCGCCCACAGCGCCATCTGGACCGGTGCTGAAATGATCGTCTGGGGCGGAGCCAACAGCGCCTTCTTAAACACCGGTGGACGGTACAATCCCGCCGCCAACAGTTGGACCGCTACCAAGACCACTACTGCACCCGCCGCCCGCTATGAACACACCGCCGTCTGGACCGGCACCGAAATGATCATCTGGGGCGGCTCCAATGGCGGCTTCTTCAACGACGGCGCGCGCTACAATCCCATCGGCAACACCTGGACACCCGTGACCACCACTGCCGCGCCCGCCCTCCGCACCATTCACACCGCCATTTGGACCGGCACCGAGATGATTATCTGGGGCGGACTCGGCGCCGGCGGTCCGCTCAACGACGGCGGACGCTATAATCCCACGAGCGACACTTGGACCACCGTAACACTCTCCGGCGCTCCCTCGGTGCGTGACGTCCACACCGCTGTCTGGACCGGCACCCAAATGCTCATCTGGGGCGGCGACAACGGCCTCGGTCCCGTGAACGATGGCGGCAAATATAATCCCACCAGCGACACTTGGACCGCCATGACCAGCACCGGTACCCCCGGCGCGCGTGAACGCCACTCCGCCGTCTGGACTGGCACTGAAATGCTTATCTGGGGCGGTACCGACGGCAGCAACTTTCTAAATACCGGCGGACGTTACAATCCCACCGCGAACACCTGGACCGCCATGACGACCACTGGCGCCCCCGGCGGACGCTACCTTCACGCCGCCGCCTGGACCGGTTCTGAAATGGTTATCTGGGGTGGCAACAGCAACGGCACTTACCTCGCCACCGGTGCCCGCTACAATCCCTCGGCCAACAGTTGGACTGCCGTTACCACCACCGGCGCACCGACCGCACGCGAACGGCCCACCTCCGTCTGGACCGGCAGCGAGGTTATTGTCTGGGGTGGCGGCAACAGCAGCAGTTATTTTGGCGATGGCGGACGCTACAATCCCGCCAACAACAGTTGGATTCTGCCGAATGCCGGTGCGCCCGCCGCGCGCGGTTTCCACACTGCCGTATGGACCGGCAGTGAAATGATCATTTGGGGCGGCAGCGCTCAACAGTTGGGCACTGTTCTGAACACGGGTGGCCGCTACAACCCGGCTGTTGACAATTGGACTACCACCACGACCAATGGCGCGCCCCTTCCCCGTGAACGTCACACCGCCGTCTGGACCGGCAGTGAGATGATTGTCTGGGGTGGTCAATCCGGCGGCACTTATTTCAACGACGGCGGACGTTACAATCCTGCCAGTGACAGCTGGATCCCCACTAACACTAATAACGCCCCTGGCGGACGCCGGTATCACACGGCTGTGTGGTCCGGCAGCGAGATGCTGATCTGGGGCGGAGTCATCAGCACGGCTGGCAACACCAATGATGGCGGACGCTATAGTCCAACAAGCAACACTTGGACTCCCATGCCCCTCTCCGGCGCACCCACTGCGCGATCCCAACACACCGCCGTCTGGACCGGTACCGAAATGATTGTTTGGGGCGGAACCGGCAGCGGCGGGGCTCTTGACTCCGGCGGACGCTATAATCCGGCGGGCAATACCTGGACTGCTGTTTCGCTCAACAGTGCACCCCTTCCGCGTTACCAGCACACCGCCATCTGGACGGGCAGCGAAATGATTATTTGGGGCGGTTCCAACAACAATCCCTTGGGCGACGGCGCGCGCTACAATCCCGTGGCCAATTTCTGGACTTCCATGAGCTCCTACAATGCCCCTGCCGCGCGCTACTTCCACAGTGCCGTCTGGACCGGCAGCGAGATGATTATCTGGGGCGGAAGTGCCTCCATCGATGCCGCACAATATAACCCAACGGGCGATAGCTGGACCCCGGTTCCCACCAGCGGCGAACCCAGCGGACGATTTAACCATACCGCCGTGTGGACGGGCAGCCTGATGCTGATCTTCGGTGGCAACAACAACACGGCTTCCTTGGGTGACACCTTCAGTTACATCCCCGCCATCCCCCTCTACCTCTACCAAAAACCGTAACCACCCGCGCGCCAGCCCCTCCGCGTCGCGTGATCGGGAATTTGATTTAGATCATTCATCGTTTGCTCCGCGATTCAACCTCCTGGTTCGGAGTTCAAGCTTTAGCTTGTCCCCTCTGCGTCTGCGTGAGAACTCCCGTCCCTTCCGTTGTCCCTACTTACTAATGCCCCGCTCACTGCTCCGCACAAACTCCACCAGATGCTTCATCTCCGGCGACATCGCCAGCTCCTTCTCAATCCGCGCCAGCGCATTCGGAATCGACAACCCCTCCCGAAACAGAATCTTATACGCCTGCCGCATCGTTGACTGCACCTCTTCCGAAACCCCTTTCCGTTCCATCCCCACCTTGTTAATCGTCCGCGTCTCCGCCGGATTCCCATCCGCCAGCATGTACGGCAACACATCCTGCACCGCCTTGGAGGCAGCCCCAATCAGCGACATTCTGCCAATCCGACAAAACTGATGCACCGCCGCCAATCCCCCAATCGTCGCATAATCCTCCACCGTCACGTGCCCGCCCAGCGTCCCCACATTCGACATCACGATTTGACTCCCCATCGTCACATCATGCGCCACGTGACAATACGCCAGCAAATTATTATGCGAACCCACCGTCGTCGCATCCCCATCCTGCGTCGCGCTGTGGATCGACACATACTCGCGAAAACAATTATGATCCCCAATCACCGTCCGCGTGATGCCCCCCTTCCACTTCAAATCCTGCGACTTCAAGCCGATGCTCGCGAACGGATAAATCTCATTCTTCACCCCCAGCCGCGTATGCCCGTCAATCACCACGTGCGAATGCAACTTGCACCCCGCGCCCAGCGCCACATGCGCGCCAATGATGCAATACGGCCCAATCTCGCAATCCGGCCCGATCTCGGCCTTCGGATGAATGATGGCGCTGGAATGAATTTTGGCAGTTTGCATTTCGTCTTCCGCGGTCATCATGGGTCCACCAACATAAAGGTTACCTCCGCCTCGCTCACCGTCTCCCCGCCCACCGTGCAAACCCCCTTCGCCTTGCCGATTTTTCCCCGCGTCTTGGTCAGTTCCACGTCAATAATCAAAGTATCCCCCGGCATCACCGGCTTGCGCCACTTCACATTTTCCGCCGAAACAAAATAGGCCAACCGGCCGATGTTCTCCACCTGCTTCAACGTCAAAATCCCCGCCACTTGCGCAATCGCCTCCAATTGCAACACCCCCGGCATGATCGGATGATTCGGAAAATGTCCCTGGAAATAAGGCTCATTCACGCTCACATTCTTCAAGCCCGTGATCTTGTTCCCCTCCACTTTGATCACCTTATCCACCATCAAAAACGGATAACGATGCGGCAATATTTTCATCACCTGCCCAATATCCAGCGTCATTCCATCCTGGACCGGCGCCTCCATGGCGGCTCCCACTGTTCCGCCATTCTTTAACGGTGGCGCGGGTGGTGGCGCAAAAGTTTGCGCAATCAGCATCGGCTTCCGCATCTGCGCGCTGATCAACCGCGCCAGCTCGCAATTCGCCGTATGACTCGGCTTCACCGCAATCAAATGCCCGCACAACGGACGCCCGATCAACGCGAGATCCCCCACGATATCCAGTATCTTGTGCCGCACAAATTCATTCGCGTAACGCAACGGCTCTGTCGTCAGCACCGCATCGTCGCGCACCACCACCGCATTCTCCAGGCTCCCGCCCTTGATCAATCCATTCTTGATCAAATATTCAATCTCCTCGTAAAAACAAAACGTCCGCGCATGCGCCAGGTCTCGCTCCCAGCTCTTCGCCGAAATCTCCAGACTGTGAAATTGCGTAAACCGCCCCTGCTTGTCCGCGCTCGTGCAACTGATTTTAAAAACATCATCCGGGAAAATCACCATCTCCGTCTCCCCCATCTCCAATTGGATCGGCTCCGTGATGTAATAAGGATCCCGCCGTTCCGCCTGCGGCACGATCCCCGCCTCCTCAATCATCTTGCAATATTCCCGCGCGCTCCCGTCCGCGATCGGCGGTTCATTGGCATCCAGCTCCACGATCGCATTATCAATCCCATAACCTGCAAACGTCGCCAGCACATGTTCCACCGTGTGAATCTTCGTGTTCCCCTTGCCAATCGTCGTGGACCGGTTCGTTTCCGTCACGTTCTCCACCCGCGCCTCAATTTCCGGCTTCCCCTCCAAATCCACCCGACGAAACCGAATCCCCGAATTGGGCGCCGCCGGCAAAAAAGTCATGTTGACCCGGTTGCCGCTATGAAGACCTATTCCCGAATAACTGGCGGGACGGCTGATCGATTGCTGTTGTAACACAAGGTTTATTAAACAAACCACCGCTCCTCTTGGCAAGCGGGGAGATTAAGCGCTAAATTCCTGCAATTCTTCCCATTATTGACCAACTTGCCTCGTTGTTTTCCCCATCGTCGTCGTCCTCGTCGTCGCTCCCCCAATTTCTCAATTCCGCACTCGGCCTCAACGCCGTCCATCATACCATGTATGACACGCTTCCCGGTCATTCAACGTCCCACCCCGACGCCAGACTGTTCGCACCAGGAACATCACATGTTCCCGAAACGAATACAGATGTATCTTCCGCGCCGACGTCACCAGCGGATGCCGATGCAAAATCACCAACTTCTTCCCCCGCTGCCGCGCCAACCGCTTCAGCCGCTTGCTCAAATCAAGCTCCTCGCCCGCAAACAGCCGGTGGTCGAAACCGCCAATCTCCCGGAAAGCCGCCGCGTCACAAAATATAAAAGACCCCGCCACATATTTCCCCACCCGGCTGACCACGTTCCAAAGCCGCGCCACCATTCCGATAATCGGATACGAACCATCCAGCTTCATCGTGCAACCGCCCGCCAAATAACGCCCGCTCTGAATCGCCCGCGCCACCTCCGCAAACAACTCCGGGCTCGGGTGCGAATCGGCATCCACAAAAATCAGCCAGTCACCGGAGGCCGCCGCCGCGCCCGAATTCCGCGCGCGCGCAATCTGGTTTACCGGTTCAAAAACCACCTTCGCCCCGGCCGCCCGCGCCATTTCCCCCGTGCGGTCGGTCGAATTATTATCGCAAACAATCAACTCACACTCCCACCCCAGCCCGGGAAAAACATCCATCGCCTTGCCGATGGCGCGCAAGGTCGCGCCAATCAGCTTCTCTTCGTTGAACGCGGGGATAACAATGGAAATCTTCACCGCCGCTAATATGGGGTGAACCCCGCCAAAATGCAAAGTCCATCGCCGCCTGCCGCGCACTCTCGTTTGCCTTCGCCCATTAATCGGACTACATTACCACGCTCAGGTTGGATGAATAGATTTTGCCGCTCTGAGTCCAACCTGTGCGGCGCGGCAACCAGCCAACCGCCAGAGAGCAAGCACTAATAATTATGGCTGAAGTAATACTTACCGCGCCGCGCCGTCGCCGGTGGCCTCGGATCTTCGGATGGACTTTGCTCATATTGCTCGTACTGCTGATCATTCTTTATTTCGTCGCCACCAGTTCCGCATTTTTTAAAGGCGTCATTCTGCCCCGTGTCAGCCGTTCCCTGAACGCAAATATCACTGTCGCCGATGCTTCGATCAGTCCCTTCTCGCATGTCATCCTGCGACATCTCAAGGTCCGCACCACCGGCCCCGAGCCGCTCCTGGCCGCCGATGAAGCGCGCGTCGTTTACCACTTGGGCGACATCCTTCGCGGCAACTATCACATCGAGGAACTCACTTTGGCCTCCCCAAATATCCTTATCATCAAGAACCCCGATGGCACCAGCAACCTCGACCCACTCACCCAGGCCAAAAAACCAACGCCGCAAAAAGCCGGCAAAAAGCCTTCCGCCCCGGCGCAAATCGACATCAAAAGCATTAATCTTAACAACGCCACCGTGCGCATGATTCAGAATCAGAAGGATGGCAGCCACGACCTTACCGAGCTTTCAAACGCCAATCTCGCCCTCACCAATCTAAAAAACGGCCAGACTGGCAAACTAACCTTCGCCTCTGATATCGGATTGGATAATCACGCCCCCGCTCCCGGCACCAACTCCCTCCTCCAAGCCAAGGCCGCCGGCTCCTTCAATCTCGCACTCGCTCAGGATTTGAAATCCGCCGCCATCAGCGGCAACGCCCATACCGAAGTCCAAAAAGCAGAGGGCTCCCTCGCCGATCTCGCCGGCCTCGTCGCGAATCTCGACTGCGATATTACTCCGACCGACATCAAGCAAGTCGCCTTGCGTTTCCAAAAGAGCGGCAACAATCTCGGCGAACTCCGCGCCAGCGGCCCGTTTGACATGGCCAAAACCGAAGGCCAGCTCACGGTCGAAGCCAGCTCCATCGATCACAACCTTCTGAATCTGCTCGGCGCCAGCAGCGGCACCGGCTTTGGCTCCACCTCCATCAACTCCACCAATCACATCGATCTGGCCAGTGGCGGCTCGCTCATCACCGCGCTCGGCCAACTGAACGTCGCCAGCATGACCTTGATCCGCAAAGACCTGGCCACGCCCACCGTTGATCTTCATGCGGATTATAATGTCTCCGTGGACCGCGCCAACAAAACCGCTCTCCTGCGCAATCTCGTCCTGAACGGCACGCAAAATCGCCAGCCGCTCCTGCAGGGTGAACTAACCAGTCCCATGAGCTTTGCCTGGGGCGGTGCCTCCAATGCCGTCGGTGATTCCACCCTGAAACTCGCCCTTACCCGCATGAACCTGCCGGAATGGAAATCTCTGCTCGGCAATCAGATTTCCGACGGCCTGCTAAACCTCACCGCCAATCTCACCTCCCAGCAAGGCGGCGAGAAACTCACTTTCGATCTCACCTCCGCCATTGATAATTTAAGCGGTCAATTCGGCAGCAATCACATTTCCCAAGCCACCATCAATTTCCAATCCCACGGTCAGGCCACCGCTTTGGATAAATTCGACATCACCGATTTTCGCGCGGAGTTGTCGCAACAGACCCAACCCGCCCTGAGCCTTTCCGGCTCCGGTCAATACGAGAAGAAACTGAGCAAAGCCGACCTCCAGATCGTTATGGATTCCCAACTCCCGCGGCTCTTCCAGGTTCTCGCCCAACCCGATGTCTCCGCCGACTCCGGCACGCTACAATTGAAAGGCCACGTGCTCAGCCAGGGAGATGTTAAAACCTTGGTCGGTCATCTCACGCTCACTGGCTTCACCGGTCGCTACGGCAAATCTTCCTTCACCGCTTTCGGCACCGATGCGGATCTCGACCTCGCCGCAAACAAAGAGGAAATGCAAATCCGCAAAGCCGCCGGCACCTTGAGTGAAAACGCTCGTCCCGGCGGCCGCTTTGAAGCAACAGGGGATTACGACACCGCCAAAAAATCCGGCCAATTGGCCTTTAAGCTCACCGATATAAATGAAAACGGCCTTCGCCCTTTCCTCGCGTCGGCCCTTGGTGACAAGCAACTCGTCTCCGCCGCTCTCAACGGCAACAGTACCGCTCACTACGCCGCCCAGGGCGAAACCTCGCTGAAGGCCGATTTCCAACTCGCCAATCTCGTGGTGCATGATCCCAAAAACCAACTCCCGGCCTCACCGCTCGAAGCCCGTTTCCAAATGGATGCTTCCTTGCGCAACCAGGTGATCGGTGTCCATCAGTTCCAGCTCAACCTGACGCCCACGCCCCGCGCCACCAATGAACTGACTCTCACCGGTCAGGTTGACCTCTCCCAAACCAACGCCATTCAAGGTAATCTTAACTTGGCCTCCCAAGCTCTGGACCTGACTCATTATTACGATCTGATCGAAAACAAATCCAAGGCCGCGCCAGCGACGCCTGCTCAGCTTGCGGCACCCGCGCCCACCCCTGCTCCGGCGGCATACGCCGAACCTCCACCCAAACATTTGCCTTTCCGCAATTTTAATTTCGCCGTCAACATCGCCCATCTCTATCTCCGCGAGGTGGACATCGCCGACTGGCAAACCACCGCCAAACTCGATGCTGACCACCTTATTTTGAAACCATGCCAACTCACCCTCAACGGCGCTCCGGTCAATGCCTCGCTCGACCTGAATCTTGGAATCCCGGGCTACCAATACGACCTGGCCTTTAACGCCAATCGAATTCCGCTCGCGCCTCTCGCCAATTCATTTTCGTCAACTTACAAAGGACGCGCCAAAGGCGAACTGCTGGCCAATGCACAAATCAAAGGCGCCGGAACCACCGGCACCAGCCTGCAAAAAACACTGAACGGCCAGGTCAGCCTTACGTTGACCAATTCGAACATCGAGTTGGCAGGCTCAAAAGTTAAGATGATCATAACTCCTATTGCGACCGCCTTGCGTCTGCCGGAATTGCTCCAATCCCCCATCACCTGGTTGGCCGTTGATGCCAAAATCGGTAACGGCGTCATCAGCCTGAACCAATTCAAAGCCGTCGGCTCCGCGTTTAGCGCCAACAGCCAGGGGACCATTACCATTGCCAGTGTGCTTACCAATTCCACCATCAATAATCTACCCCTGAACATCTCCCTTCCCGTTAGTCTCGCCAACAAAGCGAAACTTGCGCCCGCCAATATGAGCACCAATGCTGCTTACGTGGACTTGGGCAAGCTCGCCACCGTGAGTGGTACAATTGCAGCTCCGAAGACGCAGCCGGACTATGTCGCCATCGGCACGTTAACCGCCCGGGGATTGGGCGGCAGCATTGGCGGCGAAGCCGGTAAAATCCTCAAAGGCGCCGGCGGACTTGGCGGCATCCTTTCCGGCCAACAACCCGCAGCGACCAATCAGCCGGGTGCCAATCCGCCGCCGCCGAATCCGCCAGCGCCGAACCAGCCTGGCAAACTAAATCCATTTGACTTGTTCCATAAAGTCCTCCCTAAATGACCTTCCGTTGCGGACTTGGGTTTGTGGTGGCAGGGTGCCATCAATCAGTTTCTTCCAAACTCAAATTCGCCGCTGCTCAACTTAAATTTACATGCAAAAGGTAATCGATTATCTGCGGAAAAATCAGTCCCGCTTCGTTCAGGAACTCTGCGACTACGTCCGGTTCCCTAGTGTCTCGGCCCAACCGCAACACCGCCAGGACCTCCAGGCTTGCGCGGAATGGCTGCTGAAACATTGTGAGGCCATCGGCCTGCAAGCCCGCCTTTGCCCCACCGATGGCAATCCCATCATCATCGCCAAAACGCCCCGCTCCCCATCCGCCCGACGCCCCCATTTCGTGGTTTATGGTCATTATGATGTCCAACCCGCCGAGCCTTTTGATCTGTGGAAATCTCCTCCGTTCGAGCCGCGCATTGTCGGTCGCTCTCTCTTCGGTCGCGGCGCCAGCGACAACAAAGGCCAGAATCTCGCCCACCTCAAAGCCGTCGAGGCCTTTCTCAAGACCGGCACTGAATTGCCGTGCGACCTCACCTTCGTCATCGAAGGCGAGGAGGAAGTCGGCAGCAAAAATCTGGCGACCTTTTTGAAAAGCCATCGCGCCGAGTTGCGCTGTGACGCCGTCGTCATCTCCGACACCGGCATTCCCAGCTTGAAACATCCCGCGCTCACTTACGCCCTGCGCGGCATCGCCGCCTTCGAGTTGATCATGCGCGGCCCTTCGCGCGACCTTCACTCCGGCATTTTCGGCGGCTCGGTGGATAATCCCGCCATGGCCCTAAGCCAGTTGCTCGCCCAACTGCGCGATAAACATGGCCGCATCACCATTCCCGGATTCTACGACGGTGTCGCTCCTCTCTCGGCCTACGAGCGGAAGCAAATGTCGCGCCTGCCCGGCAGCGACAGCGCCTACCGCAAGTTCCTCGGTGTCCCAAAACTGTTTGGTGAACGCGGCTTCACCCCCACGGAACAACGCACCGCCCGGCCAACCCTGGAAATCAATGGCCTCACCAGCGGTTACCAGGGCGAAGGCAGCAAAACCATTGTCCCGGCCTGGGCCAGCGCGAAGCTGACCCTCCGCCTCGTCCCCAACCAGAACCCAGCCCAAATCATCAAGTTGGTTCGCCGCCATCTGGCCAAAATTGCTCCACCCACCGTTCGTCTCGAAATCAAATCTGGCCACGGCGCGGAACCCTACCTGGTCTCGCCGACCGGTCCGGAGGCCCAAGCCGCGTTGCGCGCGTTACGCGCCGCGTTTGGCCATGAACCCGTGCTGATCCGCGAAGGCGGATCCATTCCCATCGTAAATGATTTTAAGAAGCACCTCCACGCGGACACGTTGTTGATTGGCCTCGCTCTGCCCGATGACAATGCCCATTCACCGAACGAAAAATTTAACCTGGATTGCTTTGCGAAAGGCCAGTTGATGGGCGCTTATCTTTGGCAGGAATTGGCAAAATAATCAGCGCCCGCCCATCCAGAAGGCCAGCGCTTCCTGCAAACGCTCCACCGGCAGGCCCACCACGTTGCTGTAGGAACCGGAAACCTCCCGCACAATCTCCGCCCCATGTTCCTGGATGGCATAAGCGCCCGCCTTGTCCAACGGATTGATCTTCGCGAGGTAGCTTTTAATCTCCTTCGCCTCCAGCGGACGAAAAGTAACGTCTGTGCTCTCGACAAAAATTCTTTGCTGATGGCTGCGCAACTGCATAAGGCAAACCCCGGTCACCACCTGGTGTGTCTTTCCCTGCAACTGCTTCAGCATGCGGTAGGCGTCCTCCAAATTTGCTGGTTTGCCAAAAAGCGCGGTATCGAGCGTCACCAACGTATCCGCCCCCAGCACCAGGGCATCCGGAAATTTCTTCGCCACCGCGCGCGCCTTGCGATACGCATTGACCTGTGAAACCTCCTGCGCGGTCAGTTCCTCATTGTGAATCTCCACCGCGTCGCTCGGCACGACCTGGAATTCCACCCCCAGCCCGCGCAACAACTCCAATCGCCGGGGCGATGTCGAAGCGAGAATGAGCGGTGGTGGCTTCATTGTCGGATGGCAACCTGTCCGGCTACGTGGCCGTGACGGGTTGGCTTTGCTTGTTTTCCAAGGCGCTGATAAATTGGCCCAGTTTCTTTTGAAACAGTTCGTCTGCCAGCACGGGCTCGGCTCCCGTGGTCACAATTTCCGGCTCCACTTCAATCCACGACTTGCAACCGCCATAGGCGGATAACATCGGCATTTCCATCGCTTGCGGCAGGCGAAAAACCCGCACTGCCAGCGCAAAAATCGCCTTGTCTTTTCCCCAATCAAAACGTTCGGCGATCACTTCCTCGCGCCAGATGTGCTGGCCGCGTAACGCCTTGGCTTCCGCCAACGATTCCAACTTCTTCACCGCGGCAACTTCCGCAAAATATTCGACTCTCAACTTGTCCGCCGGCGGAAATCCGGGCGCGATGGCGTCGTAACGAGTCTGTGCGGATGGGATCACCGATTCCCGTTGCTGATGAAACAGGGTGGGAAACAGCAGAAAATGGGGTTGTTCCATCTTAAATCCACCGCGCCCTTCGCTGATGCCGCCTTTGCGCAGTATGATAATCTGTTCACCGCGACCGAGCGCATCCACCACCACACCCCATTCTTTAAAAGCAGTCCGCACGTGCAAACTATACATGCCCAGGGCATCAGCGTCGAGAGCCAAGGAAACCGCTTGCCTCGTACAATCCTCCTCGCTCTTATCCGCTCTAAGCTTGCCGGGAAGGATTACATGCGTTATGGGTTGGATCGAAAGGCTGTGCGCCGGGCTGTTCTCCGAGGCTAATTTAACTGAACGCGATAAGCTGCGGCCTCTTGCGAATTACGGACGTATAAACGGTCGCCGACGAGCACCGGATGGTTCCAGGTCTTGCCTTCCAGCGCCTGGAAGGAAGCGAGCTCGCGGTGTTCGCTCGGATCGGCGGCGACAAGGACGACTTGTCCCTGTTCTGACAAAATGAGCAACAGTCCGGAATTTTCCAAGAGCAGGATCTGGCCTTTGCCGTAGCGGCCGCCTTTCCATTTGCGCTCGCCGGTTTGCAAGTCGATGCACGTTAGAATACCGCCGTCGTTGCCGTAAGCGTGGCCGTGGTAGGTCACGAGGTCCACGAAATCGGGCTTGAGCTGACGGGAGGTCCAAAGCTCTTCCGCGGCGTACTGGCCATTGCTCTTCTTGATGCGTATCGCGCGCGTGCCCATGTTCATGCCGGTGGGCAAAAG
>JAQGPA010000095.1 GCA_028293325.1 Pedosphaera sp. | reverse complement strand
GGCGCGCGGTATTTTCCAGAGTGTTGGCGCGCTGCGCCGGGTCCTGAATTTTTTGCGCCCATTGCACGGAGTCGGCTGGATCATTGTTGGCCACGTGACTGGCATAGGCGCCCAGCGCGGCGTCGCGGTCGGGCCCCGCGGGCAAACTCTGCGCCCAATTGCCGGCAGCCGCAGGGTCCTGATCGGCCCATTCACTCGTCACTGTCCGCAAGGCGCTGTTGCGAGTATCTCCTTCCGGGAAAGTGGCGGCCCAGGCTGCGGCGGCCTGTGGTTCGGAACGGGGCCATTGGGAGAGCACAGACATCGCCGCGCTGTTTTGAGCGTCGCCGGGCGGCAGGCCGTTGACAAATTTGGCGGCATCGGCCGGTGAGTTTTGCGCCCAACCGGAAGCAATGCTTTCCATGGCGCGGTCGCGGGCTTCGCCGGCGGGCAACTGCAGTGCCCAGGCCGAGGCGGCTTGGGGATCATTCTGGCTCCAGGTGCCACCGACATTGGCGAGGAGGGAGGTTTGCAAAGTTCCGGCGGGAAGATTCTGCGCATAGGCGGCGGCGGCCTTGGGATCGGTTTGCGCCCATTGTCCGGCGAGATTATCAAAAGCACCCTGCCGGGACTGGCCTTCGGGAAGTTGTTGAACCCAGGCGAGGGCGCCGGGCAAATCCGATTGAGCCCAAGTCGAGGCAATTTGCCGGACGAGGTTGTCATGAGTATTGCCGGCGGGCAGGGTGGCGGCTAAATCCGCCGCGGCTTTGGGATCGGATTCGGCAAGGTGCATGGAGAAAGCCTGGGCGGCAGCCTGTTTGACGGGACCCTCGGGCAAGGCTTTCATCCAATCCCGGGCACCGTCCAAATCGGCTTCGGCCCATTGATTGATGAGACGGTTCACGGCCTGGTTTTGCAGGTTGCCCGGCGGCAAATCCAGCGCGATGGCAGCCGCCCGTTTGGGATCGCTGTTGGCCACGTTCCCGACCACTTCCTCGAGCAGTTGGTTGCGGTTGGCACCCGGGAGAGACTGTGCCCATTTCAAGGCGGTATCGGGATCGGTGGCGGCGAGTTGGCCCGTGATGGTGGAGAGGAAGTTATTGCGAAGATTTCCCGCGGGGAGAGTCTGGGCATAGGCGAAGGCGGCTGAGGCATCGTTTTGGACCCATTGGCCGGCGAGGCTGTTGAGGGCGTTTTGGCGAAGTTGATCACCGGGGAGTTGCTGGACCCAGGCGAGCGCGGCGGGGAGATCCGCCGCGGCCCAACTTCCGGCCACACTGGCAATCACGTCATTGCGCATTTCACCGGGAGCCAGGGCGAGCGCGGCCGTGGCGGCATGAACCGGGGCGGCAGCGGCCCAGGTGGAAATAATATTGCGCAAGATGCCGGCTTTATCGCGGCCGGAAGGGAGCGTTTGGGCCCATTGCATGGCGGCATCGGGATCGGTTTCGGCCCATTGCGAGGCAATGGCGGCATAGGCTTGAATTTGTTGTACGTGGGGAAGGCTGGCCGCGCGGGCCAGGGCAGCGGCGGGATCCGTGACTGCCCATTCGCTAAAGATGGAACTGGTCAGGCCGGATTGTCCGGCTTCGACGGAGCTCAGGCCGTCCAGCAGGGCCAGGGCGGCTTGTGGATTGATGGTGGCAAGAGTGTTGGCGACATTTTGCAGTGCCTGGATGCGGAGTTGGCCGGGCGGCAGTTGTTTGGCCCAGGCGGCGGCGGCGGCGGGATCTTTCTGCGCCCAGGCGCTGAAAACAGTAATGATGGCATCGTTCCGATTTTGATTTCCAAGGGTGGCGGCGGCGGCGGCCATGGCGGCCCTGAGATCAATCCCGGCCCAGCGGGCGAGCAAAAGCGCGCGGAGTTGTCCTCCGGCGGTGATGTTGCCCAGCTTTTCAAAGAGGGTCATGACCTGGGGGATGTCGGCGGGCTGGATGGCTTGGATCAATTTATCGAACGCCTCGGCGCGGTGTGAGCCGCCCATTTTGAGCGCGGCCTGGATGGCGGGTTCGACTTCAGCCAGCGTCAGCATTTCAACGGCGTTGTTCGTGCTGGTGACCGGATCCATTTTTGCCGTGTCAGCGATGGCGGGCAAGGGAGTGGGTTTGGCCGATGTGGCGAGCTGGGTGTCGGTGGGTGTTGGCAAAGGGGCGGATGCGGTGTGGTGGCCGAACCAAAAGCCCAGACCGAGGCCGAGGGCAATCAACGCGAAAGAGCTAAATAGATTTTTCATCAGGCAACGCTTCCGGGCTATGCCGAAGCTTAATACGTTTGAGATAGACGAAAAAGAAAAAAATCCAAGCAGAGAAATATTTTTGCATTAAAATATTCGTCCGCCGTTGCGGGGGGCGGATTGGGGATGGGGAGCAGGCTGGGGCGAGGACTCCGAATTTTACCGCAAAAATGGGGATCGGTTTGGGAGGGAAAGGGCTATCGGCTCTCCAATCAGGCACTTATACCAGTTTTCAGCCGGCGCCCCATCCCGGCTGCAGGTTCCGCGTGAAGGAGTCGGCGACAGAAGTTTCTGTGCTTGCCCTCACCGAGGCGAGGCAGCAAAGATAGTTGGCACAGTGTTGTACCTATATAAGAAAGCCAGTTCTCATGACCGGAAAAGGAGCATCCAAAGCCGACCCTCGCAGCGGTTTCATCATTCAACTCAACCTCACCGGGTTGGTCATCTTCAGCGTATCGCTCGTGGTGGCCGCGGCTTTGGTGACCTATGGCCTGGTGGCTTACCGTTCCAAGGGTGATGCCACAGCAAAGGGCTCCCATTTAGTCGCAAGCCCGTCCAGCGCGGGTCCGGGCGACGACAGCCCGCCACAGGAAATGCCGCCGTGGGGCGAACTGAAGACTGACGACGTGGACCTGGAACAGCCGGAGGAGTACATCGCGTTCGAGATGGACACGAACCGGGTTCCCAAATGGGAGTTCGAGGGGATGACGCCGGACAAAGTCAGGACGCTGATGCAAACCTGCGGGCTGGCTTCCAACGAGATCGAGCATGCGTTGTCGCCGCAATTCATTTCGGTGACGGGTTCGAATACAATCATCCAGCCGGACGATGAACTCGTGCTTTCGCTCCCGCCGCAAACCCGCGCCAAACTTTACGGCGCGTTGTCCCAAACCTCCGGGAACCATTACATGCAGTTCCCCTTTTACTTTCCGCGGCAGTCGTTTGAAGCCAGGTTTGGAAACAGCCAACTGGACCCGGCAATTGTTTCGACGGTGAGAAAACTGCTGTATGCCCGCGGCGATGATCAATGTTTCAGCGACTATGAACTGGTATTGCGACGGGTGGCTTCGGAACGCGAACGCTTGCGCCTGGTCAAGGCACTTTCCCGACAGTCCGCGGTGCTGGCGCGGCTGCGCATCCGACCCGACACGGACATTGACAAGGTGCTCGGGTACTGGGAGCGGGGCATGCAGGTGAAGAATATCCGACCGCTGCTGGAATCGGTGAAACGGCTCCAGCACGGCGGCTCGGTAAGCCTCCTGTACCTGCTGCCGCCTTTTGTGCGGGAACGGCTTTATACTTTTCCGTTGCCGTCCAAGCCGGGGGATCCCGCCATGGATTGCCACTGGAGCACGATGAATTTTTTTAACGAGGTGCCAGACGACCGCTTTGCCAACCCCAGTTATACGGCCCCTTACCTCACCACCAACTTCTATCAAGTGGCCAAGCCGAGCCTGTACGGGGACATCATCCTCCTGCTCGACCAGCACAATAACGCAATCCATTCGGGCGTTTACCTGGCCGACGACATCATCTTCACCAAGAACGGCAACAATTACGCACAGCCGTGGAAGCTGATGCGGACGAAAGATTTGTTCGGGATGTACGCCGCCGGCGCGCCGCCCCGGGTCGTGGTTTATCGGAACCGGAATTGGTGATCTGCCGCCGCCTCGCCACGGAGGCCGTGGCCGCACTCCCGTTTAGTTAAGGATTCCGGCGCCCCCGCACACGGGGGCGCTGTCGTTTTATTGCTTGTACCAGGGATTGCGCCTGAGAGGCTTATCCCTGGCTAATATCCGTGGCCCCTCCGGGACAGGCCCAGCGCGAGGGATTTTGCCACAAGCCCTTAACTAAATGGCAGTGCCCCGTTGGTCCCCGTTCCCGGGTCCGGGCTCAACCCAAAAACGAACCAAGCTAAGGTTTGACACCTTCCCCAGGTTCATCACGTGGTGAATCGCGCCGGGAAATTGCAATCGTAGCTTGCGGGCCATCCGTTGGCGGCTATCTTATATCGCAGTCGGGGGACGTCAATGGTTGCAAATGCTTTGTTCTGACCCCGCTTCGTTGAAACGGTTGCGCAAGGATTGGTCGGCCGACGAGCCCCCTTGTTGAAACAAAGGGGTTAATGAGATAGGGACGCCATCAGGGGCGAAGGCATGAAACCCCTCTCTCCGGCTCAGTGGCTTCCCAAGCCCGCCACGAATCAGTTTCCCGAAAAACGACGTTCGCTTCGCGAATTGTGGTCCCCCGCGGAGAAGGTGAACGATGCTACGGCATGGGATTATGTTATTAATGCGGTTGCAGTCACCAGCAACTGTCCATCCGGGTGAAAATAGGTGTAGATGGATTTTTCATCAATATTGAGCGTTGAACTTTAGATTTCGAACTTTAAGATAAACCAATGAAACATTCCGGCAAAGCCCGGCAGGCGGCTTTTAGATTAATTTTTTGGACGTTAGTGGCGTTGATCGCGCTCTTCGTGGGGGGCATCGTGGCGACCTTTCTGTTGACAGCGCTGACCATGCTCTCCTTCTTTCTGGTGGGACTGTGGGTTTTGTTCGTCCTGTTCACCCTCTATTTCTTCCGTGATCCCAATGCGCGCGTGCCGACGGGCGCCAACCTCGTGGTTTCCCCGGCGCATGGGAAGATCGATATCATCGACCAGATCAATGAACCGCTGTTCATGGGCGGACAATGCCAGCGCATCTCGATCTTTCTTTCCGTCATCGACGTCCATGTGCAGAACGCGCCGGTCAGTGGCAAGGTGGCGTTTTACAAATATAACACGGGGCAGTTTCTAAGCGCGCTCAAGACCGAATCCGCGGAGCAGAATGAAAACCTGTTGCTGGGCATCGAGTCGAGCGAACGGCCGGGCATGAAGATCGGTGTGCGGTTGATTGCCGGCGTGTTGGCGCGGCGGATTGTGCCGTTCGTCAACGTGGGCGAGCAAATCGTGCGCGGGGAACGCATCAGCCTGATTCAATTTGGTTCGCGGACGGACCTGTATCTGCCGCTGACCGCGAAGGTGAAGATCAAAATGGGCGACCGCGTGGTCGGCGGTGAGACCGTGATGGCCACGTTCGATTAGAAGCCATCTCATAAATATCCACAGCGGCGTTTAAAGAAGAAAAATAGAAGAGAGTATGGGAAACAGAAAACCATTAAGTAGGGAGTGGAACGGCCGATCTTTGGGCCGGCCACTTCGTTGTTCGTCGGTCGCAGCCCCCTTTGGGGATGCTCCCTCCTCTCGCCTCGTGGCCGACCCAAATCTCTGGCCGCGCCATCTGCGGCTATTTATGAGATGACTTCTAAGGAAACCATGCCCCAGGAGCCAGCCAATCCGCCGCCAGCCGAGACGCCGAAGGTTAAGATTTATTTTTTGCCGAACCTGTTGACGGCGGGCAATTTGACCTGCGGGTTTGTGGCACTGACGAAAATCGTGGAGGCGGACATCTCGGGGGGGGATTACAAGAAGATTGAGGTGGCGCTGCTGTATATTCTGCTGGCCTTCGTATTTGATTTATTCGACGGACGCGTGGCGCGGATGGGCGGGCGGGAAAGTCCATTCGGACGGGAGTTTGATTCACTGGCGGACTTGATTTCGTTTGGCGTGGCGCCGGCATTCCTGGTGCATCGCATCGTGCTCAAGGACGTGTTCGTGCTGCACCCGGAAATCGGCTGGTTTATCGCCTCAATTTATTTGATTTGCGGCGCGTTCCGGTTGGCGCGGTTCAACTGCCTGGCGGCGATGGCCGGTTCCGGCGGGGGGAAGGAGTTTCTCGGTTTTCCCATTCCTTCGGCGGCCGGTTTGGTGGCGTCGCTCACTTATTTGATGATCCGGTGGGAAGAGGGGAATTTTGCCAAGGGTTCGTGGAGATATCTGCTGCCGGTGCTGCTGTTGTTTCTTTCGTGGATGATGGTGAGCGAGGTGAAGTATCCCACGTTCAAGTCGTTTGATTTGAAGGCGACGCGGACCTTCACCAAGACATTGCTGGCAATTATTTTCATTGGCGCGGTGGTTATTTTGCAGGAGAAGATTTTGACTTATGCATTGCCGGTCTTTTTCACCGGCTATTTGGTTTACGGATTCATCCGACCGCGCATCTCCCGGAAGATGCGGCACGAAATTGAAGAGGAAGAGGATGACGATGGTCCGACGGTTTAGCCGCTGCGCATGCTTGAGTTGCCGCCTATTTTAGTCGCCGCCCTGACCGGATTTTTCTTCGGTTTATTGTTATCCATTCCGGTGGGACCGGTGAACCTGACCATCATGAACGAGGGGGCGCGGGGTTTCAAGTGGGGGGCGCTGATTGGCTTAGGCGCTTCATTGATGGAGGTGATTTACTGCGCGATTGCGTTTACAGGGTTTGCCGCCTTTTTCGAACAGGATTATGTGAAAGCGGCGATGGAGTTGCTGAGTTTCGCTTTCATGTTGTTCTTGGGAATGAAATTCATACTAATGAAATCAATTCCATCGGCAAGCCCGATTGAGGCGAAGATCGAAAAGAAGTTGCATCCTCATTCGGCGTTCATGACCGGCTTTGTGCGGACGATGGCCAATCCTGGCGTTTTAATTTTTTGGATCTTTCTGGCGGCGATTTTTATTTCGCACAAATGGGTGGAACCCACCTGGAGCGGGAAGGGCGCGTGCATCCTCGGCGTGGCGTTTGGGACGAGCTTGTGGTTTCTCGGGCTGAGTTGGGCGGCGTCGCACGGGCACAAGAAATTCAGCGACCAGACGCTATTGCGGATCCAGAAGGGCTCGGGCATCGGATTGCTGGCGCTGGCCTTGGCTCACGGGGTGCAGATTGTCTGGGAGATGGTTCAACATCATAACAAGCTGTGAGCGGGGAGGACGGGCTTGCATCCGCCAACAAATCACCGGTGGTGTGCGCTGGCGCCTATTTTTTTGTGGGGCGTGTCAAATGTCTCAATCTTAATCCGCGCGCTGAGTCATGGATTAAAGTGGCCAGGCGTTTTAGGCGGGTGG
>JAQGPA010000071.1 GCA_028293325.1 Pedosphaera sp. | reverse complement strand
GGCGGCAAACGCCACGATTGCGCCCATGAGAATCAAACCCACGTTGATGCCGTCCACGCCGACGTGATAGCTGATGCCCAGTGCCGTGACCCAATCCAACTTTTGCTCAAAGCGATAACCGCTCGCGCCCACCGTCGCGCCATCGAACTGCCAGAACATTTTGATGGCCAGAATCATGGTGATGAACGTGACGACCATGGCGATGATCCGCATCAGGAAGCCATAATTGCGCGGCACCAGGCAGAGCAGCAGCGCCGCCACCAATGGCCAAAGAATAATGTAAGTAAGCGGTGACATGGTTTATCGCGCGAGTATGTAATAGAGCAACGCCGCCACACCCACCACCAGCAGAAACGCGTACGTTTGCAAACTGCCGGTTTGCAGCATCCGCAGCATGCGGCCGAAAATTTCCGTGGTCCCATGGGCGCCACGCACCAGGCCTCCGGCGATCAACTTCCGGTCCAGCGCATCGGCCACCTTCGCCAACGCTTCCTGTGTGTACGGGATGAGATAATTTTCGTAAAGTTCATCGAAGTAAAATCGGTTGCGCATGGCGCGCGACAGCCAGCCAAGTCTTTCGGGCAGCGGGTCCACCAAAGCATTGCGATAAAAGGCATACGCCCCGCCAAAACCAATCACCACCGCAAACAATCCAAAATAGGCCGCCAACGGCGAGGCGTTGAACGGCTCCAACAATTGTTGTGCAAACCCGGGTAGCGGTTCCGCCGCAGTGGCCCCTTCAAAGTATTGCTTAAAAATGTGCTCGATCCCCATGACTCCGCCGAAGGTGCTGAGGACCGCAAGAATGCGCAGCGGCCACACCAAGATGCCGGGTGACTCATGCGCGTGTTCGGCGGCTTCGGACCGCGCTTTGCCGCCAAAAACCACGAATACCAGCCGGAACATGTAAAACGTGGTCAGCACAGCCACGATCAACCCCAGCACGAAAAGCGCGTAATTATGCTGCGCCAGCGCCTGGCCCAAAATGCTGTCCTTGCTGTAAAAACCGCTGAACGGCACCAACCCGCACAACGCCAGCGTGCCCGCCATGAACGTCCAGTACGTCACCGGCATTTTTTGCCGCACCGCGCCCATCTTCCAAATATTCTGTTCATGGTGCAGTCCATAAATGATCGAACCCGCCCCGAGGAACAGCAGCGCCTTGAAAAATGCATGCGTCGTCAGGTGGAACATCGCCGGCGTCGTCCCGTGCAATCCCACCGCCATGACCATGTAACCGAGTTGCGACAACGTCGAATACGCCAGGATGCGCTTGATGTCATTTTGCTGCACGGCAATGAGCGCCGCCAGCAACGCGGTGAACCCGCCAATCCAGGCGATGACTTCCAGCGCCTGGGGACTCTCCAGCAGGAAGAACACCCGGCAAAGCATGTAAACACCCGCCGCCACCATTGTTGCCGCATGGATCAACGCGCTGACCGGCGTGGGACCTTCCATCGCGTCCGGCAGCCAGACATGCAGCGGAAATTGCGCGGACTTGCCCGCGGCGCCGCAGAAAATCAAAAGTCCCGCCGCCGTGGCCACCGCCGCGTATTTCGCGGCATTGCCGTCGAGCAACTGGTGCAACTCAACAAAGTTCAGCGAACCCAGCGTGGCCCAGACCAGCAGGATGCCCAGCAAAAATCCAAAATCACCAATGCGGTTCGTCAGAAACGCCTTCTTGGCGGCATCCGCTGCCGAAGCTTTTTCGTACCAGAAGCCAATCAGCAGGTAGCTGGACACACCCACCAACTCCCAATAGATGAACATCATCAGGAAATTGTCCGCCAGCACGATGCCCAGCATCGAAAACGTGAACAGGCTGAGGAAGGCGAAATAACGGCTGAACCCGGGATCGTCCTTCATGTAAGCCCAGGAATAAATATGAATCAACCCTCCCACGCCGGTCACGATCAACATCATCATCAAGCTGAGCGAATCGATTTGCAGGCCAATGTCCGCATGGAAATCGCCAACCGACAACCACGGAACACGCACCTGCGGAAAGGAATCAATCCCACCGGACCGGCAAAAAATAAACAAACTCAGGCTGACCGCAAACGCCGCCAGCACCGCGCCAATGGAAATCTGGCCGCTGACGCGGGCCTTGTTCCGGGTAAAAACCGTGATGAGCGCCACCGACAGCAGCGGCAGCAGCAAAACCAGCCATGTTAAGTTTTCAACCATGCGACAGTCCTACGAATTAAGGGAAGTCAGGTCTTCCACGTGCGCCGTCTGGCGCTTGCGATACAACGCCACAATCAACGCCAGCCCCACTGCAACTTCCGCCGCGGCAACGGTAATGATAAAAAACACCATGATCTGCCCGTCCAGATTGCCATTAAACCGGGACATCGCCACCAAGGCCAGGTTCGCCGCGTTCAACATCAACTCCAGGCACATGTAGATCACCAGCAGATTGCGGCGCATGATGACACCCAGCAGGCCGAGGCTGAACAGCAACCCGCTGACGATTAAATAATGTTGGAGAGGGATGGCGCTCATTTTAAATCCTTCTTGCTGAGCAAAATCACGCCAATCATGGCCACCAGCAGCAGCACGGACAGAATTTCAAAAGGCAGCAGATAGTTCGTGAACAGTAACTTTCCGAGCGGGATGGTTGCGCCCTCAAGCCGATCGGCCGAGGCGATGGTGGGCAGATCCGCCCCCTGAATGGAGCGATAGTAACTCCAGCCAATTACCGCCACGGCAAACACACCGGCCACCACACCACGCTTTTTGATCCTGCGCCGCTCTTCATCCTTCAAATTGAGCAGCATGATGACGAACAGGAACAGCACCATGACCGCCCCCGCATAAACCAGCACCTGGACGGCGGCGAGAAAAAACGCGTGCAGCAGCACGAACAAGCCGGCCATCGAGGCAATCGCCAGCACGAGGAACATCGCGCTGTTGACCGGATTCCGGTTCACGATGACCAACGCGCCGCAAATCAACGTCATCGCCGCAAAAATATAAAACAGGTAGTCCTGCATCTTTCTAGGGTTTCTTGCCTTCCGCCATCAAGGCTTCACGCCTTGCTCTTTGGCCTCGTCGGCTTTCTGCTTCCACTTCTGAATCTTGTCCTGATGAACACCGCCCAGCGCCAGTAACTTTTCCTTGTTATAGATCATCTCTTTGCGGCTCGTGCCGGTCAGCGAATAATCCTGCATCAGGAAAATCGCCTCTTCGGGACAGACTTCCTGGCAAAAGCCGCAGAAAATGCAGCGCAGCATGTTAATCTCAAATTCCTTCGGCGCCTTCTCCACGTTGCCCGCTTCCGGCGAACCCGCCGGCCCGGGCGGCGTGATGCGGATGGCTTTGGGCGGACAAACAAACTCGCACAACTGGCACGAAACACATTTCGTGCGATCTTCCTGATCCTTCACCAGATAGGGCGCGCCGCGATAGCCCGGCGGCACCACCCACTTCTCCTCGGGATATTGCATCGTTATCTTCTTCTTGAAGAAGTGACGCAAGGTAACCTTGAACCCGCCGATAATGGCCGGCAGGTAAAGGCGTTCCCAAAAATTCAGTTTGTCGCGTTTAACGATCATTCGTTTGCCAATCTTAAATCATCTTTTGACCCACAAAATAAAGGCGGTCACCAAAATATTCGCCAGGGTCAGCGGGATGAAACGCCGCCAACCCAGATCCATCAGGTGATCATAACGGAAGCGCGGCAGCATCCAGCGCACCCAAATGAATACCACCATGAAGCAAAGCATCTTCCCGATGAAAATCCCAATGTGCGCCAAGCCCATCGGAATGCTGGTCGCCGGTTGATCCAGGCCCCAAAATGGCAGCGTCCAGCCACCCAGGAACAAGGTCACCATCATCGCCGACGAGGTGATCATGTTCGCGTACTCACCCATGAAGAACAGCGCGAATTTCATCGAACTGTATTCGGTGTTATAGCCGCCCACCAGTTCCGTTTCCGATTCCGGCAAATCAAAAGGCAAACGGTTCGTCTCGGCAAAAGCCGCCACCCAGAAGATGAGGAACGCCAGCGGTTGCTTGAAGGCCAGCCAGTTGGGCAGCGGCATGGTGGCCCCGAGGATATGCAAAAGGCCCGTTTGATAACCAATCACCGAACTTAAATTCAAATTCCCCACCAGCAGGAACACTGGAATCACCGAAAGGCCCATCGCAATCTCATAGGAAATCATCTGTGCGCTCGAACGAATGCCGCCCAGGAATGGATACTTGGAGTTGGCCGCATAACCGGCCAGCACAATGCCATATACACCGAGCGAGACGATGCCGAACGTGTAGAGAATTCCCACATCCAGATCCGCAATCACCATCTTCTCGTTACCGAGCGTCGATCCAAATGGAATCACCGCCACCGTGAGAAATGCGGGAATCAACGTGATCGCCGGTGCCAGCCAAAAATAGACTTTCCGCACATGGGCCGGGGTAAAATCCTCCTTCAGGAAAGACTTAACCCCATCCACCATCGGTTGCCAGAAACCTAATTTCGTCAAAAATGGACCGATGATTGGAATGCTGCTGATCAACGGCAGCGCCACCCGATTGGGCCCCAACCGGTCCTGGATGTAGGCGGAAATTTTGCGCTCGGCCAGCACCGCGTATGCCACCATCGGCAGCAGTGCCAGGAAAATCACCACCACGACCTTCAACGCGCTGAATACCACAAAGTGGTTGTCGGCGATCAAATTTTGAATCGAAGCCATCATTTCCGTTAAATCTAAATCTGTATGGTCACACCGGTGTCGCCCAGGGCGGCCCAGGTCACTCCGTTGAACGCCGGGACTTCCTGCGCCATTTGATTGAATAATCCCTCAATGCTGGCGAACCCATTCTGTCCCGTGACCTGGTAAACCAGCTCGTGTAAAAATTCCCATTCCGGTCGGGCATCGCCTTTCGGCTCCACCGCCTTCAGGAACCGCTGCACCCGCCCCTTGCCGTTCACAAAGCTCCCGCGTTTCTCCGCATGAGCGCATCCGGGTAAAATGTAATGGGCCAACTCCGTGGTTTTGTTCGGCAGAATTTCGCTGACAATCAGCGTCTCCAATTTGCCGAGCAAATCCGCGCCGATGCCATGCTTGGTAACATCTTCGCCAAAAACAATCAACGTCTTGATGCTGCCATTGCGAATGCCTTCGGCGATCTTGGGCAAATTTGAACCCATCTGTGCCGGTGAAATCCCGGTGAGTTTCGCCCCATTGCTGTTCGGATTGCGATCCGCGCTGACCAACAGCTTGTCGCCCTCTTGCATGCGTGGAACAGAATCGGTCAACGCGTTAAACTTTTTCCCGAGCTTTGCCAGCAGGAACAACTCCTCATTCGTCTGGCGGGCGGAAGCCACCATTGCCACCGAGCCGGCTTTAACGTTCGCCAGCTTCCCTGAAATTTCCTTCAGCGCGTTCGTCCACGTGGTCGTCTCCTTGCCAATGCGGACTTCCGTCAGCCGATTCTCACTGCCAATCCATTTGTAATTCAACCGGCCGGTATCGCACATCCAGCAGGAATTGACCGCGTCGTTCTCGCGCGGCTCGTAGCGGTAAATTTTTTCCTCGCGTGAACCAATGACGATGTTGCAGCCCGTGGCGCAACTGGTGCAGACGCTCTTGGTCTCCTTGAGAAACCAGACCCGCATCTTGAACCGGAAATCCTTCGAGGTCAGCGCGCCCACCGGACAAATGTCCACGGTGTTGAGCGTGTAATTGTTGTCAAACGCCTTGCCGGGATACGCGCTCAACGTGTTGTAGCTGCCGCGATTAACAATGCCCAGCGCGTCATCGCCCGCGATGTCCTTGGAGAACCGGATGCAACGCGTGCAAAGAATGCAACGCTCGTCATCCAGCACAATCCGCGGACCGAGATCAACCTGCTTCGGCTTATGCACCTTCTCCTCAACGAACCGGCTGGTCGCCTGGCCGTAATCCACCGAATACTCCTGCAATTTGCATTCACCCGCCTGATCGCAAATCGGGCAATCCAACGGATGATTAATCAGGAGAAATTCCAGCACTCCTTCACGCATCTGCTTCACACCGGGCGTGGTGGTGTAAATTTCCATCCCAGGCGAAATCGGTGTCGCGCAGGCGATGGCCGGGCGCGGTGATTTGGCAATCTTGGGCGTGCCATCGGGATTTATCACCGGCTTGCGATCCGGTCCCATGGCCGGCGTGCCGAACTCAACCAGGCACATGCGGCAATTCCCCACCACCGGCAGCTTCGGATGATAGCAATAATGCGGCACATCCACCGTCGCCAGCGCACAAGCCTGGATCATCGTCGTGGGCACCGGCTTGCCGGTCAACGGATCCGGCATCGTCTTGGGCACGGCAATTTCCTTCCCGTCCACCTTGACCTTGATGGTCTCCACGGCGGGCGGCGCGGGCTTGGTTTCAGTTGTAGGTGTGGCTGACATGTTATGAACCGCGGAGGCGCGGAGGCGCGGAAAATTCAGGAAAATTGTTTACCATCCGCTTAATGCCTTGCTTGAGCACAGGCACGTTAAAATTAATTAAAAGACCGACTGGTGCACCGGAAAGCTTGAGGTAGGTGAGCAGTTGCGCTTCGTGAATTGGCAAAATCTCGTCTACTGTCTTGAGTTCCACAATCACTTTGTCTTCCACCATCAAATCAATCCGATATCCACAATCCAGTTTTACTTTCTTGTAGCTGACCGGAAGTGGTTTTTGACGCTCAAATCGCAAGCTGGTCAGGGCCAATTCATGGCAGAGACATTCTTCGTATGCCGATTCAAGCAAACCGGGGCCGAGTTGCCGATGAATCTCAATACAAACCCCAATGATGAGGTCCGTGAGTTCATCAAAACTCCGCGCCTCCGCGTCTCCGCGGTGAATATTTAAGACCCGGTTCATGGTGACTGCGGACTGGCCGCAATTTTCAGTTCGGGCGTGGCGCTGGCACCCGAAGTTTGCGCGGCACGACGTTTCTCGTCCGCTTCGCCTTTGGCCACAAATTCATCCTTAAACTTGGCGACGAAGCTTTGCACGGGCCAGGAGCAGGCTTCGCCAAACGCACAAATGGTGCGACCACCCGGAATGTTATCGGCGATTTTCACCAGGTAATCCGCATCCTGTTTCCGACCTTCGCCGTGCGTGAGGCGATGCAGCACCTTGCTCATCCAGAGCGAACCTTCGCGGCAGGGCGTGCATTGGCCGCAGCTTTCGTGCGCGTAAAATTCGCCCAGGTTGGCGAGGGCTTCGACGATATCCGTCGAATCATCGATCACGATGATTGCGCCGGAGCCGGACATGGTGCCCGCCGCCATCAACGAATCAAAATCATAAGGCAAATCGAGCATTTCAACTTCGGTCTCGATGTCCATACCGTCCGGCCCTTTTTTCTTGAGCTTGAACTTCTCGCCGGCCTTGAAAACCTTCGAGGAAGAACCACCGGGAATAAGCGCCTTCAATTTGCGCCCGTCGAGCAGGCCACCCGCGAATTCATTGATCAACTGCCCGATGGTCGCCTTGCCGACTTCCACTTCATAGTAGCCGGGCTTTTTCACCTGGCCGCTGATGCTCACGATGCGCGTGCCGGTGTTGTTCGGCGTGCCGAGCTTGGCAAATTCCGACGCGCCCATCGCCACAATATGCTTCACGTTGCACAAGGTCTCAACGTTGTTGACGATCGTCGGACATTGATAAAGCCCCAGCACCGCCGGGAAGTAAGGCGGCTTGATGCGCGGGTAAGCCCGCTTGCCTTCGAGCGACTCAATCAAACCGGTTTCCTCGCCGCAGATATAGGCGCCCGCGCCGCGATGCACATAAATCTCCAGGTCGTAACCGCTGCCGAGAATGTTTTTGCCCAGGAAATTCTTCGCCCGCGCTTCGGCCAGGGCGCGATTCAAAATGCGCGCTCCTTCAGGAAATTCACCGCGAATGTAAATATACGCCAGTTTTACGTCGTTCGCGTAACAGGAGATAATCATCCCCTCAATCATCTGGTGCGGGTCTTTATGGAGAATCTGGCGGTCCTTGAAGGTGCCCGGCTCCGATTCATCCGCATTGCAAATCAGGTAAATCGGCTTGCCACTCCGGCGGTCCACGAACGACCATTTCAAGCCGCACGAGAAGCCCGCGCCGCCGCGACCACGCAATCCGGAGAGCTTCACATCATCCCGAATCTGTTCCGGGCCGCTGACCGTTTTGCCGTCCGCCACGGTTTTGGGGGCAATGGCGAGCGCTTTCTTCAAGGTTTCATAGCCACCATGACGCAAATAGCAGTCGATATCCGGCGTATAACCCGGTTCGTCAGCGTATTTTAAGATGAGGCGGTATTCTTGGGCCATATCAACAGCTTGACTCTTCAGCCAAACCCTTTATTTTGGGAGTCCTCGGGATGCCGAATGGTGTAATGGTAGCACGGCTGCCTCTGGAGCAGTCTGTCATGGTTCGAATCCATGTTCGGCAGCCATCTTCGAGTTTTAAATTTAAAACGCTCACTTGCAGCCTCCCAAAATCTCGTCGGCTTTCGCGTTGCTCACGCCTTCGTAAAAATCCTCGTTGCACATCATCACGGGCGCGGTGCCGCAACTAGCCAGACACTCGACAAACTCAACCGAAAACTTGCCGTCCTTGGTGGTCTGGAGGCCGTGACCGTGACTGTCCAATCCAAGCTTCTGGCAAAAATGTTCGTGCAGCTTGTGCGAACCGCCCAACGCGCAACTCAGCGTGCGGCAAACCTTCAACACGTATTTGCCCGCCGGTTCCTGCCGGAACATCGGATAGAACGTGACCAGTTCGTAAATGTTGATTGGCTGCAGTTCGAGCTTCTGCGCCGTCCACTCAATCGCTTCCTTGGAGATGTAGCCAAAGTGTTCCTGCAAGGCGTGCAGGAACATCAGCGACGCGCTCCGCTTTTGCGGATAGTGCGTCACCAGCTCGTTCAGCTCGGCCTCAAGTTGTGGTGGAACAGTAAAGCTCATGTCATTAAATCAGCGGTCGCATTCGCCCATCACGAAATCCAATGAACCCAGGATGGACACGGTGTCGCTCATCATGTGTCCGGGCAGCAAATGCGGCAGGATGCTCAGGTTCACAAACGATGGCGCGCGAATCTTCAGCCGGTTCGGCGTGCCGCCACCCTTGCTGTTGATGTAAAAACCAAGTTCGCCCTTCGGATTTTCCGCGCCAAAATAAATCTCCCCGGGAGGTGCATTTTCTCCCTGGGTGACCAGAATGAACTGATGAATCAGTTCCTCCATCTTGGTCAAAACCTTTTCCTTGGGCGGCAGCACCGTCTTGCCGTTGGGAATCGAGACCGGACCACCCGGCAGTTGGTCCAGACACTGTTCCAGAATGCGCACGCTCTGGCGCATCTCTTCCATGCGGACCAGGTAACGGTCATAACAATCCCCGGCTGAACCAACCGGAATGTCGAACTTCAACTGGTCATAGACCAGATAAGGATGCGCCTTGCGCAAATCATAGTCGACGCCGCTGCCGCGCAGGTTGGGACCGGTCAATCCGTAATCGATGGCGTCCGCGCGTGAAATGATGCCGATGTCCCGCGTGCGATCCACGAATATCCGGTTGCGCGTCAGCAATGTCTCGGATTCATCGAAGTTCACCACCACTTCACTTAGGAATTTGCGGCATTGCTCGATCCAGCCGGGCGGCAAATCGCGCGCCACTCCGCCGATACGCGTATAGGAGGTGGTGAACCGCGCGCCGGTCAGGGCTTCGATGAGGTTATAAATCTTTTCGCGCTGGGTGAAGGTGTGCAGAAACACCGTTAGCGCCCCCACGTCCATGGCGAAAGCTCCCAAGCCCAGCAAATGCGCCGAGATGCGCGCCAACTCACAACAAATCACCCGGATATACTGACAACGTGGCGGCAAATCCTTGTCGATGCCGTGCAGTTTCTCCACCGCGAGCGCATAAGCAACGTTGTTGGCCAGTGGCGCAAGATAATCCAGTCGATCCGTATACGGGATGAACTGGGTGTAGGTCATGTTCTCGGCAATCTTTTCATCGCCGCGATGCAGATAGCCAATATCCGGCGCCGCCTTGGTGATGATTTCACCATCGAGTTCCAACACGATCCGCAATACACCGTGAGTCGCTGGGTGAGATGGCCCCATGTTCAGAACCATTTTCTCGCCCTGCATGTCTTGAAATTCAGACACCGGCTCAGGCGCGGGACCGGCCACAGTCGCGCTCGCTGCCGCGATGCGTGCCTGCGGGTCTCTAAATTCTATGTCTTGAACGGTGGCCATGAATCATTTCTTCTCAATCGGCCCGGGACCATGCGAATGGCCGTGGGCTTCTTGAATGTCCTTGCGACGTTCCAACCGGGCGTTGGTTTCCAAAGCGTCGGTTTCCGGAATGCGCACGCGCGGTTCGCGAGCCATGCGATCCTTCCCGCCGGCTATCGTCACAAACGGACCGCCTTCCAACGGCGCGGGTTTGGTAAATGCCACTTCGGGCATCTCGCTCGGCTTGCCCGCCAACGGGAAATCCTTCCGCAACGGAAAATAAGGATACCCTTCCCACATCAGAATTCGGCGCAGATCAGGATGTCCGCGAAAGCGGATGCCCATCATGTCGTAAATCTCGCGCTCATGCCAATCAGCCGTGCGCCAGACCGTGGAGATGGTCGGCAGTTCGGATTTTTCCTCACTGACATTCGTCTTCAGCCGAAGATGGCAACGATGACCGTAGCCGTACAACTCATAAACCACGGTCCACCGGGGATCATCGCCGTAATTATCGACGCTGCTGATATCAACCAGATAATCGAAACCCAGTTCCTTTTTGGCAAAACCACAAACCTCAACGATCCGTTCAGCATCCATGACGTTGATCGTAATCTCTCCGCGAAATTCCACGGGATCGGCGATCAAATCACTGAATTTGACTTTAATTTGCTGCGCGAGTTCGAGGGCGGACATCTAATAAATTCAAAGTTCTGAGTTAAAGTTCAAAGCCTGGTTCAGGCGGCCACGATTTGTCGGGTCGCCAGCACCGGCTCATTGGCAATCTTGCCCTGGAGTTTAATCAGGGCGTCCAGTAAAGCTTCCGGTCGAGGGGGACAACCCGCCACATAAACATCCACCGGAATAATCCGATCCACCCCTTGTAAAACCGCATAACTGCGATACATCCCACCCGTGGAAGCGCATGCGCCCATGGCTATAACCCACTTAGGCTCAGGCATTTGGTCATAGATACGCTTCACCGCCATGGCCATCTTATAAGTCACGGTGCCGGCGACGACCATGACGTCAGATTGCCGGGGCGAGAATCGCATCACTTCCGAACCAAACCGGGCAATATCAAACCGACTCGCGCCGGCAGCCATCAATTCAATGGCACAACAGGCCAAACCCATCGGCATCGGCCAGAGCGAATTTTTGCGAAACCAGTTCAGCGCGGCATCGACACGGGTGACAATAACTTCACCCTCAATCTTCGAATTATAGCCAACTTCGGCGCTTGTTTGCATAGGATTAGCGAATGGAATACCGCTGACTTAAAGAAGCTAATCAGCAAAGAAAGGGCAGGCAAGTTGAAATTGTGATTTTTTTCACAAGCGAAGGGAATAAAACAGCAGCATGTGGCCTGAATGCAGTTGGCTGACAGATCCTTAGGTTGAAATTTGGAACGGTAAGACGCCTGATGGCAAGTCGTTTTACGGCCAGCAGGGGCTGGTAATTTTTCCAATGGGAATACGCCGGAAATAAATTGGCGTTATAGAACAAGCATCGGCGGTTCGAGGCGTGGCAACCATGGAACCGCCGCGTTCATCACTCCGGCGCGGGAATCCGCCGGGTTTACGATTTTACCTGCGCCATCGCGTCAATCATTCCGTGCAAGTGGGCGGCGGCATCTTCGATGTCCAGATGTTTGTATTGGCCAGCGCGGCTTTCCGCGCTGAGCACACCGCAACGGTGGACATCTTTGAAATCGCCGTACGGGAATTTATATCGTGCCTTGGTCTCCTCCGGTTCGGTTTCATCAATTCCCAGATGCCATTTGCCAAATTCACGGTATCCGTGCTTCTGGATAAATTCATTCTCCTGCTCGGTGGTGGGCTGGTGTTCGCTCCAGGCGTCCCGTTCGTCGAATACGCAGCGGCCCTCCTCGACAAGCTCCATGGCGTGAGTGAAGCCGGTTTTGTTTAATTTTACAGCCATAAATTTTTTAGCTCCTCTCTTATTTTCAACATATACCCTGGCGGGAAAAATTCAATGGAATCGCAGATGAACAAGATAAATAGAACGGATAGTCCAAATCTCCAACCGCGCCAGCCACGGCTAACCGTGAGCGCCTTGCCCGGCGTCAACCGGATCGTGCAATACTCGGATTACGGCTATCGGGAAATGCAACGGCAGACCGTGAACGCGGAC
>JAQGPA010000060.1 GCA_028293325.1 Pedosphaera sp. | reverse complement strand
CGAGTGCCTGGCTCGTGGGGGTGGTGTGACAGGAGGCTTTGTCCAACAACAGCCAAAGGGGCCGTCCGGGATAGGACCGGCGCAAGCGGCGGAGAAACTCCTGGAAATATTCATGGCGCAGGGAGGGGCCGCAGGCCGCGAGGCGGTGGCCGGTGCGCGGATTGAGGTCCATGCCCGCCCACAAAAAACCTCCGGCCAAGAAAACCCTCACGCAGGGAAAAAAGCCCTCATGCGGGGAAAACTCAACCGGAGGAAATCTCCCAAACAAGGTACCACAGTCCGCGCGGGTTTGTCACCGCCTGAGTAGTCGTTCGATTGCTTCGGCCAAAGCCAGAATGCTACTTTACCACTAATGAGCGTAATCCAAACGGTCGTCTGCCCCACCACGCCAAACAGCAGTCGGCTTTGGGTCATCTTGCCTGAGCGTGGCGACCAGCACATGAAAACTGTGCCCCCGCCCGCCTCGCTCGTAGTGCACGATATAATAAGCACCCCCATTCGCCGCCCAAATAAGTCGTTTGGAAGGCAGCTTGGAGTCGGTGATGAGGTCGGTTCCCTGCCATTTCTGTATCGGCTCTGCAATCTTGCCACTCTCATCGGCGCAAAGTGCGATTATCGAAGGCGGCAGATTGGTGGTCGCGTGAATCTCGTGAAAACCCGAAGGATTTTGCAACACGTTCCGATTCTCGGCGGAGAGCTTGGTAACCTCTGCGTGACACGGAACCTGAATCGCAACCGCGGTGAATAGGTAAAATAGAATGCGTATCATAACTGATCAACTATGCACTTAACTCAGACGGGGGTCTCAACAGAATGCGCCATGGCCAGAGCGATCCAATAACCAGCCACCGATCGCGCAAAAAATGATTCAAAGAAGAAATAACACAATAACATTGGCCGACACCTTCAGGGTCGCGTTGCACATCATTTACGCAAGCGGTAAAAGCGCGCCGGACTGCTGACGGTATTGGTCACGACATTGTTTGTTCCGCTGATGGCGGGCGCTGTCGGCACGACGCTCCAAGTGTTCGTGTTGAGGTTAGTGTTGGATTCCAGCGTGAAGCCCGTGAAGTCCGTCGGCCATGACAGCACGACATTCGTATCCGCGTCTCGTTGAATGTTCAATCGAGGCTGCGAGGCCGGCAGGATCAAAAACGCATTCCGCACTGATTCCGTGATGCTCTCCGAGCCGTTTTGGTTGCCACTGCGATAATAACCGCGGGCGCGAATGTAGATGTTCTGTCCGGTCGGAAGGTTCAAACCGGTCAGGGTCCAGTTGCTGCCGGCCTCCGTGCCGTTGCCCAGGGGAGTATAGGTCACATTGTCGGTTGAAGACTCAAAGGTCATGCGCGTGAATTGCACGCTGGAGCCGCCGCGCGTCCAGGTAACGGTGCTTTGCGTCGCATCCAGGTTTTGCAGCGCGGCGGTGTCGTTACTCAAACGGGCGAAGTAATTGCGCGTCTGTCCGCCGATGCTGGTGAAATTACCGCCCGCTAAAATCTTGCCGTCCGCCTGCACCGCGATTGACTGGACTTGATTGTTCGCGTTCGGGTCCCACGAATCAGCCAATCCAGAGGTGGGATCGAGCCGGGCGATGCGGTTGCGCGTCGCTCCGCCGATGCTGTTCGCGCCATTGAAAAGGCCGCCCGCCAAAATCTTGCCGTCGGCCTGCACCACTACTGTAACGACAGGATCGCTCGCGTTCGGGTCGAACGAATCAGCCACTCCGGTCGTGGCATCGAGCCGGGCGATGTAGTGGCGCGTCGCTCCGCCGATTGTGGTGAAACCACCGCCCGCTAATATCTTGCCGTCGGCCTGCACCGCGATTGCAGTGACATCAATGTTCGCGTTCGGGTTGAACGAATCAGCCGCCCCAGTCGTCGCATCGAGCCGGGCCATGCGGTTGCGCGGGACCGCCGCTCCACCGTTGGCCGAAAGTGTGGTGAAACCGCCGCCTGCTAGAATCTTGCCGTCCGCCTGCACGGTGATGGCGTTGACAGTGTCGTTCGCGTTCGGGTCGAACGAATCAACCGCTCCGGTCGTCGCATCGAGCCGCGCGATGCGGTTGCGCGGGACCGCCGCTCCGCCGTTGGGCGAAAGTGTGGTGAAAGCGCCGCCCACTACAATCTTGCCGTCCGCCTGTACCGCGATTGCATAGACATAACTGTTCGCGTTCGGGTCGAACGAATCAGCCGCTCCGGTCGTCGGATCAAGCCGCGCAATGCGATTGCGCGGGACCGCGCCGATGAAGCCGAACGCGCCACCCACTAAAATCCTGCCGTCCGCCTGCACCGCGAGTGAATAGACATCAACGTCCGCGCTCGGGTTGAACGCCATGTCGAGCGTCCCGTCCGTATTCAAGCGTGCGATGTCGTTGCGCGCCACACCCAAAACGCTGCTAAATCTGCCGCCGATAAGAATTTTCCCGTCCGGTTGCACGGCGGTGGCCGTGACCCAGCCGCCGACGATGCTGAGATTGCGCGTCTGGTCGAGCCTGCCGTCGGTTTCCAGTCGGGCGATGGAATTGCGCGTCACCGTCGCTCCGCCGTCCGGTGACAGCGATGTAAAACTGCCGCCCACTAAAATCTTGCCGTCCGCCTGCACCGCGATGGAAAGCACAGCACTGTTCGCGTTCGGGTCGAACGAATCCGCCGCTCCGGTGGTGGGATCCAGCCGGGCGATGAAATTACGCGCCGCTCCGCCGACATTCGGGAAAGCGCCGCCGACTAAGATCTTGCCGTTGGCCTGCACTGCGATCGCATTGATAAGAGCGTTCGCGTTCGGGTCGAACGTATCCGCCGCTCCGGTGGTGGGATCGAGCCGGGCGATGCGGTTGCGGGTCTGTCCACCGATGCTGTTCGCTCCATTGAAACTGCCGACCGCTAAAATCTTGCCATCCGCCTGCAGGGCGATTGCGGTGACAGTATTGTTCGCGTTCGGGTTCCATGAATCAGCCAGGCCGCCGGCGGCATCGAGCCGGGCGATGAAGTTGCGCGTCGCTCCGCCAAGGGCCGTGAAAAGACCGCCCACTAAAACCTTGCCATCAGCCTGCACCACGATTGAACGGACCTCACCGTTCGCGTTCGGGTCGAACGAATCTGCCACCCCGGATGCGGGGTCGAGCCGGGCGATGTCGTTGCGCGTCAATACGCCGATGTTCCCGAAAACGCCGCCCACTAAAATCTTGCCGTCCGCCTGCACTGCGATGGCATGGACGTCACTGTCCGCGATCGGGTTGAACGAATCTGCCGCTCCGGTCGTGGGATCGAGCCGGGCGATGTGTTGGCGCGTCACTCCGCCCATGGTCGTGAAACCACCGCCCGCTAAAATCTTGCCGTCCGCCTGCACTGCGATGGCATAAACAGCGCCGTTCGCGTTTGGATTGAAGGCGGTGTCGAGCGTGCCGTCCGGGTTCAATCGGGCAATGTTATTGCGCGTGACCGGCGCTCCGCCGTTGGGCGAGAGCAATGTAAAATCGCCGCCAAGAAGAATCTTGCCGTCTGGTTGGACGACGACGACGCGAACCGTGCTGTTGGCGTTCGGATCAAAACCGTCGAGCGCAGATTGCCCGCGCACAGTCGTCACGCCTGCCATTAGTACGGCCAGGGAAAACAGTAAGAGTGCGTTTCTCCTTATAGCTGTAACTGGCCGGGTTTGCATTTTGAGGTGTGTTTCACGTTCCGTGAGGCTACGCTAATTTGAGTAGGTGCGCAAGCCGGCATTCTCTGGCATTCCGCTGAATCTTCCGAGCCAAGGCAAGAAGATGGTCAGTCGTTGTAAAGGTAAATAAAGGGTAAAGGGGGCGGTCAATGTTATTGTGCTATTTTTTCCTTCCTGCCAGCCAGCACCCCAAAACAGTTGCAAGGACAGGCCGCCCACCAAGCCAACGGTCTCAGTAATGTCTCCTCGCATACCCCGATACAACAGGCGCAATCCCCAGACGGCTCCAATCGCAAAAACCAGGAATCCGCCGCCCATCGCCCCGGAAGCCGTTCTATAATAAGTGTGCATGATAAATGTATGGTGCGCCCCAAATGGGCCATGTCCTGCCGTTGCTGACTACCATGACAAATTATTTTGGCAACTCAACGGAAAAGTTGAAGGCGGTGATGCCTATTCCGCAAATTCGTCGGACCCGATGATCCAGATGAAGGATTGGATGTCGATCATGTCCCGGGGCTTGAGATCGCGCAGGTCGCGGTTGAGGACTGCGGCGAACTCAAGGAGGCTGGCATAGGTTTCGAAGAATGGTTTGGAGGAGTAATGGAAGTCGAAGCCATATTCGGCGGCGGCAATGCGGGTGACATTGGGCTTGAGAAAAATGTGGCGGTCCGGCTGGGCGATGAACCCGAAGACAGTGATGACCGGCCAGGTGACCACGCGCGTCTGCTTGCGCGGCAACGCGGCGAGGGTTTCAATCCAACGTTTAAATTTGTTTTCCGGGCTGCCCGAACCATGGAGGAAGTCGAAGAGCCCCTCCGCAAACCGGCGCGCGCCGGCCGGCGATTTTACGGCGTCGCGGATGGCCATTTTCTCGAAGGAGAACAGGAGATTGGTGCGAGACTCGATCTTCACCGCCTGGTTGGCGATTTCCGAGAATTGGCGCTGCTGCAACAATAAGTGGTACGCGGTCCGATTCAGCAGTTCATTCCACTTTTCGTACGCCTCCCATTTGTATTCGCGTTCCCAGCCGATATAACCCTCATCGCGGAACCCCTTGGGAAAGAATCGCAGAAACTTACGGCGGCAACGCAACGCGCTGGTTGAAATTCCAGTCCGTCGTCCGGCATGGGCCGCTCTGCGCGCGGCATCGTATCGGGTAATGCTCACCTTCAACCTCTTATGTTAAAATCCGCGCCAAAATCCGGTTTGTCAATGGCGAGCGGTATTTGCCCTATGGACAAATCGGGGCCAAATGGGAAAGCTTGCGGCAAGCAATATGAATGATCCGTTTGATGAGTTTGCGGAGAAGATGCGCCAGGGCGGCTGCAATGCGGCGGCCATTCGCGCTTTCCGGCACAGTTATGAAAATCTGGCAGCGGGCAAGACGGGGCTGATTCCGGAAGCGAGCATCGAACCGGTGGTGGCGCTGCCGCACCTGGAGCAAATCAAGGCGCAGGCTGGCGACGGCGCGTTGCTCGCCCAGGCGGTGATGATCAAGCTCAACGGCGGTCTCGGCACCAGCATGGGATTGGAAAAGGCCAAGTCGCTGTTGCGCCTCAAGGACGGCCTCACCTTCCTGGATTTCATCGCCAAGCAGGTGCTTTATTTGCGCCAACAACACAATTCCCCGCTGCGGTTCATGTTGATGAACAGTTTCAGCACCAGCGCGGACACGTTGGAGTTCCTGAAAAAGTATCCCGAACTCGGCGAACCAAAATCACTGGAGTTGCTGCAGAGCGCGGTGCCCAAAGTGGATGCCCGCACCTTGCGACCGGTGTCGTGGCCGCCCAATCCGGAACTGGAATGGTGTCCGCCGGGACATGGCGATCTCTATCCTTCGCTGCTTGGTTCGGGCTGGCTCGACCGCCTGCTCGCTGCCGGGGTGAAGTATCTTTTCGTCTCGAACGCGGACAATCTCGGCGCGAGTCTGGATTTGGGTCTGTTGAATTATTTCGTCGATTCCAATCAATCATTCCTCATGGAAGTTTGCGAACGGACCGCGTCGGACCGCAAAGGCGGCCATCTGGCGCAACGCGACGGCCAGCTGCTGCTCCGCGAATCAGCGCAATGTCCGCCAGAGGACATGGATGCGTTCCAGGACATTCACCGCCATCGGTTTTTTAACACGAACAATCTTTGGATTCGGCTGGACCGCCTGAAGGCCTTGCTCGATGAGAAAGGCGGCTTTCTCCCGCTCCCGATTATCAAGAATGTCAAAACCGTCGATCCGCGCGATAAGAATTCGCCCAAGGTATTTCAACTGGAAACCGCCATGGGTGCCGCCACTGGATGTTTTGATGATGCCGGGGCGATGGTGGTTCCCCGCACCCGCTTTGCGCCGGTTAAAACAACGTCAGACCTTTTGGCGCTGCGTTCGGACGCCTACACGGTGACGAAAGATTGGCGGCTCGTGCTCGCGCCTGACACCCAGGGCATCCCGCCGATGCTCGATCTGGATGCCGATCATTACAAGCTGGTGGATCAGTTGGACGCCAAGCTTGTTGACGGCGCGCCTTCGCTTGTCTCGTGTCGTGAACTGATTGTGCGGGGTCCCGTGCTGTTCAGCACAAAAAATGTTTTTAAGGGGAAAGTCAGCATCAAAAATAAATCCGCCACACCCAAGGCTCTCCCTCCGGGCGAATATAAGGACATTACCCAGGAATTATGAGCGTTTGCGCGACGCGACACGCCGCAAACCGGCGCCGGAAGTGATTAAAAATGGTGGTAGGAACTGGATTCGAACCAGTGAAGGCGTAAGCCAGCAGATTTACAGTCTGCCCCCGTTGGCCACTTGGGTATCCTACCAACCAACCGCATACCGTAATGCGGGCCGCACATTAAGCCAAACCGCCCTGTGCTTGTCAACTCGCCGCCCGTCGCCTAACTTACTCTTATGTTCGATTCGTTGAGCGGCAAGCTCCAAAACGCCTTTAAAAACCTGCGCGGCCTCGGGAAAATCTCCGAGACCAATGTCGCTGATTCCCTCCGCGAAGTCCGCCTCGCCCTCCTCGAAGCCGACGTTAATTTCAAGGTGGCCCGCGACTTCATCGAGCGGGTCAAGACCAAGGCCCTGGGCCAGGAGGTCATCCAAAGCATCCATCCCGGCCAGCAAATCATCAAGATCATCCATGATGAACTGGTGGAATTGCTCGGTTCCTCCAATGCCGCGCTGAATCTCAGCGGCAACCCGGCCTGTGTCCTCATGGTCGGCCTGCACGGTTCCGGCAAAACCACCTCCAGCGCCAAACTGGCCCGGCTGCTCCTGAAGCAAGGCCGCACACCTTTGCTCGTCGCCGCGGATGTCTATCGCCCCGCCGCCATGGACCAGTTGGAGACGCTCGCCAAACAAATCGACATCCCCGCCTACGTCCGCAAAGGGGAAACCGACGTCCTCAAAATCGCCCGTGGCGCGCTCGAATTTGCCCGCGAACAGAATCGCAACACACTCATCTTCGACACCGCCGGTCGTTTGCAGATCGACGAGCCGCTCGTGCAGGAACTCGTTCACCTTCGCGACCTGATTCAACCCCAGGAAATTTTGCTCGTGCTCGACGCCGCCACCGGCCAGGAAGCGGTGAATGTGGCCACGCATTTTGATCAGGCGCTCAACATCACCGGCGCCATTCTTACCAAGCTCGACGGCGATGCCCGTGGTGGCGCGGCCCTCAGCTTGCGCACCGTGACCGGCAAACCGATCAAACTCGCCGGCGCCGGCGAAAAGCTGGAGGACTTTGAACCGTTCCATCCCGAACGCATGGCCTCGCGCATCCTCGGCATGGGTGACGTCGTCAGCCTCGTGGAACGCGCCGCAGAAACGGTGGACCTGGACGACGCCAAGCGCATGGAGGAAAAGATGCGCAAGGGCCAGTTCACGCTGGAAGATTTTCTCGAGCAACTGCGCCAGATGAAAAAGCTCGGTTCGCTGGAAAGCATCGTCGGCATGTTGCCGGGCGGCGCGGACATGTTGAAGGGCGCGGACATGAACAAACAGGAAAAGGAATTCAAGCGCATGGAAGGCATGATCTGCGCGATGACGTTGAAGGAACGGCGGCAACCGCAAATCCTCAACGCCAAACGGCGCATCCGCATCGCCAAGGGCAGCGGTGTGCACGTCGCCGAACTCAACACGCTGCTCAACAAGTTTGGCGAGATGCAGCAGATGATGAAGAAGATGGGCAAGTTCCAAAAGATGATGATGAAACGCGGTGGCGGCGGCCTGCCCGGCATGTTGGGCCGCTGAGTTTTCAACCGCCCGCGTAACTCTTCGCCTCACGTCGGCAATGGCGCCCCCACATTGATCCCATGCCTCAGGCAATACGCGCCGTTCGTCACATATTTATCCGCCCAATGTTTTAGTCCCGCCCGCTCCTTCGCCGACAACGCCCGAATCACCTTTGCCGGCGCGCCCATCACCAGCGACCCCGCCGGAATCTTCATCCCGCCCGTCACCAGCGCCTTCGCCGCGATCAAACTCTGGTCGCCAATCTCCGCGCCATCCAGCACCACCGCCCCCATCCCGATCAACACCTCATTCCCCACCGTGCACGCATGCACAATCGCCGAATGCCCCACCGTCACGTAATCCCCCAAAATGCACGGCAACTCATCCGCCAAATGCACCACCGCGTTATCCTGGATATTTGTCCCCTTGCCGATCACGATGCGGTTGATATCCCCGCGCAAAACCGCGTGATACCACACACTCGAATTATCCCCCAGCGTCACATCGCCCAACACCACCGCGCTGCTCGCCAAATAAACCTCCCGCCCCAGTTTGGGCTTCGCCCGCAGAAACGTGTCCAACTGCCGATTCAAATCTTCCATATGCTTCCCCACAGTAGCGCACGATGCCCCAATTAAAACAAAAAACCCGCCGCACACCCGTACGGCGGGAACTGACACACACTACTGCCGCGGTTCCCCTTAATTACCACCGACCCCGAAAGTGTCCACGGTCGCCACCATGAAAATGATGACCACCACCACCAAACCCGAAGTTAAAACCAAACAGCGGTGCCGGCGGATAATAAACCGGGGCCGGCTGATAATAATAAACCGGCGGAGCGGGTTGATAATAATATTGAGGCGCTGGCGGATAATACCCCGGCGCTGGCTGATAATAAGTCTGAGGCGCCGGTTGATAATAATATGCCTGAGGTGCCGGTTGATACGCCCCTGGCGGCGGATAATATGCGGGCGTCGAGTAATTATAATAACTCGCCGAATAATACCCCTGCGGTTCCGGCGCAATCGCATGACTGATCACCGACGCCGCCGCAATCCCCGTCAAAACCTTCCCCGCCGTCGCCCACTCCTGATCCCCGGCCTTGGCCGTCTGGACCTGGCTTCCGGCGAAACCCAGAAGCGCGAGCGCTAAAACAATCTTTTTCATATATTTGCCTTTAAAGTCTATTATACTACCCACACTAGATATGACGGTTGGATTGGCCTTATAATTCAATCATCTTATCCAACGCATTATTAAGAACTTATGTCCAAGCATTCCGCCAAACCATCCCGGCCGCCCCGCGCGCGACGCCAAATGCCCCGCTCTTTCAAGGACCTCACCCCCTCCAAAGCCTTCAATCCCCGCACTTTTTTTCATGAAATGGTCTGGAAGGCTTTCCTGACCCCGCGCACCGGCCAGCACAAGCGCCCCCAATTCCCCAAACTCACCAAAGGCGAAATCGCCCTCACCTGGATTGGCCACGCCTCCTTCCTCGTCCAATTCACCGACCTCAACGTCCTCATCGACCCCAATTTCGCCAACTGGCTTTTCCTCCTCAAACGCATCAAACGTTCCGGCCTTAAAATCGAGGACCTGCCCCCCATCGATCTCGTCCTCCTCACCCACGCCCATTTCGATCACTTTCACAAACCTACCCTCCGCAAACTGCCCCACCCCAAAATCGGCATCATGCCCTGGGGCATGGGCGACCTCGCCCGCAACCTCGGCTTCGAACGCATCGTCGAACTCGACTGGTGGGAAAGCTTTTCCCATGGCGATTGGAAAGTCACCCTCACCCCGTGCAAACACTGGGGCGCCCGCGTCCTCCGCGACGACCACCGCGGCTACGGCGGCTTCATCCTCGAACACCAGGGCCGCGTCGTCTATCACGCCGGCGACAGCGCCTACTTCGAAGGCTTCAAACAAATCGGCCAACACTTCACGCCCGACATCGCCATGCTCCCCATCGGCGCCTACCGCCCCGAATCCTTCCGCAACGTCCACATGGGCCCCGACGAAGCCATCAAAGTCTTCCAGGACATCCGCGCCAAATGGTTTGTTCCCATGCATTATGGCACCTTCCGTCTTTCCTTCGAAGACATGGACGAACCCCCCCGCTGGCTCCGCGAACTCGCCACCGCCAACGGCCTCAGCCACCACATCCGCATGCTCGAAGAAGGCACCCCCGAAGTCTTCTGATCCAACCTTCTCATCGTGCCCGTTCGTCCTCGTCCTCGCCTGTCCGTCGAAGCCTTGGCGAAGGCGGATCGTCGATCCCATTTTTCCCCCCATTGGCCGTGCGCAAGCACCTCCGCACCTCCGCACCTCCGCGGTTAAATTCCATTTAGGCCGCCGGCTTATGCAAGTACGCCAAATCCGCCTCCGGATTAATCCCCCACCGCTGCGCCGCCACCTCATGATCCGGCAACACACCCCAACGATCCGGCAACGGCTCGCCCGTATGCGTCCGGTTCGCCCCCTTCAAATCCATGCACCCCTTGTTATTGCCCACTTCCTCCATGAACCCCTGCTCATCCTCGGATAATTTAATCTCCGGCAGCAACGCCAACTCATCCACCTTCGACTCAATCGCCTTCGTCTTCTCCCCCACTTCCTGGATCAACGTCGGGATCACACTCTTCACCCCCGGCTGCGATAAATTCCACAGACACGCCAGTTGCAACATCGTCACCCCGTGCTTCACCGCGATGTCCCGCATCCGTTCCATCTTCGCCGACCCCGCCTCCACCCAGCCCGCCGGCCGAAACGCGCGATGATCCTGCTGCCCGAACTGATGCCCCGGTCGCACATCGTCGTGAAACAACCCGCCGTAATCCACCACCCGCGTGATGATCTTCACGTCATGCTTCACCGCCGCCGGCAACACCAAGCTCCCCGGCCACGGCTCCAGCGGATTCAAAATCACCATCGCCCAATCCAGCAACGGCCCAAACCGCTCCAGGCAGAGCAACACATCCAGCGTAAATCCATTCGCCGGCCCCGGCGCGATTCCCAACCGCTCCGTCAATCCCGCCTCCTGCACCCTCTCCATCCCCTTCCAAACCGCGTCGCTCGTGTAACCCACCAGGTCCGGATTATGCAACAGCAACAAATCAAACTTGCTCGCCTGGCAACGCTCCAGCGACTTCTCCGTCGCCATCCGGATGTACTCCGCGAATTGATTCGGCGGCCGCAACACCGGATTCGTGAATCGCGGAAAACCCTTCGACCCATCCCGCTTGCCCGAATAAAAATCGTGCCCGATCGCCCCCACCAGGCAATACGACTCCCGCGGCAACCCCGCCAGCGCGCGCCCCAACATTTCATCCGCCGCGCCGCTCCCATAAACATCCGCCGTCATGAACGTGCGAATGCCCTGGTTATAGGCATGATGAATCACCTTGAGAAAACGTTCCTCCGACAGCGGCTCGCCAAAGTGCATGAAGCGACCGCCGTTCCAGGTTCCGTAAGCAGTGCGTGTCAAATCCATAAATAAATCAATAAGTAGCTCAGCCATCAAACGCCAACCCGCCCCCGCTGGCAATCCCGCTTTTCCAGCATCCGCGCCCCAACCTAACCCAAAACCCCATTTCACCAACCCCGAAGCGGGTTGCATCATCCAGCCCAGGGTAGGTTCCCGTCCGCGGGAATTCCACAACGCCAAGTATTGCATACAGCTTCCGTCTCCCTCGCCCCGCGAATGCTTGAGCGGGGAGAGGGTACGGGGAGAGGGGAATCAAAATGGAACCTGAACTCCGAACGCCGAACCCGGAACATTTTGCTTTGTCTGATAAAAAAACATCTTGGTATTACCTTAACTACCTCAGTTGATCTTGGTATTACCTTGACCAGCTTAGTTGCAGTGGCAGTTCGACTTCGTCGTCGTCCTCGTCGTCGATCCCCCAACTCCACACTCCCATAATGACCCGTGCGGAAGCACCCCGCCGGATTCGCAATGCAATATGTGAACGCCCCGCGCACAAGTCGGTTTCGCAGCATAAGGCAACTCAGACCATCCACTCCCTCGCCCATCGAATGGGAGAGGGTTTGGGGGTGAGGGTGGCTGTTCTCTTTCCCCTCCGAAAATCCGGAACGCTGAACTCGGAACCCTAAACTCGGAACTTTGTATTCTGTCTTCATAGTCCATGTCCATCCGTCCCGTTCCCAATCCTGCAAATCCTGTCAAAAATTCTTCCCTTCTCCGCGTCTCCGCGTCTCCGCGGTTAAATTCCGCACTCCGCACTCCCCTGGGCGCCATAGCCTTGGCGACGGCGGCGCACCCCGCACTTTGTATTTTGTCCCCATATTGGCTATCGGCTATTGGCTATTCCCCATAATGACCCGTGCGGAAGCACCCCGCCGGATTCCCAATATGTGAACGCCCGCGCACAAGTCCGTTTCGCAGGGTGAGGGCGGCTGTTTTCCCTCCCCATCGTCCTCGTCGACCTCATTTCTTCTCCGCGCCTCCGCGCCTCCGCGGTAAAAACTCCCCATCCGAAAACTCTGAACTCGGAACTCAAAACCCTGAACTTTTTATTACGTTGGCGCATTCTTCCCTCCCACCTCCCAATCCTTGCTAAAATACTCCTCCTCCGACACCCCATACTGACGCCGCACCTCCGGCGGAATATCCGGAAAAATCTCATTTTTAGGACCCCGCATCGGCGACGGCACCTTGTACTTCACCGAGAGCGACACCACCTTGAACCGCCGCGCCCGCTCCTGGGGCGTGATCACTTCATTTTCAATATCCCGTTCCAACTTCCGTTCCCGAATCTGCCGCGAAAAATGCTCCCGCAGCGCCTCCAACGCCTCACCCTTTGGCCCTTCCCGCTGCGGCTCATTCTGATCATCGCCTGTCCGCTGTAGCCTTGGCGAAGGCGGATCCTCGCCTCCATTTTCCGTCCCTTCTGTCCCTTGCGTCCCTTCCCCCATTGGCGATGCGCTGGCATACTTGGCAGCCGCGCCTGGCGCGAACAAACTGGCCTCCGCCGCCTCATAATCAAAATTCGGATCCTCCTCATACTCCTCCTCCGACATAAACGGCCCCTCCCTCCCCATCTCAGCATCTTCTCGTCTCTGCGCCTCCTCAGGAGTTTCCTTTTTCGTTTTCTTTTTCTTCGGTTGTTCGCTCGCGGCTCTGCGGCTCTGCGTCTCTGCGTGAGAATCCTTTTTTTCTTTATCCCCCAGTGGCGGTGCGCTAGCACACCCGTGCGGAAGCACCTGTGCGCTAGCACCGCTAGGACGAAGCACCTGCCCACTCTGCGCTGCCCATTCTTCAGTCGTTGGTGAGGGCTTGACCAGACGCCCGTTGCGATCAAACACCGGCGGTGGCGGTGCTCTGAGGATCGGCCCCATCGACCCATCGGGATTGACCTTGCTCCGGTCATACCCCGGACTGCCCGGCCCCGGCTTCCAGAACGGAATCCCATCATG
>JAQGPA010000025.1 GCA_028293325.1 Pedosphaera sp. | reverse complement strand
GCAGATCCAGGATCAGGCCCGCACCCGCCAAATCCCGGAGGAGGAAGTCATCCGGCGCATCATGCTGCAGCCGATGCCGAAGCAGGCCTTTATCACCTGCGAGGAAGTCGCCGCCGCGGTTGAGTATCTGATGAGTCCGCCAGCGCGCAATGTCACGGGACAGAGCATCACCATCGACGGCGGATGGACGGCCCAGTGAGGGGGATGAAGCGGGGCGCAATGATCCCGACATTGCGCAGGGTCGTCGGGAGGACACCTGAAGGCTCCAAACCTTCGGGGCCGACAGGCGTTTTACTTCAATTCAGCGATGTGACATTCGGTTATCTCACTTTGTTGTTTTATCTGAAAACAATCGCACAAGGGCTTCTTGAACCGAAGGGATATATAGGTTTCCGAGATGTCCACCGACCGGATAAACTTTGAGATTGGTGCCGAATGTGGAGCGGAACCAGGAAATGTCGTCCGGCGTAAGCAATGAATCGTCCTCGCAGATTTGGACGCGGATTTTCGAATTGTTGTGAAGGAACTCCGTGCTTTGGTTTAAAGCAGTGCTGGCAATGAGATTCTCGCGGTCGTTCCCGCGACCACTGTTGATCAAATACGGAAGGAGAAACCGGTCGGTATATTCGGCGTAGCCAATCCGCCGGATCTCGCGGTAGGAATTCTGGCGAACAAATTTGCCCGGGTCCCGGTTCAGTACGCCCAGATTGTGTCGTCGCTGGCTGTCCTCAATGACGCTCATGAGCGTGTAGCGGAATGTCAGCCCGATGAGAAAGTCAGATTCGATTCGTGTGAGGGGAATACTGCCCGACACATCCAGACCATTGTCGGCAAAGTACAGGGCCTTATAAATGGCCTCCTCCATCCTTTTACGTCGTTCGGCAACCGGCCAGGCCAGGGGCGCATCAAACATCTCATCCAGACGCTGCTCCGCATGGGCCGGTTGTGAGGGCGGATTCACCGCTACGTAACGGTCGAAAGTCAGCCCACCGAGCCTGCCAGCGGCTTCGCGCGCCGCTATCATCAAAGTGAAATAGCCACCTTGGGAAACGCCCGTCAGGCTGGTTCCGGTAATCTTGTCGCCCTTCCATTTCCGCATGTCACTCAGGATCAATTTGAGCGCGCCCACCACGTCGTCACAGTCCGCCGGCCCATAGCCTGGAACCGCCATGGTTGATGCAGACTCCATAAACTCCTTTTGGAACGGATTGGAAAGAGCGACCACGGAATACCCATGCCGATACATCATGTCCGCGTAAGCCACCGTGGATCGATCCAACCGATACGAGCCCAGACCGGGGAGATAGCACACCAAAGGAGCGGGTTTCTTCTGCATCCAGCAGGAGTAGGCCAGTTTTTTTCCGGTGGCCGGAATAAATGCTTTGCGCGTCACCGCCTGGTCCGCGAAATTTGGAGCCACGGGTTTGAACAACACGGAATTGACTGTCGGATCTGGATTGCAGTCACCACTGTAGCTGGGCAGGTAATCAATGATAAGCCGCTGTCGGTTCAACGAATAAAGGGTCCTCAACGCTTGATAGGGATCCACGAAAGAATCGAGTTGGCGTTTGTAATCCCGCGCGTTGCCACTGATATCATTGAACGCGAAGCCAGGCCGGATCGCCTCCGGCCAGATTTCATGAGGATACGCGACGCCGATCCAGAAACATATGTCCAGCGGCAGGTCGACAATCTTGCCAACCGCATCCCGGCCATTGCTCGGGCCAACCAGCGGAATCATTAAGTAGAATCCTGGCCCGGAACCGTAATGGCCAAGTGTTTGGCCGAAATCCTCATCCGAACGCCCGATCCCCCACTTGGTGGCGGGATCGAAAAAGCCACCCAACCCAACGGTGGAGTTGGCGCCAAAACGCTCGGTTTCGACCCACGCGCCATGCCACTTTCCCTGGAAGCAATTGTTCAACAGCCTTACCGGATAAGTCAGGTTGTGGCCGGCATTGCTGATTTTATTTCGCACCGGCTTCGGCGCCACAGCGTTGTACCCCGAACTCAAAGGATAGATAATCCTGCGGAACAGCCAATCGTTCAGCACCCAAGAACCGCGGTTAAACCCCTCCAATGGGTCAGGCACAGCATCGAAATAGGGCATCTGCCCGGATTGCGGTTTTTCAACCTTGCCGTCCGGCGTGCTTCCCTGAGCCAGAATACTGGCGGAATGTAAGGTGACCAAAAACGTCAAAGCAAAAGCGCAACAGCTGGTGGAAAAGTATTTGAACGTTGGTCCAGTCGGATAAAGATTTTTGTCGGTCATGTAGATTCTCGTGAAAAGGGATGGCATGATGGGAGTACATTCCATCGGTCTGGAATGGCCCGGCGTGGCTTTCGAAGCGTCCTGGAATGTGCCAAATGCATAAACCGCGACCGCATCGGAATTGCACCGGGCGCGCTTTCGTGCGCCAATTTAAAGAATAATTTGGGATGTCGCTTATCACTCGGCCCGTGAAGAAAGGTTTTCATAATTTCTTCGGTGTTCGTGTTGTATTTGTCTGGACTTCCTCGTCTTTGCGGTGGCCTCGGCACTTTGGAATTGGCCCAGGGTTCAGAGTGTCGAAATAACGGAGCGCACACTGGGGGAAGCTCAACACTATTGGCGTTCTGTCACGAAGAACCCTGAGAAACCGGGGGTGCGCGATTTCAGTCCTGCAGAGAAAGCATTCAGGATTGCGAAAGTTGATCATCTTTTGGGGCCGCCTTGGACGGTTTACGTGGCGATTAGTTGTTTAACATTATCCTTCGAGCTTCCTTTTAATTTCTTCTTCTGCCTTGAGCCAATCGTTCAGCGCCAGCCCCTCCCCGCCGCCGCGCGCGCGATAAATCTCGTGGGCGCGTTGGCGGATTTGTTCCGCAGTGGGCGGTGGCGCGGGCGTTCGCATGGTCGGCGCGCTTTGATACTGTTCGGTGTGATTCTTTTTGGAGGTTTTCATTTGGTTGGTTCTTTCTTTGTTGTCGGTTCGCGGCCTGGACGTTGCACCCTCGAACAGGGGCGATATGAGGTGATAAAGGTGGAAATCATGGGCGTATTCAACTAACGGCCACGAGTGAAACCCGCTCGCCGTGAGTATTCCGGCCGATGCCGGTTGCGTTCGGGTCAAGCACGGGCTGGCCATCCACAAGGAAAAGGTAATGGTGATAACCGTGAGTTAATTCCAGGCTGACCGTCCAGCAGCCGTCCTGCATGCGTTCCATTACAGTCGCCGCAGGTTGCCATTCATTGAAATCCCCGATGAGGCAGACCCGTTCCGCATTCGGTGCGCGATGGAAGAAGTTAACGTGATGACAGGTTCGCTTGGCGGAGTAGCGCGACACTGTCCCGTCTCGATTCGGTTCAAAATTTGGACTGTTCATTTTTGCTTTGGGCTTGGGCTGTGGATGGGCCGGTCAGGCGGTGGTGGTAATCGTCATTGAACCTTAAAGCCGAACCAGTCGTGGAGTTTGGCTCCCAGTTCGGCATGGAGGTTTGCCGACTTTACGATAAACGCATCAGCACCGGCGGCCTTGCTTATTTCTCGCGCGTTGGAATTGTCGTCGGAGGTCACGATGAAGACGACCGGAGGATTGTTGAGCTTCTTGAGGGCGCTTGCAGCTTGGGCGCCATTCAGATGCGGCAGATCAAAGTCCATCAGAACCAGTGCCGGCGCCAAGGCTTTGGCATGCTCCAGCGCCTGCAAGCCGTCAGTGGCAGAGCCAACCACCGTGAACCCACCTTCCGCGCTCAGGATTTGTGCCAGGATTTTCCGCATGAGCGGAGAATCATCCGCCAACAGTGTCCTGATACCGCCAAACTTCAGCGGCTCTCTCAAGCCCGGCAATTCGTGGGAAGGCTGCTGATCTTGTTCTTCGGCAGGGTGGATTTCGAGCTTGGCTAACATGGTCGGATCGCTGCGCTCTGAATTGGCAGACTTGATCGTCTCGCTTTGCTGTTTCATGGTGCTGCTTCCTTTCCAATGAGATTTGCCCTGTGGATTCCTGCGTAAATCATTTTTGTGGAGCCTCCTTGGCGGCGACTTGTGCCGTGGTTTTAGTTTCCCAGCCGCCGCCCAGCGCTTTGTAGAGCTGGACAATTGCCAGGAGCTGATCGCGTTCGACCCTCGCCAGATTCAGCTCGGCCGGGAAGAGCTGTTGCTGGGCTTCGAGAACTTCGTAATAGCTGGCTTTGCCGGCGCGGTAGCGATTGGTAGAGACGCGGACAGCAGCGTCGAGAGCCTTGACCTCACGGGCCTGCTGCTCGCGGATTTCCGCCAGCTTCTCGCGTGAGACGAGGGTGTTGGCCACGTCCTGAAAGGCGGTGAGCACGGTGTACTGGTAACGCAGCCGGGCTTCTTCACGCGCGGCCTTGAACTGCCGATACTGGCCGACCAGGCGGCCGCCTTGAAACAGTGGGCCGCTGACGGTGCTCGCGACGGACCAGCCGTTCGCAGCGCCCATGGTGAAAGCTGACAATCCGGAACTGACCTTGCCGAAAAACGCAGTCAGGCCGATCTGTGGGAAGAACTCACCAACGGTCTCGCCAATGTTGGCGTTGGCGGACCGCAGGAGTTGCTCGGCTTGCCGCACGTCCGGCCGGCGTTCAAGCAGGGCGGAAGGCAGCCCGGCCGGGACTTCCGGCGGCATTCGTTCCGTGAGGAGCGAAGCGCTGCGTGTGATCGGACCCGGCTGGCGGCCCAACAAAATGCAAAGCTGATTTTCAGTGATTACGATCTGCTGCTGGATGTCGGGCACGGCGGCGGCGGCATTGGCCAGCCCAGCCTCGGCGCGGTCGGTCTCCAACTCGGAAGCCACACCACCTTCGAGACGCTGCGAGAAGATTTTCAGACTATCATTGAACGAATTGGTGGTGTGTTTTGCCACCTTGAGTTCCTGGTCCAATTCCAGGAGGCGTAGATACGCCGTGGAAACATCACTCAACAAACTAAGCAAAACTCCGTGTCGCGCCTCTTCGGTTGCGAGGAATTGTGCGCGGGCTGACTCGTTGAGACGGCGGACCCGGCCCCACAGATCCAGTTCCCAGAAAGCGTTCAGCGTGCCCGTAACGGTGTCACCGGTCATGCCACGGTTGGGAACCGCACTGCCGAGCAATTCGTTGCGACCCCGACTTATGTTGCCGTTGTAGGAGATGCTCGGAACGAACTGTGACCGGGCCTGCATGGCGACGGCCCGCGCTTGCTCGACGCGCGTGACGGCGATGCGCAGGTCGTAGTTATTTGTCAACGCCTCCCGGATGAAGGCTTGCAGATTCGTGTCCTGATAGACTTCCCACCACGCAAGATCAGCCAAGGAATTGGTGGTGGCTGCAGGTTGGCCGCGGAAGGTGGCGGGCGAGTTCACGGCGGGACGCCGATAATCCGGGCCCACAGCACAACCGGCAACCAGAAGCATCAATATGCAGAGGCTAAACAGCGGTTGAAGCGAGCGCCAATGAGGTGTGCATCCGTTTTCTACCGATTTGAATTTGGGATCCGTTGGCTTGGTCATGGGTGTATCCCTCGGTTGTTTAATGATGCGCTCCTTGGGGCTCGGGGGAAGCTCCGCCCTCCACCGCTGGCTTGGCTTTTTTGCTGCGGCCGGTGACCTTTTCGACAAGATAGAAAGTCACGGGGATAAGGAAGATTGCGATGACCGTGGCCGCCAACACCCCGCCGATGACGACTGTCCCGAGAATCCGGCGCGAAACCGATCCCGATCCGGTCGCGGTCCAGAGCGGGACGCAACCGAAAATGAAGGCAAATGAGGTCATTAAAATGGGCCGAAGCCGGATGCGCGCCCCAGTTAGCGCGGCATCCATGAGGGATTTGCCTTTCTCGTATTCGAGCCGGGCGAATTCGACGATGAGGATCGCGTTCTTGGCCGCGAGTCCAATGAGCATCACCAAGCCGATCTGGGCATAGACGTTGTTGGCCATCTGGCGGGCGGACAACGCTGCAAACGCGCCGAACACCGCAATGGGCGTGCCGAGCAGCACACTGAAAGGCAGCGACCAGCTTTCATAGAGCGCCGCGAGAATGAGGAAGACGAACAACAGCGAAAGACCGAAGATGGCGGTCGGGGACACGCCCTCCCGGGCCTTTTTCTCCTGGTAAGACATGCCCAGATAATCATAGCCCATCCCCGACGGCATGGTCTTGGCAAAGACGTCTTCGAGCGCCGCCGTTGCCTGGGCGGAACTGTAGCCTGGCGCAGCCGACCCATTGATCTGGGCACTGCGATAGAGATTGTAGCGCATGGTGAACTCCGGGCCGGAGCGCGGCTCAACCTTGGTGAGAGAGGAAAGCGGAACAGAATCGCCGGTGTTGTTATGCACGTAGAACAAGCCGAGATTTTCGGCCCGGGTGCGATAATCCGCTTCGGCCTGAACGTAAACCTGCCACTGGCGGCCAAAGCGATTGAAATAATTGATGAAAGAGCCGCCCATGAAGGTCTGGAGCGTTTCGTAAACCTCACTCAGATCCACACCCTGCGTGAGGGCCTTGTCGCGATCCACCTTCACGAAAATCTGGGGCACGACCGGCAGGAAGGTGGTGCTGAGGCTGGCCAGTTCGGGGCGCTTGCGCGCGGCTTCCAGGAACTTGTTCAAGCTGCTATTGAGGAATTCCAGGTCCCGGCCGGAACGGTCTTGCAGAATGAAGGTGAAACCGCCGGCAGTGCCAATGCCCTGAATGGCCGGGGGTGAAATTGGAAACGCAACCGCCGCGGGCAGGTGCGACAGTTCCTTTGCCAAATGCGCCTTGATGGCATCAAATTGTTCTTCCGGCTTTGTGCGCTCACTCCATTCCTTGAGAGTCACCCAGAAAAATCCGCTGTAAGTATTGCGCACGCCGCTTAGAAGGCTGAAGCCGGCCACGGTGGTGTAATATTTGACGCCCGGCGTCTTCCCGAGAATTTCCTCAACCTGCTTGCAGACGGCATCGGTACGTTCCATGGACGCCGCGAAAGGAAGCTGCACGCCGACGAAGATGTAACCCTGGTCCTCTTCGGGTAAAAAGCCTGTGGGCAATTTGTGGCCCAACCAACCGACCGAAACGGCCATCAGACCGAGAAAAACCATGCTGATGGTTCCCTTGCGAATTAAAGCACCACACACCCCGACGTAGCGGTTGGTGGCGCGGCCATAGACGCGGTTGAACCAATCGAAAAATCTCCCCAATGGACCCCGGGATTTCTTGCGCGGACGGAGCAACAGCGCGGAAAGCGCCGGGCTGAGGCTGAGAGCGTTGAAGGCCGAAATCAGCACTGAGATGGCGATGGTCACGGCGAACTGCTGGTAGAGTCGCCCCGTGATGCCCGGGATGAATATCGTGGGCACAAACACCGCCGTGAGTATGAGCGCAATGGCGATGACCGGTCCCGAGACTTCTTCCATGGCCTTGAAGCTGGCCTCCTTTGGAGTCAGCCCCGCCTCGATGTGATGCTCGACGGCCTCGACAACGACAATGGCATCATCCACGACCAGGCCGACTGCCAGCACGAGCCCGAAAAGTGACAGGGTGTTGATGGAAAAGCCCAGGAGTGGAAACAGAGCAAACGTGCCAATGAGCGCCACCGGCACCGCCAGCATTGGGATCAGCGTGGCCCGCCAGCCTTGCAGAAACAAATAGACTACCAGCATCACCAGGGCCAGCGCTTCCCAAAGGGTCTTGGAGATTTCCTTGATGCCTTCGGTGACGGCGAGAGTGGTGTCGAGCGTGATGGTGTATTCAAGGTCGGCGGGGAAATCCTTCTGCAATTCTGCCATGCGCTTTTTTACCGCCTTGGCGGCTTCGATGGCGTTAGAACCGGGCAGTTGATACAACGCCATAACAGCGGCGGGCTTGCCATTCAACCGGCCGATGAGATCGTAATCCTGGGCGGCCAGTTCCATTCGCGCCACGTCCTTAAGCCGCACCATCGAGCCATCTGGCTTGGCACGCAAAACGATTTCACCAAATTCCTGCTCAGATTGCAGCCGGCCCTGGGCGCTGACCGAATAAGTGAAATCCTGTCCGGCAGGCGCGGGCCGGCCGCCGATAGTTCCCGACGGATTCACCGTGTTCTGTTTGTTAACCGCCGCAATGATTTCCGGAACGGTGATGTTGAGTTTGGCGAGTTGGTCAGGTTTGACCCAGAGGCGCATGGCGTACTGACCCGCGCCGAAAACCGTCACACTGGCAATGCCCCGCTGCCGCGTAAGTTCGTCGTTGAGATTGATATAGGCGTAGTTGGCGAGGAACTTGGCGTCGTGAGTCTTGTTCGGTGAAGAGAGCCCGATGAAGAGGAACGGTGCCGTGAGTGATTTCTGGACCGTCACCCCATAGTTCCGCACAGCTGCGGGCAATTGCGCCTCCGACTGCGCAAAACGCAATTGCGTAAGCATGTGGTCAATATTCGGATCGGTATTGACATCAAAATTGACGTACATACGCATCAATCCGTTGTTGGCATTGAGCGAATACATGTAATTCATGTTATCGACGCCGCTCATCTGTTGTTCAATGGGGGTGGCAATCGATTGCTCGATGGTCTTCGCGTCCGCGCCGACATAATGCGCCTCAAGATAGATTTCCGGCGGAATGATTTTGGGAAATTGCGCAATGGGAAGGCTGAACAACGTCACCAGGCCGACGATCACGGTGATGATGGAGATCACCATTGCGACGATGGGACGGTTGATGAAGAATTTGGACATAAAGGCAATGATCAGGTTGAAAATTTCCGTCGGGTTTGTTCAGTCCTTTTTGGCCAGCGCCGCCGCAGGAGCGTAGGGCTTCGGTGCCACAACCGTGCCTTGCCGCGCCTTCTGGGTGCCTTCCACGATGACCTGCTCGCCGGCCTTCAGACCATCCTCGATGATCCACATGTTGCCAAAACGATCGCCAACCTTTACCGGCCGGATACTGACCTTGTTTTCCGCGTCCACCACGGCCAATTGATAGTTGCCCTGCAATTCCATCACGGCGCGTTGCGGGACCGACAGCACCCCGTTTCTTGTCCGGGTGATGGCACGCACCCGCGCGAACTGGCCGGGCCGAAGCACACGGCCGGGATTGGGAATCAGGCCCGCAACTCGTAGCGCCCCCGTGCGGACATCCACCTGGCGGTCCGCGAAGTAAAACTTCCCTTTATGCGGATAGACTGTCCCGTCACCCATGACCAGTTCCAACTCCAAACCCCGGTCATATTCGGCCCGCTTGGCCTCATCCGCGTAGCGGTTCATGTAATCCATGTAGTACGATTCGGTGACGGTGAAATAGACCTTGATCGGATCAAACGTGGAAACAGTGGTCAATTCGCCAGAAGCCGGGCCAACGAGATCGCCGATTTGGGCCCGCGCCATGCCAGCGATGCCGTCGATGGGCGAGGCGATTTTGGTAAATTCGAGATTCAACGCCGCGGTTTCAACTGTGGCCTTCGCGGATGCGACTGTGGCCTTGGCCACCATGCCTGAATGCTCGGCGTCAACCAGTTCTTCCTGGCTGATGGCTTTTTGCTTTGCGAGCGGAGTGTAGCGTTCGACGTCGAGTTCGGCCTTATCGAGTTGCGCCTCCGCTTGGGCGAGCTGGCCATTGGCCTGGTCCAGCGCCGCCTGAAAGGGACGTGGATCAATCTGGAACAACAAATCACCCTTCTTCGCTTGGGCTCCTTCCTTGTAATCCTGCGTCATCAGATAACCGGTGACTTGGGCGCGAATCTGAGCGTTCACAAAGCCATCAAGGGTGCCGATCCACTCCTGGTACAGGGGGACATCCGTAGGCTGAACGGCAACCACCTCAACCTCTGGCGGTGGCGGTGACGCGGCTTGTTTTTTAGGACTGCAAGCGGGCAACGCCAGGAGGGGCACGAGCAAGGAGATGAGTCGGATTGTGTTTCTTATTTTCATGGTAAAATGCGCGGAGGGGATGGATTCACGTGGGCCGTCATCGCGGCTGCAAAATCAAATTTGACGCAGCGGCCGACCGTTGTTGGGTGATATTTGGTCGCGGTGACAGCGGACCATCCGCGCTGGCTCGTTGTTCGGAGTACACAATCGAAACGCCAGTCATCGCCGAGACGGTGATGGCTGGTCGGGCAGGCGTGTTCCAGTCAGTGCCTTGCCACCATGGCGGATCAAGAATCCGGTGATAGCGATCATAGTCCGGTTCCTGGGCGGCGCATCCGACAGTCAAAATCGCCCAACTGCCTACGGCCAATGGTGCGTTTGCTTTCATTAGTCTTTGTGGTGGTTGGATCGACTTGTGGATTGTGAGGACAGCATTCATATTTTTCTTTCCGTCGGATTCGTGTTTTCGACCTTGGGGATCGGTTCTTGAATCGACGGAATCGCTTCGGCGACCACCTTCAGCTTAGTGAGGATGGTTTCCTTGCTGGCGGTGCCGGGGATTTTGGCGCGTACTTCGCCATCGACGAAACAGAGGAGGGTAGGAATGAATTGGATGCCATACCACATTCCGAGATCGGGGTTGTCGTCCACATTTACCTTTACGACCTTCACATTCCCAACACATGCGGTCGCGACTTCGTCCAGAACTGGGCTGATAACGTGGCAACACCGACTCCAAGGAGCCAAAAATGCAACCATCGCCGGCAGCTTCGATTGCAGCACCTCTAACTCAAAATCCATTTCGTTAATTTCAGCGATCTGCGCGTTCATATTCTTGACTGCAACTCAGGCATTTTCCCTATAATGCATAACGCGTGCCTAATTAGGCGGATTGGAACAACCTATTGATGTTCAGAATGATACGTAAAACCGAGTTTTGCTTTTTTGGGGTCTGGATTTTGAACGTTCGGATTCACGACCAGTCCATAGAAAATGTACCGGGCGAAGCAAACCAAATGAAAAGCAAAACGCCCGGGATTCGTAATATCGGTTCCGGCTCTGAGAGGACACGCAGCGAGCACCCCATCAGGCCTGGAATAAGGGCAAGCGTAACGTCGGGCACCACCTGACAGAGCAACGATGGGGGAGTCGTAAGTGTGAGAATGCCCCTAATTAGGAATGGATAGAGCCAGCAGCCCGGGGTTGTAATACGTGGCGATGGAAGAAGCCTCAACCATGACATCGACCGCGGGCGAGTTTCGCGACACCGCGCCTTCCTGGGGCCCGTCTCCCTTGCCTTGGGGAGCCGGTGGATATTCCTGGTCGAAATATCGCTGATAGTCAGGAGAAGTTGGAACGTTGCCACTAGCACATCCCCCGACCAGAATTGCCAGCATTGATAGAATGAGCAACGGAATCTGTTTCTGTTTCATATCGTTCGTGGGTATTCGCTATGTAATTAAAGTTCGGCGCCGACTTTTGCTTCCGTCAATTCCATGAAAATTTTGTGCCGGTCGTCCATTTGATTTATTCCTGTTGGAGCGGAAGTTTTCCGGCAAATAGTTTTATTACTTGTTGCCAGTGCCGCTCGGACGCGGGGCGGTCGTAGGCGGGAGTATCGTTCACGGCAAAGCCGTGTTTCACATCGGGATAAACCTCGACCGTATGCTCAACACCACCGGATTGGAGCGCTGCTTCGAGTCGCTGCTTCTCATCCGGCGTGAAATGAGGATCAATGCCTGCGATGCCGACGTAAACGCCGGCGCGCATTTTCGAGGCCAGGAGATGCGGGCTGTCCGGCTGGTCAGTCGCCAGACTCGCGCCATGCAGCGACGCTGCTGCGGCAATATGGTCGGGAAAAGTTCCCGCGGCAGACAACGCGAATGGGCCACCCATGCAGTAACCTACGCAGCCGACCTTCTGACCGGCAGTGGCCGACTGGAATTCCAGAAAATCCAGGAAACTCGCGGTGTCCTCCATCACCAGTTTATTGTTGAGCGATCGGAAAAGCGCCATCAGCCGATCTCGCTCGGGGCCCTCCGTGAAGGCGGATTCCGCATTGAATGGTCTGGTCGGACCTGAGCGATAGTAAAGGTTAGGCAGCAGAACGTGGCATCCGTTAGAAGCAAGTCTTTCCGCCATGTCGCACAGGGCCGGACGAATGCCGATCCCATCCATGAAAAAAATCACCGTCGGACGGTTTCCTTTTTGCGGCGCCCCAAAGAAATAACACGGCGCGACGCCGTCCTTCGTTTTGATATCAATGGTTTCCATGTTCTAATGATGCAGTTTGTTGGCGTTCCCATTCCTGTGATCTGGCGGTGCTCCAACGTGGAAAGTTTGCCCCCACGTTCGTCCCGATGATCTGAGCTTTGACGAGTTCGTATTCGCGATTGTATCTTTCTTTCTGTTCCATTTATGCAGGACACGTACCAAATAGACACCTTCTCATAAAATGTTGATAATCAATGGCCAATTGAAAATTGTTCGGGTTCGCAAAGGGTCTGAATTCTGAACGTTCGGGCATCCGTCCCGTTACGGATTTGCAAAACCGTCCTTCTGCTATTATCAACTAGTCGTGGAACCACCCGGTGACAACCAGTTTGAAAAGAAT
>JAQGPA010000009.1 GCA_028293325.1 Pedosphaera sp. | reverse complement strand
ATCCCACAGCTGGCGCTGTGGGCTAAATTCTGTCGCCCCGTCCGGGGCTGGGGATGGAAGGGGCTTCCACCTTCGCCAAGGCTATGGCGGACAGGCGCCGCGCGGAGCACAAGCTGCACAAGAAGGTGTCGGAAGGTATCGGAAGGTCAGTCAAGGTATCGGAAGGTAGTTTTTTTATGGTCCTAGCGGACAGCCATTATGGGGACACAAGAAACGGGACGAGGACGAAGGGTTTTGGGATTCGGGTGTTGCCGACGTTCCATGCCTGGACCATGCAGGCTGCCAGGTGCTTGCGCACGGCCAATGTGGGGGGCGACGATCGAGGTGGTTGCGCCTTCGCCAAAGGCTGGGCGCGACAAGTCGCGCACGGGGCACCATGAGGAGGGAAAATTGACGATAGACAATAGGTGCCGACGCCGAGGCTACGGCGGACAAGCGGATGGGCGAGGACGATGAGGGAAGCCGCATTTATGGTATGGCTTCCGGGCGGATGATTCGGTATAGTTTAGGGACGAAGAAGATATGAACAAAGAGCATAACCTATTTAACACGCTGCAGAAATTTGATTTGGGAAACGGGAAGCAGGGATCATTTTATTCACTGCCCGCCTTGGAGCAGGCCGGGGTGGGGGCGATTTCCAAACTGCCGGTATCGATCCGGTTGGTGCTGGAAGCAGTGCTGCGTAACTGCGATGGTAAAAAGGTCGCGGAAAAGAACATCAAGGAACTGGCCCAATGGCAGCCGAAGGCAGAGCGGACGGAGGAGATTCCGTTCATTGTGGCGCGGATTGTTTTGCAGGATTTTACCGGCGTGCCGTTGTTGGTGGATTTGGCGGCCATGCGCTCCGCGGTGGCGCGGATGGGGAAGAACCCCAAGATCATCGAACCGCTCGTGCCGGTGGATTTGGTGGTGGACCATTCGGTGCAGGTGGATTTTGCCGGCGATGCGGACGCGATGCGCCGCAATCTGGAAATCGAGTTTCAACGCAATCGCGAGCGTTATCAGTTTCTCAAGTGGGGCATGCAGGCGTTTGATACGTTCAAGGTCGTGCCGCCCGGCATCGGCATCGTGCATCAGGTAAATTTGGAATATCTCGCCAAGGGCGTCCTTTCGACGCGTGATGGCCTCTATTATCCGGACACGCTGGTGGGAACCGATTCGCACACGACGATGATCAACGGTTTGGGCATCGTGGGTTGGGGCGTGGGCGGGATTGAGGCGGAGGCGGGCATGCTGGGGCAACCGGTTTATTTCCTGACGCCGGACGTGGTGGGCGTGCATTTGACCGGCGCGCTGAGCGAAGGTGTGACGGCGACCGATTTGGCGCTGACGGTCACGCAGATGTTGCGCAAGGCGAAAGTGGTCGGAAAGTTTGTGGAATTTTACGGTCCGGGTGCGGCGGCATTGCCGGTGGTAGATCGGGCGACGATTGCCAACATGGCGCCTGAATATGGGGCAACGATGGGCTTTTTCCCGATCGATGCTGAAACGGTCAACTATCTGCGAGCGACGGGGCGCAGCGAAGAGCATTGCAAGCTGTACGAGAATTATTACCGGGCGCAGGGAATGTTCGGGATTCCGAAAAAAGGCGAGGTGGAGTACTCGACGGATCTCGAATTGGACTTAGGCGCAGTGCGACCGAGCGTGGCGGGACCGAAACGTCCACAGGATCGGATTGAGTTGCCGAAGATGAAGGACGAGTTTGTCGGGTCGTTTTCACGCCCGGTGGCGGAGAATGGGTTTGGCAAGCCGAGTGGAGAATTGGGCAAGCGGTTTCACGTTTCCACGGGCAACGGATTAACATCCGGCGGCGGGAGCCAGGAACCGGTGTCGCGTCAGGCAGCCGAGGCGCACAATACAAATCCGCAAACTGAACTTGAAATGGCGAACAACCGGCCTACGCCGGACCGGGTGGCCACGCAAGCGGGCAAGGGTGATGGAGACATTGCACATGGGAGCGTGTTGATTGCCGCGATTACCAGTTGCACAAATACGTCAAACCCAAGCGTGATGCTGGCGGCGGGATTGCTCGCGAAAAAGGCGGTGGAAAAGGGATTGCGACCGAATCCATTGGTGAAGGCATCCCTGGCTCCAGGGTCGCGGGTGGTGACGGATTATCTGACCCGCACTGGATTGCAACCGTATCTGGACCAACTTGGATTTAATCTCGTCGGTTACGGCTGCACCACTTGCATCGGCAATTCCGGCCCGTTGGCGGCGCCGATTGAGGAAGCCATCGTGAAGAATGATTTGGTGGCGGCGTCGGTGCTCTCGGGCAACCGGAACTTTGAAGCGCGCGTGCATCAGAATATCAAGGCCAATTTTTTGATGTCGCCGCCGTTGGTGGTGGCATTTGCGCTGGCGGGACGGGTGGATATCGATTTGAGCAGCGAGCCAATCGGGACGGGCACGGAGGGCAAGCCGGTGTTCCTGAAGGACATTTGGCCGACATTGCAGGAAGTTCGCGACCAGATGCAGGCGGCATTAAAGCCGGAGGTTTTTCAACAGCTTTACAAGGATTTTGCCAAACAGAATCCCAAGTGGAATGAGATTCCGTCGAGCACGGGCAACGTTTACGAGTGGGACACCCAAAGCACCTATATTCAGGAGCCGCCATTCTTTACGCAGTTTGGTTTGCAGCCGGGAGAGATTCACGAAATCAAGGGGGCGCGTCCGCTCGGTATTTTTGGAGACAGCGTGACCACGGACCATATTTCTCCAGCCGGCAGCATCAAGAAAACCGGGCCAGCCGGGAAATACCTGATCGATAATGCCGTGGACTATGCGGATTTCAACAGCTATGGGTCGCGGCGCGGGAACGATCGCGTGATGACGCGCGGCACGTTTGCCAATGTGCGGATCAAGAATTTGATGGTGCCGGGCGTGGAAGGCGGTGTGACGAAACTACAGCCGGCGGGCGAAGTGATGAGCATCTTTGACGCAGCGATGCAGTATGCGGAAAAGAAAACGCCGTTGATCGTGCTGGCCGGGCAGGAATACGGAACCGGGAGCTCGCGCGACTGGGCGGCCAAGGGGACAAACCTGCTGGGGGTAAGAGTGGTGGTGGCGCAGAGTTTTGAGCGCATTCACCGTTCCAATCTGGTGGGCATGGGCGTGCTGCCGCTGCAATTCAAGGAAGGCACCACGGCGCAGACGTTGAAGCTGGATGGCACGGAGACTTATGACGTGCTGGGATTGAACGGCAGTTTGAAACCGCAGCAAGATCTGACCTTGCGCATCATACGGGCCAACGGGCAGGTGGAAAATGTGCCGGTGCGTTGCCGCATTGATACGCCGATTGAGATTGATTACTACCAGCACGGCGGAATTTTGCCGTTTGTGTTGCGGCAATTGGTGGCGCAGACTTAGGCCAACACGCCGCGAGAGCGCGCATACCGGCATGACCGAAAAAATAATTCACACCGCCGCGGAGGTGGTGGAGCGCGCGAGCAAAGAGAAGCCAGCGGACGCGGTGTTGCGGACGGAGTTGCGCAGCCGGACCGGGATATCCCGTGAGGATGGCCGGGCAATCAGCATAGCGGTGTTTGCGTACTATCGCTGGCATGGTTGGTTGAATCTCAAGGAGACGGTGCCGCAGCAGATACGGCGTGCGCTCGAACTGAATGAGGCATTTCAGAAAAATCAACTGAGCGTCAGTGATGCGGAATTATTGCGGGCGGTGCCCGGTTGGATAAAAGATTGCGTGGAGGTATCGACGGGATGGTTGCGCGCGTTACAGAGCGAGCCGGCACTTTGGCTGCGGGCGCGCGTGGGGCAGGGGAGCGAGCTGGCGCGGGAACTGGGCGATTGCCGGTCGGCGGGAGCGGGAGCGCTGGCGGATGCGTTGCGCTATGAGGGCACAAAGGACTTGTTTCGCACGCCGCAATTTCATGGCGGCAGATTTGAATTGCAGGATATCAGTTCGCAAGTAGTGGGGCTGGTCTGCGATCCGAAGCCGGGCGAGACGTGGTGGGACGCGTGCGCGGGCGAAGGGGGCAAGACGCTGCATTTGGGAGATTTGATGCGCAACAAAGGGCTGGTGTGGGCGAGTGACCGGGCGGCGTGGCGCCTGCAACAACTCAAGCGACGCGCGGCGCGGGCGGGATTATTTAATTATCGAACGGCGCTGTGGACCGGAGCGACGAAGTTGCCAACCAAGACAAAGTTTGATGGCATATTGGTCGATGCGCCTTGCAGCGGTTTGGGCACGTGGCAGCGCAACCCGCATGCGCGTTGGACGGTACGTCCGGTGGATATTGTTGAACTGGCGGAGCTACAGAAGCGGTTATTGGGAAATGCGGTGGAGGCGTTGAAGCCAGCGGGTCGGCTTTTCTATTCCGTCTGCACGTTGAGCCGTAACGAAACGAGCGAGGTCGTGGAGGCCATTACGAAACAATTTCCGAAGCTTAAGCCGTGGCCTTTGCCGAATCCATTTGATGAGGGGGCGGCGGAGACGAATCAGTTGTGGCTGTGGCCGGAAAAAACAGGCGGCAATGGGATGTTCATTGCCGCCTGGGAGAATGGGTAGACTGTCTAATTAGAGCGATAATAATCGTCCGCATTTAGGACAGTGCTGTCATCAAAGCGTTTATTGGGGCCGGCGGAGCGAACCAGGACGCCTTCGCCAGAGAAGTAGATGCGAAGCGGGGTGCCCCAAGGATCGACGATTTGTCCTTTGGAATCGAGGTCCTTTTTGCGGCCGACCAGGATGATGAGGTTCTTGGAATTGTTGCCCTGGAGGGCTTTCGCCACTTCCGAGTTATTACCAACAGGATAGGCGCCAACGCGTTCCTTGTATTGTTGGAGGGCGAGGAAGAGGTTGTCCACGTCTTCGTTGAACTGGGCGGTCTTGGCGTTGGTGCGAAGGGTGTTCCAAGCCTGGACGGCCCAGCCAGCACCCGCCAATATGGTGATAAGACCAATGACTAAAAGTATCCGTTTCATGGCAGATACTTAAGCATACGGGATGCCAGCTTTGGGGGGAAACGGGCGGGAACGGTCAAGCCACGGAAGGTGCGGGCAATGGGGCGGTGCTTTCGCGAATAACGATTTCGGCCTTTAACCGCTTGGATTCGGGGCGTTCGCCGCGAAGCAGCTTGAGCATGGAATCCATGGCGGCGGCGCCGAGGCGGAATTTAGGCTGGCGGACCGTGGTCAAAGGGACGCGAAAATATTCACTGGTCAGCACATTGCCGAAGCCGATGATGGAAAGGTCTTGCGGGATTTTGATGCCTTGATTTAGGAAAGTGTTGGCGCAGCCAATGGCAACGAGATCGGTCGCGGCCTGAATCGCGGTGGCCTGGGTAGACTCATTCATGAACTGAAGCGCGGCCTTGGCACCGTCCTCGATAGAGCTGCCGGCCTGGAACACCAGACGGTCATCCATTTCCACGTTGGATTCCCGCAGGGCGCGTCGATAGCCTTCAAAACGTTCCTGCGACCACGGTGCGGCTTGTGGGCCGGCAAAGAAGGCGATCTTGGTGTGCCCCAGTTGGAGCAGATGCCGGGTGGCGGCGTAGGAGGCGATGAGGTCATCGGTTTCAACGCTGACGAACTGGCGGCAGAATGGCGCGCCATGGCCAAGAATCACCACGGGAATGCCGCGAGCCTGAAGCGCCTGGTAAACAGGCGCATCGGGCCGCATGCGATACACCGGGGAGATGAACATACCGTCCACGCGCCGGGCCATGAGCCTTTGAATGCAGGTCGTCTCACGCTCTTCCAGGTTCAGAGTGTGCGCCAGAATGATTTCGTATCCCAATTCATGGGCGCGTTCTTCGATGGCCAGCAGCACGCGTGCAAAAAGCGGATTGGTAATGGAGGGAATGACCACGCCAAGAAAATGGGTGGTGCGGCTGCGCAGGCTTTGAGCGGCGGAATCAGGAACATAACCCATCTGCGTGGCAAGAATCTTGACGCGGGCCTTGGTGGCGACGGAAATATCCGGCGCATCCCGCAAGACCTTGGATACGGTCATTACGGAAACCCCGGCGCGTAGAGCAATATCCTTTAGGCGAACCATGACAGGATGGCAGTCTGAAGATTTCCGGGAAAAAAGTCCAGATCCCGGCGAAGAGTGAGGAGGCGATTAAACATTCGCTCCACTCCAATGCAATTTACGGCGCAAGGTATCAAAGAAAGAGCTGCCGTCCAGATGCAACAGGCGGACAGAATTCCGGCTGCGCTGGATGATAACGGTGTCGCCTGCAGTCATTTCACTCACGCCTTGGCCGTCGGCGCTGAGAATGGTTTCAGGCTTGGGATTAACCACCCGGATCTGAATCTTGGAATCCAAGCTGACGATGACCGAGCGGTTGGAAAGCGTGTGCGGACAGATGGGCGTAATTTCAAAAACGTTCGCAGTCGGGTAAACCACAGCCCCGCCAGCGGAGAGTGAATAAGCGGTAGAGCCCGTAGGGGAGCTGATAATCAGACCGTCGCACCGGTATGCGGTGAGAGGTTCGCCATCGACGCTCACTTCCAAGGTGATCAAGCGCGAGACAATACCACGGCTGACCACGAAATCGTTAAGGGCGCATTTTTGGATGAGGCGACCGCAGCAACGACCGGTGACGTCGATCAAAGCCCGGGATTCCAGCGAAAAATCTCCACTCCATATCTGCCGCAGTGCACGGACCATTTCATTGGAGGAAACAGCGGTCAGAAATCCAAGACCGCCGACATTGATGCCCAGGATGGGGGTGCGGGATCCGGCGATTTCGCTGGCGGCGCGCAGCATGGTGCCATCGCCGCCAAAGACCAGAAGCAGATCCACCTCCTGAGCGAGCGATGCAGCATCCGGGAGCACGCCAGTTTTCAAACCGGCCATCCGGGCGGTGGTCGCGTCACAGTAGACCCGGCGTCCGCTGCGTGAGATGAGCCGGGCGGCTTTGGCGATGAGACTACTGCAGGAAACTTTTTCCGAGTTTCCAATGAGTCCGACCCGTTTGATGCTTTTAGCCAGTTTTTTCAATCAATGCAAAAAATTCTTTGTTGCCGGCCGGTCCGAGCAACGGTGACTCAGTGGTGCCGCGCCAGACCATGGCGGGCTGCCCAGCGACGAACCGGGCGATTTCCTGCAGCACACGCGCATGAATCGCCGGATCAGTAATCACGCCCTGACCCTTGTCCGCCTCGGCCTTTCCGGCTTCAAACTGCGGCTTAATCAACGCGACGATCTTACCCAAAGGCCGGAGTAATGCAATCGCAACGGGAAGAATCCTGGTGAGGGAGATGAAGGAGCAATCGATAACGGCAAGGTCCACCGGTGAGAATGGGGCCGGGAAGCGGGTGGGAACAAGTTCCCGCGCATTGACCTTCTCCATGACCACGACCCGGGGGTCCTGGCGCAGTTTCCAGGCGAGCTGGCCATGGCCAACATCAACCGCATAAACGCGGGCAACGCCGTGCTGCAAAAGACAATCAGTGAAGCCACCCGTGGAAGCACCCAGATCAAGGGCAACGTTCCCCGATACGTCGAGATTGAAATGCTTAAGGGCATGCTCGAGTTTCAAGCCGCCGCGGCTGACATATTTTTCAGGGGCGATAAGGGCAAGTTCGTCGTTGGGCCGCACCTGGTCGCTGGGTTTGCGGGCAGGTTGCAGGTTGACAGTGACCTGCCCGGCCATGATGGCACGGCGCGCTTTTTCGCGGCTCGCGCAGAAGCCCCGCTCCACCAAAGCCTGATCCAGTCGAAGGATTGCCATGTCCGGTACATAGTATGCGGGAGATGGCGCCCCGCGACAACTGGACTTTGCTGAAAAGGGGAGGCGCTGCGGCGGTTATTTGTTTGCCGCGTAGAGGCTGGCCTGGGCTTCGCGGTAGCTGTGGAGGAAGGCACTGTTGTCCGCAACCGCTTTTTCAAGCAGCTGCTTGAGCAGGAAAATCTCCGAGGGATTGATCACGGCGTTGACACTTTGCTGAAATGCCTGCATGGGGGTAAAGGTCTGAAAAGAAGTGCCGAGCAGGATGACCGTCGCATGCCGGCGCTGATTCATGGGCATTTGCTGCAGGGTATGCAGCGTGGAATTTTCATCGATGGAATTGGCCGCAAATAATTCTTCAAGGATAACGACCTGATAACGAAATTGGGAGAAGCGGATGAGGAAGTCGCTATGCGTTGCGGCGGTGTGGACCTTGAAGCCGAGTTCAGTAAGCGCGGCTTTGGCGGTGTCGAGCCATTCCGGGGTTGAGAACGCCAGCAGGGCGGGCTTGTCCGTGGCGCTGAGAAAATCAAATTCGTCGGGCATGGTTATTTGAGTTTAAGGGTGGTGGGTAAGGGCGGCGGAGCCTTGCCGGCTTCCACGCCAGCTTTCATGCGCAAGGCGCTGAGTTGGGTCGTGGTTTCTCCGCGAGCTTTTTTAAGGTTATCAATGCCGCGGGTGACCGGACCGCGTTTGGAGCAATAGAGCAGGGCGGTTTCTTCAGTAATCACCCCCTGGTCATAGGCTTCGATGACCGCAGCGTCAAACGTCCGCCAACCGAAGGATTGGCTGGATTCGATGATTTCGTAAAAGCTTTTACCTTCGCTTTCACCCTGCACGATGGTTTCCTTGGTGCGCAGGTTGGAGCCCATGATTTCGAGGAGGGCGGTGCGCCCACCGCCGATTTTGGGCGCGAGGCGCTGGCTGACCACCCAACGTAAAGTGTCGGCGAGCCGAAGCCGGATTTGTTCCTGTTCTTCGGTTTCAAACATACCGAGAATACGATTGATGGTCTGACCCGCATCGACCGTATGCAGGGTGCTCAGCACGAGGTGACCCGTTTCAGAGGCACTGAGCGCAATTTTCACCGTTTCACGGTCACGCATTTCACCCACGAGAATGACCTTGGGAGCCTGGCGCAAGGCTGCGCGCAAACCGTTGGCGAAGTTATCAAAGTCGGTGCCGAGCTCCCGCTGGTTGAAGGTCGCCTTCATGTGGGGATGGACAAATTCAACCGGATCTTCCAGGGTGATGACATGGATGGCCTTGGTCCGGTTAAATTCACTCAGTACAGCGGCCAGGGTCGTGGATTTGCCCGAACCAGTGGAGCCGGTGACGAGGACGAGGCCGGTCTTTTCCCGGGGAATCTGATAGATGATTTCCGGCAGTTTCAAGTCTGCCAAGGTGGGAATTTTGGTGTTCAGCTTGCGGAGAACGATGGAATAGTTGCCGCGTTGAGAGAAAATGTTAATGCGGAAGCGGGCCTTGTCCATCACGGTATAAGCGGCATCGCAGGAACCAGAACGCAACAGGTCTTTGATGTTCCATTGATTCTCACCGATCAGATTCAGGGCAATCATCTCGGTCTGGAAAGGCGTGAGTTTTTCAATGGGGGGATCGCAGGCGACCGGGGTGAGTTCGCCGGCCGCTTCGACCTGCAGCGGCTTGTTGGCGGTAAACAAAAGATCGGACACCTCGGAGGCGGAGTCCAACATCGTGGAAAGGATGTAGTCCAGTTCGGGCCGGCGCATAATTCAAAGGGGCTTAAACTTCGTCATCGTCCGGTGGATTTGGGACGAAAGAACGGAATTTTTTCTTATCCAGACATTTTTCATAGGCCTCTTCAGGCGAAATTCGCTTCATCCGCAGATGTTCCATGATGGCGTCGTCCAACGGCTGGTTGCCGTGTTTTTTGCCGACTTGGATCATGCCGGGGATTTGATGGGTTTTGCCTTCACGGACCAGGTTGGCTATGGCCGTGGTGAAAACGAGAATCTCCAGGGCGGCGACGCGGCCTTTCTTGTCGATGCGTTTGAAAAGGTTTTGCGCCACCACGCCTTTAAGGGCTTCAGACAGTGTCGCGCGAATTTTATTTTGCTGTTCGGCCGGGAAGACATCGATGATACGGTCCACCGTCTTGCCCGCGCTCTGGGTGTGCAGGGTGCCGAAGACAAGATGGCCGGTGCTGGCCGCGGTGATGGCCAGTTCAATTGTTTCCAAGTCGCGCAACTCGCCCACGAGAACGACGTCTGGATCCTCGCGCAAGGCACCGCGCAAGGCGGCGGCGAAGGATTTGGTGTGAATGCCAACCTCGCGGTGATTAACGAGGCAGTTCTTGCTTTCGTGGACGAACTCAATCGGGTCTTCGACCGTGATAATATGGTCACGGCGGTTTTTATTTGCGTAATCCACCATGGCCGCGAGGGTGGTGGATTTGCCGGAGCCGGTGGGTCCGGTGACAACCACCAGGCCTTTGTGAAGCATGCAAAGCTTTTTGAGGACCGGGGGGAGCGGGGCGTCAAATTTCTCGAAATCCTCGAAGGAAAGAACGCGGCTGGGGATTTGACGGAACACGGCCGCGATGCCGTTTTTCTGGTTGAAAAAGTTGGCGCGGAAACGGGAAATGTTGGGGATTTCGTAGCCGAAATCCACGTCACCGGTTTCTTCAAAGATTTTGATCTTAAATTCCGGGGCGATTTCGTAAAGCATCAGCTTGAGCGGATCGCTCTCGAGCGGGGGATAATCCACGCGATGCAGTTCGCCATTGATGCGGAGCATCGGGGGGTTGCCCGACGACAGGTGCAAGTCCGAGGCCTTTTGCTCGAACATTAGATTGAAGAATGCATCGATTTTCGCCATATAACTGACGATAGTTTAGCAGGACTTGTGCCCAAGACAGGGCCAGTCCCCTGGATAATGAACAATCTGCGTGGAATCATAGAGGAAGAGGCAATTCGGGGGGACATTTCCTTTGCGCGCTTCATGGAGCTGGTGCTGTATTGTCCCAATATTGGATACTATGAGCAATTGGATGTATCACCGGGACGGCAAGGCGACTTTTTTACCAGTGTCAGCGTAGGCAGCTTGTTTGGAGAATTATTGGCCTTTCAGTTCGCTGACTGGCTCGTAAAACTGCCGGCTGGCGGGCGGCAGTTGGTGGAAGCGGGAGCGCACGATGGACGGCTGGCTTTGGACATATTGAACTGGTTGCGCCAGCATCGGCCGGAACTGTTGGCGACCTTGGAATATTGGATCATGGAGCCGTCCGCAAAACGGAGACAGAGCCAGGAAAAAACTTTGGGAGACTGGGCAAAAACAGTCCGGTGGTTTGACTCGTGGGAAGCGGTGCCGAAGCCGGGTGTGAACGGGGTCATTTTTTCGAATGAATTGCTGGATGCGATGCCGGTGCATCGACTTGGTTGGGATAAGCTAAGGCGGGAATGGTTTGAGTGGGGAGTCAGCGTGCGCGAGGGGAGATTCGTCTGGGCCCGGATGCCATTGGCGGCGGGAAATTCTGTGGTCGGGGCGGTAGCGGAACTGCCGCCGGAGTTGTTGGAAGTGTTGCCGGACGGGTTCACGACGGAGGTTAACCCCGCAGCGGTCTGTTGGTGGCAGGAAGCGGCGCGGACTTTGGGTTCGGGGAAATTACTCGGGATAGATTATGGGTTGGCGGGGGAACAGTTTTTTGTGCCAGAAAGAAAAGAGGGAACAGCGCGGGCTTATTACCGGCAGCATGTCAGTTCAGACCTGCTGGCCAGGCCCGGCGAACAGGATATCACGGCGCAGGTAAATTTCACGGCGGTGCAGGAGGCGGGCGAGGCCGAGGGGCTCACCACGGAAGCCTACCAATCCCAGGCGCAATTTCTAAGCGGGATTGCGCAGAGAATTGAGGCGAGCGGGGAATCCTTTGGGGCATGGTCTGGAAAACAAGCCCGGCAATTTCAAACCCTCACGCATCCGGAGCATTTGGGCCGGGCTTTTCGCGTCCTGCTGCAATCACGCTGAGCAAGCGAGTGTTCAGTCGTACTTGGATTGGAGCTCGTAATTGAGCACTGACAGGGAGTAAAGGGCCGCAGTTTCGCTGCGTAGAACCAAGCGCCCGAGGGTTATGGGCAGCACGCCGGCGGATTTTACGGCATTCATTTCCGCCGGGGTGAAATCGCCTTCCGGTCCAATCCAGACGCAGGTTGTTTTGGGTAAGCGGCCCTTCTCCTGATAAAAGGTCTTAAAATATTCGCGGGGATGGCGGCAATCGCTCTGCAGGGAGGCAATCAGAGGCATCTCGAATTTTTCACCGCGCGCGAGATATTCCTTGGGCGTGACCGGAGTTTCGATTTGCGGCAACCAGGCGGAACCGCATTGTTTGATGGCCTCAATGGCGGTCAATTGCCACTTTTCAACCTTGGCGGCGGCGCTGTCATCATCCAACTGGGTGATGACGCGATCCGAGACCAGCGGAACGATGCGATGCACACCCAGTTCCGTCGCTTTCTGGATGATGCTATCAATGATTTTGCCCTTGGGGATGGCCTGCAAAAGGGTGATCTGGTAGGGCAGAGGCGGAATTGAATTCCTTTGCACGACAGCGAGCTTGATCTGGTCGTGAGCCTGTTTCCGGGCTTCACAGAGCAACTCCTGGCCAGCGCCGTCCAATACCATGAGCCGTTCGCCGTCACGGACGCGCAGAACGTGGAGAGCGTGGTGACTTTCCCGTTCCGTCAGCAAAAAGGTGTTATCACGGCACTGTTCCGGTGGCAGATAAAATCGATGCATGATAGTTGATTGAGGGAAGGTCGAGGTCAGCTAAAAAGTTTTTTGGCCTTTTCGAAAAAGCTTTGTGTCAAGGGGTTTACCGTTTCATCACAAAGTTCGGCAAATTCCTGAAGTTTGGCCTTCTGAGCTGCGTTCAGGTGGGTGGGAATCTCAACGTTGATGCGCACATGCAAGTCACCGGAACCAAAGCCCTGGATATTTTTTACCCCCTTGCCCTTCAAGCGGAAGGTAGTGCCAGGCTGGGTGCCGGCCGGAACCTTGATATGGGTTTTGCCGCTCAGCGTCGGCACTTCAATTTCCGCACCGAGCGCGGACTGAACAAAACTGACCGGCACTTCACAAATTAAATCATCGCCATCGCGCTGAAAAATATCATGGGCTTTGACGTGAAGGACAACGTAGAGGTCACCAGATGGACCACCGCGCGAGCCGGCTTCGCCATTGCCGGTAGAGCGGAGACGAGAGCCGGTATCGACGCCGGCGGGGATGCGGAGTTTGATCTTGGAAGTGCGTTCGCGACGACCGGCACCGTGGCAGGTTTTGCAGGGTTTTTCGATCACGCGACCGGAACCCTCACAACGCGGGCAGGTCTGAGCGATGCTGAAAATGCCCCGGGAACTGATCACCTGACCACGACCGCCGCAGGTCGGACAAGTTTTACTCTTGGAACCCGCTTCCGCGCCGGAACCGTGACAAACATCGCAACGGTCCTGCTTCGTGACGGTAATTTCCTTTTCACAGCCGTGCGCCGCTTCCTCAAAGGTGATCTCCATATCGTAGCGGAGATCAGCGCCGCGTTGCGGTTGCGTGGGGTCCGAACGTGCACCGCCAAATAAATCCTCGAAAATGCTGCCGCCACCAGCGCCACCAAAAACTTCCCGGAAAATGTCGGCTGGGTCATGGAAGCCGCCCCCGCCACTACGGCCACCACCCCGCATGCGCGGGTCGAAGGCAGCATGGCCGTATTGATCATAGGCGGCGCGTTTCTGGGAATCGCTCAAAGCTTCGTAGGCCTCGCCGAGTTCTTTGAAATTGTCCTCCGCCGTTTTGTCGCCCGGATTTTTATCCGGGTGATGTTTTACGGCGAGTTTGCGATAGGCTTTTTTGATTTCCTCAATATCGGCGGTGCGCTCGACACCGAGCACCTCATAGTAGTCACGCTTGGCCATGGGATTAAGCAACAGGTTTTTTGGCCACGATCACGGTGGCCGGACGGATAAGACGGTCGCGCAATTTATAACCTTTACGGAGTTGTTGGAGAACATTGCCCTCGGGCACTTCGGTGGTTTCCTGCTGGGAAACGGCTTCGTGCCAGTTGGGGTCGAAAGGTTTGCCAGCGGCATCCACTTCTTCCATGCCGGACTCCTGCAGCGCCTTTTTTAGCTGCTGATGAATCATGCTGATGCCGGTTTGGAGAGACTGCATGGTGTCCGCCTGGTTTTGGGCGGTCGCGGCCATGGCCATGTCAAAATTATCGAGCACGGGCACCAGCCGCTTGATCAGGGATTCGTTGGCGAACTTGATGGCTTCCTCGCGTTCGCGGGCGGCGCGTTTCTTGAAGTTTTCAAGATCGGCAGTGGTGCGCAGCAAGCGCTCCCAATTGTCATCCGCTTTGGCAGCGCGGGTTTTGAGCTCCTCAATTTGTTCCGGTGTCAGCGGTTCGACTACGAGTGCTGCGGTGGAAGGTTCAGCTTCCCCGTCTTCCGTTGTCCGTGGTTTTCTGGTTTCGGCCATTGTGTTTTTCATTTATTCCCGACTTCCTTACAGTAAGAGAGCCTTATTCCCCAAAATATACGATTCGGAGTGGTTGGGCAACTAAGTAGTGCCCAAATTAGGGAGCGGGGGTGAAACGCCGGTTTAATTGTGGGAAGCCAAATCCCGAATTTCCGGTGAATCGCGGAACGAACTGAATCGATTATCCGCGCGGAAAGTAAGGAGGAGGTTGGAAGCTTTGGGGTCCTTGGCGAGCCTTTGGGCGTTGGCTTCCAGCGCATGGCGCAGGTTACCGAGCGCATCATTGGTTTTGCCAACGGCAGCTTTGAGCCCCGCCAAATCATACCAAGCTTCCGGGGAAGCGGGATCCAATTGGGTGAGCTTCTCCAGCGCGACTTCGAGCTTGGGGTAATTGCCCATGCTGGCTTGAATTTTGGCGACGTACAATACCGCTTCCACCGTCACCTTGGGATTGGCTAACACCTGGTCCAAAAGCTGGAGAACTTTTTCCGGTTGCTGCATCTGCCCATAGACGTTCGCCAAGGTGAAGGCGGCTTGAAAGTTGTCCGGATTATCCTTCACCTCTTTTTCCAATTGGACAAGGTTGGCCTGATTCTGGGCGGGAGTGGCCACCGTGGGGCCGCCGCCGTGTTTTTTGATATTATCAAGTTGGGCGACCAAGTCTTTCACTGCACCGTTATTAGGGTCCAGTTTGAGGCAGGTGTTGGCGACGAGAATGGCGTCATCAAAGCGACCCACCTGGGCGAGAAGTTGCACATAGCGAAAGACAGCTTCCGGGCTATAGGGGCAAAAGGCAAAGGCTTGGCGGAAGGCGAAATCAGCCTCCTTGATCATGCGCTGCTGGTCGGCCGGGTTTTTGGCATTGTTCACACGCCAGGCGTAGATGCCGCCGATGGAACTGCGGAGCTTGGAGAAGGCTTTTTGAGCCTGGTCGTCACGGACAAATTTTCGGTCACCGATGAACCCGGTGAAGTCGCGCTGTTGATAGACCCTTTCCACAAACTCGGTGATGGTTTTGACGCTGGTGTCATAAGTGATCCAATTTCCGATCAGGCGGGTGGAATATTGGCTCCAGAAATCATGATCTTTTTTGATGGTCTCGTCCGTGAATTCGGGCACCTGTTCACGGTTGATCTTCATGATGACGCCAAAGGGAGTGAGATAAGGATACATCCATTCGAGCGGGAAGCTTTCCTCAACGAAGAATTCATTGGTGGGATTGTGGTCGAAAATGACCTTGGTGAGGAGGCCATTGATGGCCATGACGGCCACCTGGCCGGAAACCTGCACGCGATTGTCGACGACCTTCACATCTTCGCCGGGCCTAATCTGGCGCGGTTCGTTGGGGAAGCGCATGTCATGATCCACCCGTCGCTGGGCGTCATCCATGTAGCGTTGGAAACACTGTTGCGAATCCTCGGGGGAAGGGGTGTAAATTTCGTTGTGCGGATAAACGCCTTCTTCACGGCGGCGGGCCTCAATGCGCGCGCCCAGGTGGGTGAATGGTTTGTCGAGCAATTGATTGGCAGTCCGCGCGACGAAGTTGGTGGTGTAATTCAATTCCACCTCTTTTTTGGGCCGGAGCAGTTCCTGGAAGAAGGGCGGGTCAATCTGAGTGCTGCGATTGTAATGCGCGCGGATGTATTCCAAATAAGTACCGTCGGCGAGTGCGTTCTGGGTGATGATGTAAACATCGCGCCGGTTGAAGTCAGGGTCTTCCTTGGGTCGTTTATCGCGCGGGATAAAGCTTTCGCAAAAAATCATATAAGTGGGCGCGAACCGTCCGGGATCGGTGCCGCCGAACAGAACAGCGTTGCGGGTCATTTCCGGATAGACCTTAAATGGAGGGGTGAACATGTCGTGGCCAAACCAATAACCGAACCAGTGGCCGCGTTGCTCGTTGTCGGACCAATGGGTCATGATGGAATGAGCCGGTAGCAAAGCGAAGAGAGTCAGCGCGAGGGCCATTCGGGGGCGCGAACGGGAGCCAAAGTTGATCAATACAAAGATAACGCCGAGGGCCAGCAGCAGCAGCCCACCATAGATAGGAAGGCCATAATGATCCTTGGCGAAGGCTTTGCCGATGGCATAGAAAAACTTATGCAGGGAACTCATGCCCGGCACATCGCCGTAGATGGTCTGGGTGGTATACGCGAGCGAGCAAAGGGCAGCGATGGCGGCGATGCCGCCGCCGAGCATACCCCAAGGGCGAAAGCGCTCATATTGTGTGGCCATAAACGCCCCGATTAAAGTCAGGCTATAGCCAATGAACATGGCGATCACTGTGTAGGAGGCGGTAAAGAAGACGCGATTCAATTCAATCGAGGCGCGATCCGGTTGCGGGTTGAGCAAGATCAAGAGCAGGATGGCAAGACAGGCCCAGATACCCAGGAGACCAATAAGCCAGGCGCGTTCGCGTTTCTGCATCCGGAAGAGAAAAAACAGAGGCACCAGCACGAGAAGAAGATTGACCGGGTTAAATTCATCATTGGCGCCGGACAGGTACATGCCGAGTTGCATCAAGAAACGACCCGGGTGATGGAAAATATCGGTCGGATTGGCCTTCTCGTATTGTCCGCGGGTCAAGGCGTGAATGAAGCCATCCACGGTGCGGGGGTAGCCCCAGTTCATGGGGGGATTGGACATGGAAGCAAGCGGCATGTAGAAATAGAACGCCGCGCCGACCACCCAAAGCGAGAACATGATAATGACTGGCAGCCATTCTGTGGCGATCCTTTTAGTGGAGAGCGTCAACCAGGCACAGGTGATGATGGAGCCGATGCCAATGATATGGAAAAGAATAATGACCATGTCATTGGGCTGAAAGGTGCCGAGGGCGTGTGTCCCCAGAACGGTGGCACCAACAATATAGACCAAGGAATTGCCGAGGAGGAGATCGCGTCCCAGCTTGGGTTGACCTGCGATAATGACAACTTCAATGCCCACAGCGGCGACGATCAGCGTCTGGTGATTCGTAAAGCAGAGGCCGAAGAGGAACCATGCCCAGTAAAGATAGCGTCTTTGGTGGGGAGCGTAGATCCAACGCATCAGGCAACACATGACCCCCATGAGGGAAAGCACACTAAAGGGATAGACTTCGACAATGACCGACTGGCTCCACATGTAGCCGTTGTAGGCGAGGAGTGTGCCGGCCACGAAGCCGGAGACGACGCAGAGGGCGTTTTCAATGCTGCGGGAGATGCCTTTGAAATCAGCAATGCCTTCAATAATCATGCTGCTGCCGCGCGAGACGAGCAGGGCCAATAAACCACAGGCCAAGGCTCCAGATACGGCGGAAGCGATGGCAACGCGGTAGGCGACATTGGCCACTGGCACGAGACGGGTGAAGCACCAGGTGAAAACTGTCCAGACCGGGTAGCCCGGAGGGTGCGGCACACCGGCATAGAACGAGCCCGTGGCGAGCTCGCCGGAGTCTTCCAGCGTCATATCCGGCGCCAAGGTTAGAAAGTAGCCGATGAAGATCAGGAGTGCGGTGATGCCAAACGTCAGCCAATCCACTTTGCGGAACAGTGGCGGGAGCACCACTTTGGGCGAAGTCGGTTTGGCAGGCTCGGCTTTGGCCGGGCTGGGGACGGATTTGTTATCGACTGTCGGTTTCAAATTATCAGCGCTCATTTATATCAGAGTTTCTGGATATTGGTCTTCCATAAGGGAAAAGAGCCCGTAGTTGACAGGGAACGGACGCCTGTTGTCCAATCAAAAGTAGCAACCGACCAGGTATTCCATTCCTGATAACGGGGGTCTTGGGCATGGTAGGGGAGGCGTTCCTGGCTGGGGAGCGAGAGGCTGGCGAGCATGTTGGATGCGCCACTGGCGGCGAGATAGCTGGGGGTCTCGGCCTGAGCCAGCCAAAAGGAGAGGCTGAGCAAAAGGAGGCAGGTGGCCGGAGCGAGCCCGAGCCAGACAAACCTGGAGGAGGCCGGATGGGTGGTTTCGGGCGAGGCAAAAGAGGAGAATAGCCGGTCCTTAAGCGCTGCCGAAGGGCGGCGAGGGGTCCATGATTGCAATTGTTTCTCCAAAGGATTCGAGTCGTTCATAATTTTCTCCTTTCAAACACATTCTTAACTTCTGCAAGCCGTAACGGTAGCGGCCAGCCACGGTATTGGGGGACAAGCCAAGTAATTGGCCGATTTCATCAAAGGTATATTGATGCCAAATTTTGAGGACAATGGATTCGCGTTGCTCCGGCGGCAGGCTGGTGAGGCAATGCATTGCTGCCCGCTCCTGAGTCGTTTCTGTCGACGAACGTTCAAACCAGCGATGCGATTCCAACTCGCGGGCGAACCGCCGCCAGAGGCCCCGGCGATGATTTAAGGCGCGATTACGAAAGCTGCGGACGCAGTAATGCTCGGCTTGTTCCGGCGGAGCGGGCAGTTGCATGAGTGCGAGGAAGGTTTCCTGGAGGACATCCTCGGCCTCGCAATGGTCCAACCCAAGAGCTCTTCCGTATAGGATCAATGCCGAGGCCTTGGCCTCGTAAATGTCCTGACACCAATTAAGTTTTGAGTCGTTCACAGTCAATCGTTCACCCAATAGACACCGGTAAGTGCGGATTTGTATAAAAAAGTGGGTCAAAATGCGACCAGATTCGAGATTAACGCTCTGGCAAGCGGGAAAGAAGGATAAATTCAAGGGTATTAACTAGTGTAAGCTACTAATGGTAAACGGCTTGAAACATATCCAAGCGGTTGCCAGCCTGGGGTTAACCCAATCCTAAGAGCCGACCCCCTTGATAGGTGATGAAGGCCAAGAGCCAGGCAAGGGCTCCCATATAGAGCCATTGGAAGACTGGCCATTTCCAAGAGTTGGTTTCGCGGCGGACGATGGCAACGGTGCTGACGCATTGGAGGGCGAAGACGTAGAAGACCATGAGCGTCACCGCGGTAAGGGTCGTGTAAACCAGCGTGCCATCGGCATGTCTTTGTTCGCGGAGAGTTTTAGCCAGACTGGGAGTGATGGCCTCGGAGTTCTCCGCATTGCCCAGGTTATAAACAGTGGACATGGTGCTGACAAAAACTTCGCGTGCGGCGAAAGAGGTGATAATGCCGATGCCCATTTTCCAGTCGAAGCCCAGCGGCGCAATGGCTGGTTCGACGAAGCGGCCCATGCGACCGGCGAAGCTGTAACGTAATTTGTCGCCGATCTCCGCCTTGTCCAGCGCCGCCAGCTTTTCCGAGCGGGCTGAGGAGATTGCCTGGGGATCTGTCAGACCGGGAAAATCGGCGACGCGGATGGATTGTCGCTGCGATTCATATTGGCGACCGATTTCCGCGTTGCGGGGATAGGTGGCGAGAAACCAGAGCAGGATGTTGATGCCGAGAATGACAGTGCCGGCGCGGCGAAGAAAGAGGCGGGAACGGTCCCACATGTGGCGCAATACGATGCGGGCCAAGGGACGCTTATAGGGAGGCAGTTCCATGATGAGCATGGGGGTTTCGCCTTTGAGCAACGTTTTTTTGAAAAGCCAGGCCATGAGGAGCGCAACGATGATGCCGAGCAAATACATGGCGAGCATCGTCAGCCCGGTAAGCCGAAAAATTCCGAGGACATGGATGTTGGGAACGCAGGCGGCGATGAGCAGGGTATAAACGGGCAGGCGCGCGGAGCAACTCATCAGCGGGGCGACGAGAATGGTGACCAGACGGTCTTTGGGGCTTTCGATCGTGCGCGTGGCCATGATGCCGGGGATGGCGCAAGCAAACGAACTGAGCATGGGGATAAAGCTTTTGCCGTGCAGTCCGACCTTGCTCATGAGGCGGTCCATGAGAAAGGCGGCGCGCGCCATATAACCGGTGTCTTCCAGAAGGCCAATAAACAGGAAGAGCAACAGAATTTGCGGCAGAAAAACAATGACCGCTCCCACACCGGCAATCACACCGCCCACCAGCAGGCTGTTCAAATCACCGGGCGGCAAAGCGTGCGCCACCCAACCGCCCACCGAGCCCACCACCGATTGGATGGCGTCCATGGGAATCTTGGCGAAACTGAAAATGCTTTGGAACATGACCGCCATGATGGCGATGAAAAAAAGGGTGCCCCAAATCTTATGCGTCAGGATGCGATCCACCTTGTCACTGAAGGTTTCCGTATTTGAGAGCGTTTCCTCGACAACAACCTGATGGATGGCCGTGACCCGCGCGTAGCGGGCTTCAATGGGCACACTGCGCCAATCGATGCCGGCGGCTTCGAGCCGAAGTCGTGCCGCATTGACGGCTTGAAGAATGGATTCGGGATAATGTTGCAGGCTCGACGCCAGAGCCTTCTCCTGAGTGAGGATTAACAGCCCTTCGGCTGCGGCCTG
>JAQGPA010000008.1 GCA_028293325.1 Pedosphaera sp. | reverse complement strand
GCCCTTTCATGCGTTGCACGCCTTTGCTCACGATGGCCAGGCCCATGCCCGTTCCGGAAGCATCCTCCGCACGTTGTTGCAAGCGTTCAAAAACCTCGAAAACCTTCTTGTGATATTCAGGCCGCATACCGGTGCCGTTGTCCTTGACCGAGAGCCGGACTTTGTGGTCGTCGGTTTCAGCCCAGATTTCGATGCGCGGAGCAATCCCTGGGGCAACGTAAATCAGCGCGTTGGACAAAAGGTTGATTAAAACTTGGCGCAGCACGGTTTTATTGGCCATGACCGGAGGCAAGGGACGCCGGATTAGCATGGCTGCGCCTTTGGCCGCAGTCTCATCAGATAATTGATTCAAGGCGTCATCCAGCACCCTTTCGGTATCAACCCGTTGGATCGACAGTTTGACGTGGCCTAGGCGGCCATAAACCAGCAAATCCCGGATCAGGACATCCATGCGCGAGGTGGCCTCCACGACGCGATGCGCATAGTCTCGCCCTTCAGCGTCCAAATGCCGGGCATTTTCCTCCAGCAAGAGGGTGAAACTCTGCATCGCGCGGAGAGGAGCGCGAAGATCATGGGCCACATGGTAAAGAACCTTTTCGAGTGATTGGAGGCTTTCCCTGAGGTCGGCAGTACGCTCCTCAACTTTGCTCTCCAGGGTGGCCGCGTAATCGTTGAGTTTTGCCTTTGCCTTAACCAACTCTTCCTGTTTTGTTTCGGCGCGTTCCCTGGCGGCGTGGAGCGCCCGGCTGGTGAAAGCGATTGCCAATCCGGAGACGATGAATCCACCCAGACCCGCCAGATCATCCGCGCCGTGGTTTAGCGAATAACGGGGCGGGATGAAAAACCAATATGCAGCCGGGTAGGAGAGTAGAATCGTCAGAATGGAAGGCCAAAAGCCCGCGAACCATGAAGTGACAGCAACGGCGGCAAAAAAGAGTGTGTAAGGATGCTTGTCCGCGAGCAGAGGATTTAAAGCCTTGAGTATGGCAATCACCAGCAACACGCTAACAATGCTGACGGCGTAACGCAGAATGGTGGATTGGTACTGTGCAAACCGGAATACGCGCCGCGGTTTATCCGGTTCGGCATGCCCAAACCGTTTGGCTAAATTTGAATTCCGAGCGGTCATACCGTAGTCATAACTACTACTCAGATTAAACGCGCTGATACTCCCTGGCAAATTACCTGGCACCACGTCAATGGGCGCAAATTATTTATTGTGCATTTGGCCTGAGCGCCGCGACAGGCTTGGCGGCAGACCGTGGCCACCGCAGCACCTCGCCGCGCCAGCTCGGGAGCCGTCGCCAAGCCGATGCCGCTGTTGGCCCCCGTAACCAGAATCGTTTTTGCCTCCATTGCGGTGGCGTTGTTCACTGGATCAGTTCGCGACGCAACCACCGCAATCGCCCGATAGCTTCTCCTTGTAATGGCAATGGCCCGGCGGTGCCGTGCCGAAATTGAACAACGTGAACCCATTGAGAAACTCCAAACCGCCCTCGCGGAAGTCAAAATCCTCTCCGGCCTCATTTCGATTTGTGGCTGGTGCAACAGCGTCCACACCAACACCGGCTAATGGCAAAGCGTCGAACACTACGTTCGTGCACATACCGATGCGACCTTTACGCACGGCGTCTGTCTGGGTTGTGCCAAAAAATTCAAAGCCGATATTCTTAAAGCCAACAGCGGTTCGGAAAACTTGTTGCCATCGACTTGTCGAGGATTGGATGGCTTTTCCCGCAGAAAGCACGCTCTTTTTCGATAATAAGCGATGCACCCATAGTGTCCATCAATTCGAGACGCTGTCCTATTTATGTGCAGTTTGTTGGTGCCTATCCCATATGGTTGAAAGCCAGGTGGACACGATTGTTAATTGCTAATATGCACGGATCAACGAATTTACAGCAATCCACCTCCTATTCATGCCTTACAAGATTTTTAGTCCGCTGCCTGTTCTTGGTTGGCAAGGTTAAGGCTTGGTAAACTCTTTCAAGCAGAAGTCGTTAGGCCAAAAATCCGGATGGAATTGGGCGACGATGCTTTATAAGAAAGTTATGGAAGAGATCCTGCTCAAAAAACCAATTCGCATCTTGTGCCTCGAAGACAATGAATGCGACCGCGAATTACTGGAGATTACCCTCAAGGCAAATAGCATGGACTGCGAGTTCGTTCATGCCAAGACACAAAAGGGTTTTGAAAGTGCACTGGAACAAAACACCTTTGATCTCATCATTTCGGATTTTTCCCTTCCTGCCTATGACGGCATGACCGCCCTCACTGCCGCTCGAAAAGTTCAGGCGGAAACGCCCTTTATCTTTTTCTCCGGTACCATTGGCGAAGAACGGGCGATTGAGAGCCTAAAGAGCGGGGCGACCGACTACGTCCTCAAGGATCGGCGGGACCGTCTGATCACGGCGGTGCAACGGGCGTTGCGCGAAGCCCGGGAGCATGCGGAGCGGAAACAGCTTGCGGAACAATTGCGCCAGGCACAAAAAATGGAAGCCATTGGCCAATTGGCTGGCGGTGTGGCGCATGATTTCAACAATCTCCTGGCTGTCATTCAAGGCAACGCCGAACTGGCCCTGATGAATGCCAGCACGCTTGATGATCAAACCCGCGAAAACCTCACCCAGATTACCGCCGCCTCGGAACGGGCTGCAAATTTGACGCGCCAACTGCTTGCCTTCGGACGCAAACAGGCCATCCGGTCCCAGCCACTCAACCTCAACGACGGAATTAATAATTTGGCCAAGATGCTCAGGCGAATCATCGGCGAGCACATCTGTCTGCAATGCAACTGTGATCCGGCTCCACTGTTTGTCCAGGCTGACGTGAGCATGATGGACCAAGTCATCCTCAATCTCGTCGTCAATGCCCGTGACGCCATGCCGCAAGGCGGCCAGTTGATTATTTCCACCGAAAAGGTCGGAATTAGTGAGCCGTATGTTCGACTGCATCAGGAAGCGCAGACGGGTGAATTTGTCTGTCTGAGCGTGAGCGACACCGGATGTGGCATCGCGCCCGAATATTTACCGCGCATATTCGAACCGTTTTTCACCACCAAAGAAGTTGGCAAAGGCACCGGCTTGGGATTGGCAACCATTTATGGCATCGTGAAACAGCATCACGGCTGGATTGATCTTTCCAGCAAGGTTGGCGTGGGCACAACCTTCAAGGTTTTTCTGCCGGCGATTCCATCACCCGCTGCCACGGCAACCCCGCCTGAGGTCGAACCAGCCTCGCTGGGAGGCGGCACGGAGAGGATACTTCTGGTCGAAGATGAGGCGGCGGTAAGATTGATGACCCGACGAATCTTAAGAAAATTTGGTTACCAGGTCATCGAAGCCGCTTCGGGTCGCGAAGCCTTGGAAATATGGCGGAGCCAGGGAACGGGAATAGACCTGTTGCTCACCGATGTCGTCATGCCCGACGGCATCAATGGCCGTGACCTGGCCGAACAGTTGCGCCGCCAAACACCGGGATTGAAGGTTGTTTTCATGAGCGGCTACAGCTTGAATGTAATCAGCAAAGACACGGATTTTCTCAATCGGGACAACAATTATTTCCTGCAAAAACCCTGTCATTCCCAAATCCTCATTGACACCGTCCGACGCTGTCTGAATAAGGCGACATCACCCGTTGCGTGATGAATCCATGTTTGCGCTCGATGGCTGCCTGACGAATGCAGATGGGGGCGCTTCATCCAGAAACTGTCCGGCGCCGCCAGTCTTTCTCTGAGCCATGAGCATGCGCACTACGGCTTCGACTGCGGGTTGATGGGTCATTGCGTTGCCGACGCATTCGGCCGTTCGATTCAAAATTTCCTGTAATCTTTTGTTTTGGTATCCCTGCCGAGAGCAACCAAAGGCCCACGCCTTGCAGCATGTCCTCTGGAAATTGTGTGACATATTGGCTCTTGACCGCTGCAGCTTCAGCCTTCGCTTTGGTAATTGCCCAACCGGATTAATCTCACCCATCTCACACAAACGTCGTATTCCATCGAACTCTGTAATGTGCGAATGAAGGAGAAGACCAGCAACACCAATATGAAACCCGTCCGTATTACTGTCCGCATTACACCTGAAACACCTGACCGACATGCCTTTACATTGATCGAGTTACTGGTCGTAATCGCCATTATCGCCATTCTCGCAAGTCTCTTGCTGCCTGCCCTAGCCCGCGCCAAGAGCAAAGCCAGCCAGACAGCCTGTTTGAACAACCTCAAACAGATTGGACTCGCCTTGAACCTGTATAGCGATGAAAACTCCGACTTCTGGCCCATGGCTTCCGACGCCACCGCCGCAGGCATTTGGACCAAGGAACTTAACTCCTTTTTAAGGCTAAAAGACGGTAATACCAACGGCCCGGAAAATGTCGTGTTCGTCTGTCCCTCCGCCAAATATGGCAACAAAAGCGGCTCCGACCTGTCCCGCACCTATGCGTGCACCGGCACAATGCTT
>JAQGPA010000181.1 GCA_028293325.1 Pedosphaera sp. | reverse complement strand
CCGGTAGCACAAAAAAACATCTTTCCCATGCTCGTTCTCTAAGGCCATTGGCCTCAGACGCAAGGACCCCAACAAATATTGTCCAAGGTCTTTCACAAAAAGTGCCAAACTCCAGTTAAGGTGATTTAAGAATGGATTTTTTTATGAACTGGAGTTTTACCACGAAGGGCACGAAGGGCGCGAAGGTGGGATCCACGACGAGGACGTTTGGGAATTTGAGGCTGATCAAGGTAAGTCAAGGTGGCCTGGAGGTTGGTCAAGGTAAATTGAGGTAATTTGAGCCTAAAGTTTTTTATGGGACGACTTTGGACAGGGTTCTTTTTGCCACCGTCTTCGGGGTGGTGGGGTGTTTGGGATGGGATCCGGACGTGCCGCCGCGTTCCACCTCCGCCTACTGTCTGGGTGCTTGCGCACCACCATTGTGAGGAAAGGCATCATACCTATAGGAGCGGTTTGCAGAAAGGTGGTGCCTTCGTTCCAAGCCTAAGTGAAGTTGGATAAATATTGGCAAGAATGGCCTTGAGGCCCTCCGCAAAGCCGAGCGATCTACAGGGCGGGCGCACTCGCGGAGAAGTCTTAGGTGAGGCTTTATTGCCAAAACTTTCCCAACTTCACTTAGGCCATGCGGGCTGCCAGCCCGCGATACCGCCGATTGGCAATCGGCGCTACAAATCGGGAAGGTGCTGCGGCGTTTGCCAAGGCGACAGTGCGACAAGGCCGGTTAAGGTAAAACCAAGTTCAACTAAGGTAGTTAAGGTAATACCAAGTTGTTTTTTTATGGGGCAAACTTGGACAAGGCAGTCAAGGTTCTGCCACCCCCGTTCGGGGGTGGTGAGTATTCATTTTGGTTTCCGGAGGTATCGCTCGGCGCTCAACCTCCGGCTACTATCTGGCAACCGTTCCGGTTGCGCGGGTCCTTCCGGACGGGTCACCAAGGGAGGCTTCCGCACGGCCCATATGGGGATCGACGACGACGATGGGACCGGTGGGCCTTCCGGGCGGAAATTCGGACAAAATTGTGCCAAATGGCGATGGAGCTTATATATATGTGGGGCTGGAAAACTGGCGGGGGTTTGTTTCCAAGACTTGTCAGTTTGCCCGTTCCATGGTGTATAGTTCTTCCACAAATGAAAACGACATCGCCTAAAGCATCGAAATCCGGTCGCAAAACTGATCCGCTCCGCCCCTACTCCAGCTTGGTGCTGGATGGTCCGGAACGCGCGCCGAGTCGCGCGATGCTTTATCCGGTCGGTTTCAAGCCGGAGGATTTCACGAAACCGCTCATTGGCATCGCCTCGACCTGGAGCATGGTGACGCCGTGCAACATGCATATTGATAAGCTGGCGATCGAAGCGGAAAAGGGAGCGAACGAGGCGGGCGGCAAGGCGATTATTTTTAACACGATCAGCGTGTCGGACGGCATCTCGATGGGTTCGGAAGGGATGAAATACTCGCTGGTGTCGCGCGAGGTGATTGCGGATTCGATTGAGACGGTGGTGGGTTGCGAGGGGATGGACGGTTTTGTGGCGATCGGCGGTTGCGACAAGAACATGCCGGGGTCGATGATGGCGATTGCGCGGATGAATCGTCCGGCGGTGTTCGTGTATGGCGGGACGATTTTGCCGGGGTGCATCACGGGCGACACGCGGAAGCTGGATATTGTGTCGGTGTTCGAAGCGGTGGGGGCGCATGCGAACAAGAAGATTAATGACGCAGAATTGCAGGCGATTGAGTCGTGCGCGATTCCGGGGCCGGGTTCGTGCGGCGGGATGTACACGGCGAACACGATGGCGAGCGCGATTGAGGCGTTGGGGATGAGCCTGCCGAACAGCTCGGCGCAGGCGGCGATTTCGCCGGCAAAAAAGAAGGATTGTCTCCAGGCGGGCGCGGCGGTGGTGAATTTGATCAAGCGGGACATCAAGCCGCTGGATATCATGACGCGCAAGGCGTTTGAGAATTCGATCACGGTAGTGATTGCGCTGGGTGGTTCCACGAATGCGGTGTTGCATTTGCTGGCGATGGCGCATGCGGCGCGGGTGAAACTGGGCATCGATGATTTCACACGCATTGGCAAGCATGTGCCGGTGCTGGCGGATTTGAAACCGAGCGGGAAACATTTGATGTCGGAGTTGGTGGCGATTGGGGGCATCCGGCCGTTGATGAAGATGTTGCTGGACGCGGGTTTGCTGCATGGCGATTGCCTGACGGTGACGGGAAAGACGTTGCGCGAAGATTTGGAAGGGGTGCAGCCTTATCCGCAGGGCCAGACGATTATTCGTCCGCTGGAGAATCCGATCAAGAAGGACAGTCATCTGGTGATTCTTTATGGGAATTTGGCGCCGGAGGGTGCGGTGGCGAAGATCAGCGGCAAAGAGGGATTGCGATTTGAGGGTCGCGCGCGCGTGTTCAATTCCGAGGAGCAGGCGTTGAAAAAGATTTTGGATGGGGGCATCAAGAAGGGCGACGTGGTGGTGATTCGCTATGAAGGGCCCAAGGGCGGTCCCGGGATGCGGGAAATGCTCGCGCCGACTTCCGCAATCATGGGCAAAGGGCTCGGGAAGGAAGTGGCGTTGATTACCGACGGAAGATTCTCCGGCGGCACGCACGGATTTGTGGTGGGTCATATCACGCCCGAGGCGTACGTGGGCGGTCCACTCGCGTTGGTGAAGGATGGCGATGGCATCGTGATTGATGCGGAGAAGCGGGAATTAACGCTTGGCATATCAGCCAAGGAAATGAAGGCGCGGCGCAAAGCGTGGCAGGCGCCCAAGCCGCGTTACACGCGCGGCGTGCTCGCGAAGTTCGCGCATCTGACGACGTCGGCAACGTATGGCGCGGTCACGGATCAGAATTTGAAATTGGATTAAGCCGCGAGTCCAGCGCGGCTGGTTCTTTGAAAAAGAGGCGATTGCCAGCAATCCAATGCTGGCAAGAGAGCGGTTTGCAGGTATCGACAACGGCACGTAGCTTCGTCGAAAGCTGCAAGCTGTTATTGATGTGAGGTTTGGGGGTTTGTCTTCGCGATAATGAGATGGCATCGCTGATGCTTTTCTATCATTACAGCTCCGCAATGGCACCGATGTGAAAAGGCTGTTGGGGCGCTGAACATGACCAACTTATCGGCAATGAAGATGAGCGAAAACCGCGAAATCTGTCAGGCGCACGAAAAGTCTTCGAATCCCGTCTGGCTGCCGATAGCCCCGCCCCGCGGCGGATCACTCCTGAGAAAGGCATTATGAGAAAGACAAACGCTTCGATACTCATCGCTCTCACACTGACGGGAATCCTCTGCGGAATGCAGCCTCCGGCGCGGGCGCAAACGAGAGAGAAACCGGGCAGTTTTCCGCCGGGCTACCTGGCCGAGCGTCTGGGATTGATGGAGCGAGCGAGTCTTTTGATGGGATTGCCCGTCTATGACCGGGATGAACACAAGCTCGGCAAGGTGGAAGACTTCTATGTTGAACTTGGGGCGGGCCGGATTGTTTGCGCGTTGGTGGCGCCCAAAGGCGGCGATCATTATATCGCGGTGCCGGCGACAAGTTTCGCAGCGGCGGACAGAACCAAAGTGATGCTGGGAATTGCGCGCGCCAAGTTGGAAGAGGCACCGGCATTGCGAACGGCGCTGGCCGACCCAAGCGAGCTTAAGAAATTCGTCGATGATTCATGTGGTTATTTCGATGGCAAAGTCGCCGGAAAGCGGGAGAACAGCGGTCGTGAAATGGTCCGGTGCAGTGAATTGATCGGATTGACCGTGAGGAATGAGGCGCAGGAGAATCTCGGCAAGGTGGTGAATCTGATGCTGGATATACCCATTGGACGGATCGTCTTCGCGGTGGTTTCACTGGATGGGACGGGTGGCGGGTTATACGCGGTGCCGCCCGGAGCGTTGATGCGCGGAAAAGGAATTCTGTTGCTCAAGGCGGAGCGAGCCAAGCTGAAGAGCATGGCGCAACCGGACAGTTTCTTTTGGACTGAGATCACCAAGCCCGCGTACGCCGCGGGGCTTTACCGGATGCATGGTCAGGAACCGGATTTTGACGCGAGTGGAGCGGTGGTTCCCGGCGCGACGCAGGGAGTAATGGCAGTGAAAGCCGGAGGGACGGCTGCGGCAGGCGGACGGGTTGGGCCAACGGATGCGGAATTGAGCCGAAGCATCCTGACCGCGATGGTTCGCGCGGACTCGAGTTACGCTTTCCTGTTTAAGAAAATAAAAATTTGCGTCGCCAACGGGGTTGTGACTTTGAGCGGCCAGGTGAAGGACCAGGAAAGCAAGGAGAAGCTGGGAGCGATCGCGGAGAGCGTAGCGGGGACGGGCCAGGTGAATAATCAATTGGTGGCGCGGAAGTAGTTTAAGATGGCAACACGTCGCAGGTGGCGTCCGCTGGCAAAAAAGCGAGCGGCAAAGTTTGACAAATTCACACGCTCAGATTTTACTTGAGCACATGACACGAATCCCTTTCAAAGCTATTTTGGCCGTCCCGGCTTTGGTGACCACCCTGCTCTGCTCGACGCCCGTGGTTCAAGCGCAAGAGACGAACGCGGCGCCTTTGCCGGCAGTTGAACTCAAGGTGGCGTACCCGAATTTAAAATTGACACGCCCGCTTTGGCTGGAAGAAGCGCCGGATGGTTCCGGACGCATTTTTGTGGTGGGCCAGGACGGACAGATTTGGATCATGCCCAAGGACCGCAACGGGAGCGAGGCCAGGTTGTTCATGGATATGACTGACCGCAAGCCGCACGAACAATCGGAGGAAGGGTTGTTGGGCCTGGCGTTCCATCCACAGTTCAAAACGAACCACAAGTTTTACATCTACTACACGCAGCAGTTGCCGAAGCGGAGTGTGATCAGCGAATTCCAGGTTTCCGCAGCTGACGCAAACAAGGCGGACATGGATTCCGAGCGCCAGATCATGGAAGTGGCGCAGCCGTACTGGAACCACAATGGCGGTTGCCTGGTGTTTGGCCCGGACGGTTATTTGTACATCAGCCTGGGCGATGGCGGCCTCGGGGGAGACCCGCATACTCTGGGCCAGAGCCTGAATTTTGTGTATTCGAAGATTTTGCGGATCGATGTTAATTCACGGGCGGGCCGCATGCCGTACGGAATCCCGAGGGATAATCCGTTTGTGGGCAAGAAAGACGCCGAGGCGCGTCCGGAGACGTGGGCTTATGGATTGCGCAATACGTGGCGGTTCAGTTTTGACCGGCAGACCGGGGAACTGTGGGCGGGCGACGTGGGCCAGGACAAATGGGAAGAGGTGGATTTGATCGTCAAGGGCGGCAATTATGGCTGGAGTGACCGCGAAGGTTTCCACCAATACAAGGACAGGCCGTCGGGGAAGAAATGGATTGAACCGGTCGTCGAATATGCGCACTCACCGGCGTTGGCGAAGGAGAGCAAGTTCCCGGAACACGGGCTCGGCCTGAGCGTCACGGGCGGTTATGTTTATCGGGGCAAGAAGCTGCCGAAATTGGCTGGCGTTTATCTGTATGCGGATTTCTCGTCGGGCACGGTATGGGGTTTGCGTTATGAAAACGGTAAATTAATTTCAGACGGTGTGCTCGTAAAGAGCAACCCCGCGCGGCCGATTACGAGTTTCGGCGAGGACCAGGACGGGGAAGTTTATGTAACGGCGTTCGACGGCAGGATTTACGAATTTGAGGAAGCCGCGCCATCGGCGGCGGCGAAATAATTCGGGCGACGGAATGGAACGGTTCAGCAGGGATATTTGCCGGTGATGTAATCTTCCATCTGGTTCAAGGCGTTGCTCTGGGCAGAAATGGTCCAGTTAACGAGGTCGCCAATGGAAATGATGCCGACCACGCGGTCGCCATCGAGGACGGGTAGATGCCTTATGCGATGCTCGGTCATGATGCGCATGCATTCCTCGACCGTGTAGCCAGGCTCCACGGTAATGACGGGGGTGGAAATGATGTCGCGAACCGGGGTTTGTTTGGAGGACTTGCCTTTGAGGATAACCTTGCGGGTGTAGTCGCGCTCGGAAAAGATGCCGACCAAGTCGTCGCCGCGCATCACGAGCAACGCGCCGATGTTTTTATCGGACATGAGCTTGATGGCATCGAAGACGGTGTCTTGGGGGTCAACGGACCAGATTTCAGTGCCCTTCTGATTCAACAATGAGTCGATTGTACCGGTGATGTTCATGTGTGTATTCTCCGTGTGGTTTGGGCCGATGCGCGGCCGTTTGAGGGTGCGAACTGCTGCCAGGGGCTCCTGCGCTCCACGCCTTTCCCGACAGGCTTGTTTGGTTCATTCATAATGAACGATGCTTATGCGGTGTGTCATACATAATAAACAATATCGCCCAGGTCTTGTAAAGACTCCAGATTGGGTTGGCAAATACCCTATAAAAAGTTTCAGGAGGAGCAGAGTTGTTCAGATTTTCCAGCGAGCTTCATGAATGTGGGGAATTCGCTTTGTTCTCCGAACTAACTTTGGTATGTTAATAAGCGGCTGCGAGTGTTGGTCCAATATGTGGCTCACCGCTTCAGGCAGCAACTGTTTACAAAAATTATGGAAGCATCATCGTTACCTACTGTCTTACTTCGTCCCGGAGACGCAGACCGCATCGTGGGAGGTCATCCCTGGATTTATCACGGTTCCGTTTTGCGCCTGACCCAACCCGCCACGGATGGCGAACTCGTGCAGATCAAGGACCATCGCCAGCGTTTTTTGGGGGTGGGCCTTTACAATTCCAAGTCGAAGATTCACGTACGCGTGCTCGGGCCGGAACGAGTGACGTTGGACCAGGCGTTTTTTGAGCAGCGCATCCGCGCGGCGCTGGCAGTTCGACAAAAACATCTGCCCGGCGCGTCCTCGTTTCGAGTGGTGAACGCGGAGAGCGATTTCCTCAGCGGGTTGATTGTGGATAAATATGAGGATGTGCTCGTAGTGCAAACTTCGGCGCTGGGAATGGACCAGCGCAAGCCGATGATTGTGGCGGCGCTGCAAAGTATTTTCTCTCCGCGCTGTATCGTGGAGCGAAACGACACTGCGTTCCGAAAATTTGAAGGATTGCCGGATGCCAATGGGATTCTGGCGGGATCGCTTGAAGGTCCGGTAAACATTCAACTCAATGGGCTGCGCTTCGAGGTGGATATTCTCGGCGGGCACAAGACCGGTTTGTATCTCGACCAGCAGGTGAATTATCAGCGCGTGGCGGAAATGGCCAAAGGGGCGCAGGTGCTGGACTGTTTCAGCTTCCTGGGAGGCTTCGGGTTGCATGCCGCGCGAGCGGGAGCCGCGCATGTCCATATGCTGGACCAAAGCGCGGAGGCAGTTGCGGCGGCCACCCGCAATGCGGCGGCCAACGGCGTGGCCGGCCAGTGTTCCTTTGAAACGGTCAATGTATTTGATTGGCTCAAGGCGCAAACCGTGGTGGCCCCGCATGAGCGGGTGGTTCCGCGGTTTGATTTGATCGTGTTGGATCCGCCTTCGTTTACCCGCAGCCGTTCCGCCATTCCCGACGCCATGCGCGGGTACAAGGAAATTCATTTGCGGGCGCTCAAACTCTTGAAGCCAGGCGGCACGCTGGCAACGTTTTGTTGTTCGCATCATGTGGATGCGGTGATGTTCCAAGCGGTGATTTTGGATGCGGCGTATGACGCGCGACGCATGCTACGTCGCGTGGCGACCTACAGCCAGTCACCGGATCATCCGATCATTCCGGCGATTGCGGAAACGGAGTATCTGAAGGGATTCGCTTTTGAAGTGGTGAGATAGCGAACGGCAGGTAGATGCTATTTGAGAAGTTCACGCTGCCAATTCATCAGGTCGGATGCGTGACGCTGCCAGTCCTCGGCAAGATCCATCATAGTGGCGCGGCTGGCGATGAGTGTAGGATCAAGGCCCAACTCGGTGGCGCGCTTATCCCGGCGTTGTTGCAGTTCCAACACGCGGCGTTTCTCAGCGTCAGTGGAACGCCGGCTGATGGGCCGCAACGGTTCAGGTTGATCGCGCGGCGGCACGGCGAGCCCCTGCCCCACCGCTTTTAACAGACCTGCGCGACGGCGATCGGAAAACTTTTGCGGCAGGAGTGGTTCAACGGAGCGTCCAGTCACAGCCGCAAGGGACAAATCAATCATCTGTTCATGCTGCAGCACAAAGTAAGGTGGCCGATTGGCAGCAATCGCTTCGCCTTCCCGCCATTGCCAGAGTTCGCGCAATACAGCCAACGCCGGCCGACCGAGCTTGTGACTTCCTTTGAGGCGCCAGACTAAATCCCGGTCCGGCAACCGGGCCTGTGAACAATCTTCGATGAGCCGGGCGCAGGATTCCTGATGCCAACTGAGGCGGCCTTTGGCTTCCAACTCGGACTTCAAACGGTCGGCCAACGGCTTAAGATAATGAGTGTCGTTGCGAGCATAAGTTTCCATGCGCTCGGTCAATGGCCGGCGGGCCCAGTCGGCCTTTTGAGAGCCCTTGTCGAGTGCGACCCCCAAGTATTGGGCGACGAGGTTATTGAGCCCGAACTGGAGATTGCCAAGCAATCGGCTGGCGAGCATGGTGTCGAAAATGGCGCGGGGAACAAACTCGTGATGTTTGCGAAAGAGCCGCAGATCGTAATCGGCTCCATGCATAATGAGTTCATGGTTACCAAAGGTCTTCAGCAATGGGCCGAGATCAATGGACGCAAGCGGGTCAATCAATTCATCGCCATCGGGAGTGGTGACTTGCAGCAGGCAAATCTTTTCCGGGTAGGCATGCAAACTGTCCGCTTCAGTATCAAGAGCGATCCACGGTGCGGCGCCAAGCCGTGTTAAAAACTCGCCCAATTTCAAATGACTATCAATCACTAAAAATAATGTAGAGTTAAAGTGCCAATGAGGAAATCATAAAAAGCAGGTGAACCAAGGCTTGATTATCCGTACAGTCAGGGACAAGTTCTTCATCCTATGGAACTGCATGGCAAGAGCATCATTGGCAGCAAAACCGCAATCTCGGACGGCTCACGCAGTTTTTACGCGGTTACGGCGGCTACCGGCGAAAAGTTGTCGCCTCTCTTCCATGAGGCGACTACGGCGGAAGCTGATGAGGCGTTATCCCTGGCGGAAGTGGCTTTTAGAGAATACCAGCGCCAGCCAGCGGACAAGGTCGCGGCGTTCCTGGATCAAATCGGTGATGAAATCATGCGCCTCGGCGACGAGCTCATCCAACGTGCCAACGCCGAAACCGCCCTGCCGGAAACGCGTTTGATCGGAGAACGGACTCGCACCGTGGGGCAACTTAGAATGTTCGCCGAACTGGTTCGTGAAGGTTCCTGGGTTGAAGCCTCCATTGACCGGGCATTACCTGATCGGAAGCCGCTGCCTAAACCCGATTTACGGCGCATGCTCATTCCGCTGGGGCCAGTGGTGGTTTTTGGCGCGAGTAATTTTCCGTTCGCCTACTCCGTTGCGGGGGGTGACACGGCTTCTGCTCTGGCTGCGGGCAATCCGGTGGTGGTCAAAGGCCACCCGGCACATCCCGGCACCTCGGAATTGGTAGCACGGGCCGTCCGGGCGGCGGTGGAAGCCACCAGCATGCCCGCTGGCGTATTCTCAATGTTGCAAGGAGCCAGTAATCAGATTGGACTGCACATGGTGCGTCATCCGGCGACGAAGGCCGTGGGGTTCACCGGTTCGTTGAATGGCGGACGTGCGCTCTTTGATGCCGCCGCCGCACGACCCGAACCGATTCCGGTTTACGCTGAGATGGGAAGCACGAACCCAATTTTTGTCCTGCCCGGTGCGATAAAGAAAAATGGCAATTCCATTGCCGAGGGATTAATCCAGTCCGTCACGCTTGGTGTCGGTCAGTTTTGCACAAACCCGGGATTGGTGTTTGGGCGTCAGGATGAAAACTGGAAGCTGTTTGTGGAGCGAGCCGCGCAACTGGCTAATGGAACTGCGCCAGGAACCATGCTGCATCAGGGAATCGCCAGTCGCTTCCAGGAAGGAGCTGGAATTCTTGAGGCAATTCCGGGCGTTAGCCTGGCGGGAAAATCCTCCGTGGCAGCGGGCAAAGGCTGCGCTCCGGCACTGGTCTTTACCACCGATGCAAAAACTTTTCAGGAACGGAATGCCTTGCGCGAAGAACTGTTTGGTCCGGCGACCGTGCTGGTGAACTGCGGCTCGATTCAGGAATTGGAGGAGATTGCGCGGACATTGCCGGGACAGTTGACCGCAACCATCCATGGCACGGAAGAAGATTTGCTTCAATATGAAAATCTAGTGGCTATTTTACGTCCAAAGGTTGGCCGGCTGATTTTTAACCAATTTCCGACAGGCGTTGAGGTCTGCCCTTCCATGCAACATGGCGGTCCTTATCCCGCGAGCACAGACTCCCGCACCACGTCAGTCGGTCCAGCGGCCATAAAGCGATTTGCCCGTCCGGTTTGTTTCCAGAATTTCCCTGATGCAGCGTTACCCGTCGAATTAAGAAATAAGAATTTGAGGAATATCTGGCGACTGATTGATAACCAGTTGACCCGGAGTGATGGTTGATGGTGGTCAGGAACGGCGCGCAGCGTCATCTGGTTGAGGTGACTTGGCGGCCAGAACTTCGTGGCGTTCGCTGCGTCCTATGCCCAACAGAAATATTATTACGACGCATACGGCCATGGAAAAGCAGAGATGGTAGATGCCGCCAACAAACGAGTTGGTGAGAAATTTGACTTTACCGGAACGAATGGCACGAATTTGAGACAGACGAAGTGTTGTCCACAAGTTATGACTTGGCGGTGAGCGGGTAGAGGAGTTATTTTCATTGAACATGAATTTGGCTGCTGCATTTGTCCGCTCCGCGGAAAAGAACCCGCGCAAGACCGCCCTTTATTGGGGAGAGAGGGAATATTCATTCGCGGAATTCGTCCAGCAGACTGCGCGAGTTGCGGGCTATCTACAACACCAGATGGGTGTCAAACCAGGCGACCGGGTGGCTATATGGCTGAAGAATTGTCCGGAATTTATTCCGGCTTTGTTTGGCGTTCTCCAAGCCGGGGCGGTGGTGGTGCCGATTAATAATTTTCTCAAGCCCAATGAGGTAAATTATATTCTGCGCGATGCAGGAGCTGACGTGATGATTACGGACGCGACCCTGGCAGAGGGGTTGCCGGAGTTGCAGGCAGCGCGGTCGCAGTTGCGCTGCTTGCAAGTTGAACAGTTTTCGACGGAAGCCATCAACGCGCCTGCAGTCAACCCGCCGGAACGGGTGGCAGGCGACTTGGCGGTCATCATTTACACATCTGGCACAACGGGTCGGCCTAAAGGGGCGATGCTGTCACACGGCAATCTGCTGCATAACGTGGAAAGCTGCCGCCTGGTATTGGAGACCATATCCGATGATCGCATGGTCGTGCTGCTGCCGATGTTTCACAGCTTTATGCTCTGCGTAGGGGTAATGCTACCGATGCTGGTTGGGGCTTCGATTGTATTAATCCGTTCATTGCATCCGCCGCGCAATGTGTTGCAGGAGGTCATTCAACGACAAGCAACCATTTTGCCGGCGATTCCGCAGTTTTTTCGCAGTATGGTAAATGCGTCCATGCCGGTAGCGTTGCCTTTGCGAATTTGCGTTAGCGGCGCAGCTCCCCTGCCCGTCCAAATTTTACAGGAATTCAGCGAAAAGTTTCCCTTTCCCTTGATTGAGGGATACGGCTTGAGTGAGGCGAGCCCGGTGGTGACGAAGAATCCGCTGCGTGGTGTGCGGAAGGCGGGATCCATCGGCCTGCCTATTCCGCATGTGGAAGTGAGCATTCAGAATGACGCGGGTGAATTTCTTCCAGCGGGAGAGATCGGTGAGCTTTGCGTGCGGGGCGGCAATGTAATGCTGGGTTATTGGAACCAACCTGAGGAGTCAGCAAAGGTTTTGAGGAATGGCTGGCTGCTGACCGGTGACATCGCATATCGGGATACGGACGGATATTATTTTATCACTGATCGGAAGAAGGACATGTTACTTGTAAATGGTATTAACGTGTACCCGCGGGAAGTGGAGGAAATAATTTATCAATTCCCTGGCGTGCGCGAGGCTTCAGTCATTGGAGTGCCGGATCCACGCAAGGGAGAACAACCCTTGGCGTTTGTGGCGGCAAATGAAGGAGTGACGCTGGAGGAAAAGGCGTTATTACAGTTCCTGCGATCTAAATTGGCTGATTATAAGGTGCCTCGGCGGGTGGTCTTTTTGCCTGCCTTACCGCGAAATGCGACAGGTAAAGTGTTGAAAACAGCACTGCGGGATATGGCGAAAAGCGAGAGTGGAGTTCCGCAACAGGCTGTTTAGTCTGGCCTCTCCCGGGAAAACCAATTACTCCCAAGTCACTTTGCAAGAGGAATTTATATGTTTATTTCGCAATCTTTGCCATTCAATTCCTTTACCAGTTGACGGTGGTGACACACGAACCGTAAGCTATTGGTAATAACTGCTTAGGCGCATGATGCGTCTCAGTCAGAAATTTTCTATGCCTGAAGGATATTGCGTAAAATGCAAAGCCAAAAAGGAAATCGTTGATGCCGTCGAAGAGGTCATGAAAAATGGCCGAAAGGCGATCAAGGGGAAATGCCCCACCTGTGGCACAGTCATGTTCAAAATTCTGGGAGGCAAAGCCACCCCTCCGTCAACCGCCCCTGCCACGCCCCCCGTTAAGCCGACGACTACTAATTGATAGCCCTCTATGTCTCAAGAATTAGCCTACGTCATCATTACCCCTTACTCCCTGCACAAGTCGCGTACCGGCGGAATATTAAGCCGATTGATCACGCGGACCGGTTTGGAATTGGTCGGGGCTCGAATGTTTGCTCCCAGTTCCGCATTGGTAACAAAATACTCCGAAGCCATCGTTTCCGCAAACGATCCGCAGGACCGCCGGATTCAGGAACTGATTTATCACTACATTCTGCAGAACTTGGCGCCTGACCCAAAGACCGGCCGTTCTCGCCGCTTGATGATGCTCCTCTTCAAGGGCGACGATGCCGTTCGCAAGACCCGCTCCGTCATCGGCAACATCAGCGCGGAGCGTCGCGGCGGTGAGACGATTCGCGACACTTACGGGGATCTGGTGATTGATGAGAACGATCAGGTAAAATATTTTGAACCCGCAGTTCTGGCCGCGCCCAACAAGGACGAGGCGGAAATTAAGGCAAAACTCTGGGCCAGCTTTTCTGATACGGATGGCGGCATTGTCGAGAACACCATTGGCTATCAATCCAGCGAGAAGCCACAGCGCACCTTGGTCTTGATTAAGCCGGATAATTTCCGCTTCCCCACCGGCCGTCCCGGCAATGTCATCGACTTCTTTTCCCGCACCGGCCTTTACATCGTCGGCATTAAGGTCCACCAGATGAGCGTGACCGAAGCCACCGAATTCTACGGTCCGGTAAAGGATGTTCTGCGCACCAAGCTTAAAGACGTCGTTGCCGCCAAAGCCAAGGTCGCCATTGAAAAGGAACTGGGATTCAAGATCCCGCCACACGAGGAAAAGCAACTCGGTGAGATCCTCGGGCCTGCCTTTGGTGACAATCAGTTTGATAACATCGTCAGATTCATGTCCGGACGCGCTCCGTCCGAGACGGATCCCAGCCAATGGAACCAACCCGGCACAGAGAAGTGTATCGCGCTGGTCTATGAAGGTGTCGAAGCCGTCCGCAAGATTCGCGATGTCCTCGGCCCCACCGATCCTTCCAAGGCGCCGCCCGGCTCCATCCGACGCGAATTCGGCCAGACCATCATGGTCAACGCCGCCCACGCCAGTGACTCGGAAGACAACGCCAAACGTGAATTAGGCATCATCCGCGTCGCTGAGAATAATTTCCGGAAGGTCGTCGAAGAGTTCTACGGTAAGTCATAAACCAGACGCGGCTATTACGTCCCCTCATCGCCACAAATCCGGCGTCGTCAATAATGTTTTCACCAGTCGATTGTCGGCTGCTGGAAACGCGTACTCGCCGAGCTGACTCATCCCCACCCACGCAAAGTCCTGGCAACCCAGGGCGCGCGGCTCATGTTCCCGCCATTGGCATCTGAAAAACTTCAGATGCACCGCCTTCTCCGGATACTCATGCGTGACGGACTCCACAAGCAGTCCCACCTCCACCACGATCCCCAACTCCTCCTGCAACTCGCGCTTCAAACACTCTTCAAACGATTCCGCCGGCTCACGCTTGCCGCCTGGAAATTCCCACATCCCGCCCAGATGATCCTGCGGACGACGATGCGTAATGAGCAACAACCCATTGCGAAAAACCAAACCTGCGGCCACTTCAATTACGTTTTGCGCACCGCGTTCCGACTTGTTGCCCGCCTCATTCATTTTTCCAATTCCGTGGGACTATCGTCCGATGCTCTTATAAATAAAACCCAGACTTTCCATCTCGCGCACGTCAAAAAGATTGCGACCGTCGAACAAAATCGGATGCGTCAAAGCCTTGCGCACCCGCTCCAAATCCAGCTTCTTAAACTCCGGCCATTCCGTGGCCACCACCAGCGCGTCGCAACCCTCTGCCACCGCGTTCATGTCATCCACATAAGTGACATCCTTCAGCACCGCTTTGGCCTTCTCCATCGCCTTCGGATCATGCACACGCAACACCGCCCCTTCTTTCTGCAAACGCTGGCAAAGTTCAATCGCCGGCGACAGCCGGATATCATCCGTGTTTTGCTTGAACGCCAGCCCCAGCACGCCGATGCGTTTTCCCTTCAACACCCACAGCGTTTCCACGATCTTTTTGACGAAGCGATCCATCTGTCCCGCATTGATGCGCTGCACTTCCTTCAGCAAACCAAAATCATAACCCAGCTGCTCGGAAATCTTGATGAACGCGCTCAGGTCCTTCGGAAAACAACTGCCGCCAAAACCCAGCGAAGCGTCCAAAAACCGCCGGCCAATCCGCTCATCCATCCCCATCCCGTTCGCCACTTCCTGCACATTCGCGCCCGTGGACTCGCAAATAATCGAGATCGCGTTGATGTACGAAATCTTCAACGCCAGAAACGAATTCGCCGCGTGTTTGATCAACTCCGCCGAATTGATGTCCGTGATGATTATCGGCGCATTGAACGGCGTATAAATTTCCTTCATCGCCTGCACCGGACGCTGCGAACGAACACCCACCACAATGCGGTCCGGGTGCATCAAGTCTTCCACCGCAAACCCCTCGCGCAAAAACTCCGGGTTGCTGGCCACGTCAAATTCCACCTTCGCCTTGCAATAACGCTTGATCGTCTCCGCCACCTTGTCCCCGGTCTTCACCGGCACCGTGCTCTTGTCCACGATGATTTTGTAGCTCGTCATCGCCGCCGCAATTTCCCGCGCCACGGCCTCGATGAAACTCAAGTCCACCGAGCCATCCGCCATCGGCGGCGTCGGCACCGCAATGAAAATCACGTCCGATTTTTCAACCCCCTCCGCCGTCGAACTCGTGAAACTCAACCGGCCCGCCGCTACGTTCTCTTTTACCAGCGTATCGAGTCCCGGCTCATAAATCGGCATGCCACCGGCCTGCAACAACTTGATCTTCTCCTGGTCGAGGTCCACGCACACCACTTGGTGTCCGACCTCCGCAAAGCAGGTTCCCGTTACCAACCCAACATAACCCGTGCCAATAATGGTTAGTTTCATGCAACGACTTAAACTTGCGGATCGTTTTTCAATCGAGTTGTTAATCAAAGCTGGCCACCGTTTACGTCGTCTCCTTGATTAGAAAACGCCCGTAAATCACACCCGCCAACGCGCCACCCAGCATCGGCCCAATCCAGTAAACCGAGTGATGGTCCCAATGTCCGCTCGCCAGCGCCGGCCCAAAGGTCCGCGCCGGATTCATCGCGGCGCCCGTCAATGGTCCGCCAAATAAAATATCCAGCGCCACGGTAAACCCGATCGCCAACCCGCCAATCTTCGGCGCCCGCGCATCCACCGCCGTGCCATACACCACGAACACCAGGAAAAATGTCAGCACCGCTTCAATGATCATTCCCGTCACCGGGCCAACATGCGCCCCCAGGTCCGGCGTTCCCGCCGCCACCACTTTTACACCCACTTCGCCAAACAGCTTCACCAGCATGAAACCCGCCGCCGCCGCTCCCGCCAACTGCGCTATCCAATACGCAATCGCGCCAACCAGCCGGATCTTCCCGCCCACCAAAATACCCAGCGTCACCGCCGGATTCAAATGTCCGCCCGAAATACCGCCGGTTGCCGACACCATCACCGCAATCGTCAGTCCATGCGCCAGCGCCACGCCCAGCAATCCCACACCCGCTCCGGTGCTGTCATAATTATATATTGCCCCAACCCCAATAAAGATGAGCGCAAAGGTCCCGATGAATTCAGCCACGCATTGTTTGAGCAGGTTTTGGTTCATAATCACGGCTTACCGATGGTTAGGTTGGTGACAGCTTTGTTCGTTGAACTAAGTCCCATTGCTGGCGGCTGACTCGCCGTCACCGGTGATGGCTCTCTCAGTTTGGGATATTTTGCCAGCAACTCTGCCGCCTGCACCTGCGCTTCTTCCGTCCAGGTATCGTTATTACGCGTGGCCATCAGATCCTGATAAAGTTTAAAGGCCAGTTCGGGTTTGTTTTGCTCCACATACAACCGGGCCAGCGCCGACTTCGCCTGTGACACACCGGGATGACGATCCGAAAATTCCTTGTACTTGCTCGTCGCTTCCTGAATTTTTCCCTGCGCTTCCAGGCTGGCGGCCACGCCCATTTCTGCCTCGCTCGTCAATGGGGACTCCTGATTCTCCTGCAAAAATTTGTCAAATTCAGACTGCGCTTCCTTGAATTTGCCGCTCTCAAAAAGCGCTCCCGCTCCCAGCAGCCGCGCGCGCGCGCTGGCGCTGGTCCCGGTATAAGCGTCCGCCACTTTCAAATAGGCGTCCGCAGCCACCGGCGTCCCGTTCCCCGTTTTACTCGGCGTCGGCTTCAACTCCGATAGCGCATTATTAGCCTCCGCCTCGCGGCGATTGCTATTCCAGCTATACAGGCTGGCACCCACCCCTGCCACCGCCAACACCACCGCAATAATGATCAATTGCTTGCGATTGGCGACCACCCAGGCCGAAATACGATAGACAATATCAGACGACTGCTTTACTTCAGTTTCCATAGTTAGGGGGTGAAATCTCCCGTTCCACCATTAAAAACGCAAGCCTGAAATGCAGTTCTTTTTCCTCTCACCCGCCCTCCACCAAAGCTCTTGGGTCGTTTTGTCGGCATTACAGCTTCCTCCCGGGCAAAAATATCCAGAACTTGCTCCCCTTGCCCACCTCCGATTCCACCCCAACCTGCCCGCCCATTCGCTCCACCGCCTTCTGCACGATGGCCAGCCCAATCCCCGTTCCTTCAAAGGTTTTATTCCCGGGAATCCGTTCGAATACCCCAAAAATCCGTGCCTGATATTCCGCCGGTATACCAATCCCCTTGTCCTCCACCCAGAGCCGCACGTCCTCGTCAGTGCACTCCGCCCAAATCCGCACCTGCGGCTTGACTCCATCCGGCACGAACTTGATTGCATTCCCCAGCAAATTGGAAATGCACTGGTTCAATGCCGGCGCCGGCACCATCACCCGCGGCAACGGACTCTCAATCTGGATGCCTCCCTCCCTGGCAATCGCATTCAGCGCCGGATAATGATGAATGATCTCGCGCACCATCCTCTCCAAATCCACCGGCTCCGATTTCATTTCCAGGTTGGTCAGGCGACTGTAGCTCAGCACGTCCTGAATCAGGTTGTCCATCCGTTCCGACGCCGCCAGAATCCGTTCCAGATAAATCTGCCCCTCCGGATGCAGCGACGCCCCAAAATCCTCCAGCAACACCTTCGCATACCCATGCATCGCCCGTAGCGGCGCCCGCAAATCGTGCGACACGCTGTACGAATACGCCTCCAACTGCCCCACCATCTCCTTGAGCTTCACCGTGCGTTGCGCCACCGTCGCCTCCAAATCTACTGTGTAGCGACGCAACTTGATCTCCGCCTCTTTCAACGAAGTCTCACTCCGCTGTAATGCCTCCGTCTTCTGCCTTGCCTCCATCAGTGCCATCTCATAAACATGTGCCACCTGTTTCATTTGCCGGTTCGCATAAAGGCCAATCCCCAAACCCAAAACCACCAGCACCGCAAAACGGAAGCGCTGGATATTTTTATCGATGCTCTGCACCACCGCGATTCGCTCCTTGCGCAACGCTTCCTCCACCCGGATAAGTTGCTCAACCCCCTCCCGCGCCGCATCCATCAACACCTTCTCCCGGGTATTGACCTCCAGACTCCGCAACTCCTCCCCATGCTGCCGCTGTTCAATCAGTTTCTCCGCAAAACCCTGCCACGCATCCACCGCGCGGCGTATCCCTTTGACCCGTTCAACTTGTGGCGCATTGTCCGCCACCAACCCGTTCAACTCATCCAGTTCGCGGCCAATCTCCCTCTTCGATTGGTTGTACGGCTCCAGCAGCACCGGACTCCCCGTAATCTGAAATCCCCGCAACCCCGTTTCCATGTTCACCACCAGTTTCTCACAAACATTCGCCTGCGCTATCACCCGATCCGTATGGTCCACCCAATGCGTCACCATCAGCAGATGACCCACCAGCAAGGCGAGGAATACTGAAGCCACCACCATCAACCCCACCGGCAACAAAATCGCCCGGCGGGCAATCTGTCGGAAACTTGCCTCGTGCGCTTCGATGGAACCGGGTTTCGAAAACATGCGTTAAACGGGTGCCACCCAGGTTTGATAAATAGGAGTGTGGTTCATTGTGACCATAACTTTACCCCAATTATATATGGCAGAACAAAATCTAAATTGTTCAACGCGGAAGTAAAACCTCCGCACCGCCATTCCCCCGTGGCGTCAGGCATCCCACCTTACGGAGAGACGCGGCATCTTCGATGACCAGTCCGGAAGCACCCTCCGCAATCCAAAGGATTGCCAGACAGTAGCCGGAGGTTGAGCACAGCGACACCTCCGGAAACCATCCCCAAAACACCCATCACTTTCGCGCGCCCAGCGCGGCGAGCCCAGCGAGTTTCTCCGCCAACCCTGAACTCGGAACTCAAAACTCCGAACATCGTATTTATCTTTAGCTTGGCGCATTCTTCCCTCCCGGTTCCCACTCCTTGCTAAAATACTCCTCCTCCGGCACACCATACTTGCGCCGCACCTCCGGCGGAATATCCGGAAAAATCTCATTATTGGGACCCCGCATCGGCGACGGCACCTTGTACTTCACCGAGAGCGACACCACCTTGAACCGCCGCGCCCGCTCCTGGGGCGAGATCA
>JAQGPA010000171.1 GCA_028293325.1 Pedosphaera sp. | reverse complement strand
AGGAAATTTGCAGCGTTGTTTGGCGTTATATCAAAATTAAATTCGGACCCTTGGACAAGCTGGTCTTTTTTTGATGGAGCGTACCGCTGGCCCTCAACGGCGTTGATGGTGAATGATTCAACCGTTTTCAAGGTTGGGGATTTTTTTCAGATTACCCAGCGTAGCCGCTGCGCGGCAACGCTGGGCTGGATGATTCAATCTCTTTGAGATTGGTTCCGAATTTGGAGTGCAAATTTAGGGTTTTTTCAAAATCAGGGGTTTGAAACTCATTAAAAGGCTGCAAACAAAGGGGATTAATGCGGTTTTCTTGGCAAAAAGCTGAGCGACACGAGCGACACGAGCGACATCCACGGAGTTGGGGATGTGATTGAATGGCCAACATGGACGATGAAAAAGTTCGGAATGCGAAGTGTGGAGTGCGGAATTTTTCGGAGGGGGAGTTTTTGACAGGATTAACAGGATTGGGAGTGGATTGGGGAGTGCTTGCGCACGGCCAATGGGGTAAAAAGGACGATCCGCCTCCGCCAAAGCTTTGGCGCGACGAGATGGCGGGACAAGCAAGGACGAAAGGGACCCAAGGGACGCAAGGGAGTGGATTGGGCTGGGTTTTCTTATCATGCGAAACCGTCTTGTGCGCGAGGTCGTTCACAGCTTGCGAATCCGGCGGGGTCCTTCCGGACTGGTCATCCGACGCCACGCCACTACGGCAGGCGAGATGCCTACCACTACATCGGAGGTGCTTCCGAACTGGTCACCCTGGGGACAACAGCACCGACCACAACCGGGCTGGTCAGGGTGGTGAACTTAAGGGTGGTCAAGGCAGCCTTAAGGATGGACAAGGCCAGTCAAGGTAATTTAAGAATGAATTTTTTATGGGACAAGTGAGATTGGTCAGGGTGGTTTTGGGGAAAGGACGCCAACAAGCTAAAGCTTGAACTCCAAACCACGGGCTGGCGGGCAGGTGCTTCTGCAGGGGAGCCAATATCGGAATGGAATAGTATGAGTGGATGGCAGACGAGTTGTGTCGCCCCTCCGGGGCTTGGGAGAGTCCGCGGCCAATCCCATAGCTTGCGCTATGGGCTAAAATCTGTCGCCCCGTCCGGGGCTTTGGCATGCGTCAAGACGACGGCGCGACAAGAGGAGTGCATGGCGCAGGTGGGCGGGGCACAATGGGCCACTAGGCCAGTCAAGGTAAAACTAAGATCAACTAAGGTGGTCAAGGTAATACCAAGATGTTTTTTTATGGTGGTCGCGCAATTTTGCCACAGTGCACTGGCGGGTCGCTTAACGGCGGACGTGATTCAAGCGGTCGAGGAGCTTGGTGTGGATGCCGTCGAAGCCGCCGTTGCTGAAGACGCAGATGACGTCGCCGCCTTCGACACCTTTGATGACGTGTTCCACGATGGCGTTCACGTTCATGAGGTAGGCGGCATTTTTGCCGGCACTCTTCAAATCCTGCATGAGGCGGGCGGGGTCGAGGCGTTCGTGGGGTTGCAGTTGTTCCAGACGGGCGACTTCGGAGATGACCACGGCGTCGGAATCGGCAAAGGCCTCGGCCAATTCCGTTTGGAAAACATTGCGTCGCGTGGTGTTGCTGCGGGGTTCGAAGATGGCCCAGATGCGCTGGCCCTGGAACTTGACGCGCAGGGCGCGCAAGGTCTCACGAATGGCGGTGGGGTGATGGCCGAAATCATCCACGACCGTGACTCCGCCGCTGACGCCGCGCACTTCCATGCGGCGTTTGATGCCTTTGAAGGTGTCGAACGCGGATTGAATCTGGCCGTTCTTCAAGCCGCAATGGCGCGCGCAGGCGATGACCCCGAGGGCGTTGCGCACATTCAATTCGCCGAGCATCCCGATGCGGAACTTGAAGCTGGGCGTTTCAAACTCCGTAACGGTGGGGGCGAGCGTGAGATTGTACGCGTGCCAGGCGTTGTCGGCACCCAGGCCGTAGCGCTTGACGGGGCAGTGGGTGATATTAAGCAACGGGGCAAGGTTGGGATCGTCGCCATTGGCGAGCAACTGGCCGTTGCGCGGAATCAGATTGATGAAACGTTTGAACGAAGTCTGGATGGCGCCGAGGTTTTCGAAAATGTCCGCGTGATCGAACTCCAGATTGTTGATGATGGCGATTTCGGGGAGGTAATGGACGAATTTGCTGCGTTTGTCGAAGAAAGCGGTGTCGTATTCGTCGCCTTCGATAATGAACCATTCGCTGTCCGTAAAGCGCGCGCCCTGGCCGAAATTGTTGGGGATGCCGCCGATGAGATAGCTGGGGTTGAGGCCGTTGTGCTCGAAGACCCAGGTGAGGAGCGAGGTGACGGTGGTTTTGCCGTGGGTGCCGGTGACCACGATGGAGCGTTTGCCGCGGATGAAAAATTCCTTGAGCAATTCGGGCAGCGAGCAGTAACGGAGTTTTTTCTCGAGGGCCACTTCCGCTTCCGGATTGCCACGGGAAATGGCATTGCCGATGACGACGAGGTCCGGTTTGTGCGCCAGGTTGGCCTCGGCGTATCCCTGCATGACCTGAATTTTTCGCTCCGCCAGGAAGGTGGACATGGGCGGATAGACATTTTGGTCGGAGCCGGTGACCACGAAGCCTTTATCCTGCATGGCCACAGCCGCGGAAGCCATGGCGGTGCCGCCAATACCAACAAAGTGAACGGAACGGATGCCGGCGAACATAGATTACAGATATTTTTGGAGCAGCGGTTTCAACTCCCTGATGGTCTTGATGGGCCAAACTTTCCGGTCGGTCATGATGGCGTTTTTCAACGCATGATGACAGGACGAGTCGGCGACCTGGGGAATTTGGGAGATGGTTCGCTTCACGACTTCCTTGGCGAGGGCGGCGTTTTTGGTGAGGTTGGCCACGACCATTTCGACGGTCACATGGGCCTCGTCAACCTTCCAGCAATCGTAATCGGTAATCATGGCCATGGTGGCGTAGGCGATCTCGGCCTCGCGCGCACATTTGGCTTCGCCGAGGTTGGTCATGCCGACGACGTCGTAACCGAGGCTATGATGAGTGAGGGACTCGGCACGGGTGCTGAAGGCGGGACCTTCCATATTGACGTAGGTGCCGCCGTCGTGAGCGCGCGCTTTCAAAGCCCGGGCGTTGCGAAGGAGCAACTGGCGGAGTTCCTCGCAAATGGGTTCGGCAAAGGCGATGTGACCAACAATGCCGCGACCAAAGAAGGTGTGCGCCAGCGATTGCTTGGTGCGGTCAAGGAATTGGTCGATGAGGACGACGTCGCACGGTTTATATTTGGCCTGCAAGGAGCCGACGGCGCTGATGCTGATGATCCATTGCACGCCGAGTTTTTTCATCCCATAGATGTTGGCGCGGTGATTGAGTTCGGTAGGAAGGATGCGATGACCGCGGCCATGCCGGGGCAGGAAAACCACTTCCCGTCCGCTCAACTCGCCGGTCAGAAAGCTGTCCGAAGGGGCGCCAAAGGGAGTTTTGACAGCGACCCATTTCTGGCGGGTGAACCCTTCAATATGATAGAGGCCGCTGCCCCCGATGATTCCGATTCGATTTGCTGGCATAGATTTAATAAAAGTATGTCCGGCCACTATAAAAGAGTACGTGACAAAGAAAAGGTTTTTGAATGAGGGATCAACGCACGCGCACGGCGACCACGGCCGAAAGGCCCGGCAGCAGGCGTTCGGCAAGATCGGGGGCGAGCGGGGTTTCCAGGTTGATGCGCACCGGAACGCGCTGGACGACTTTGGTGAAATTGCCGGTGGCATTGTCCGGCGGCAGGAGGGCAAACTGAGCGCCGCTGGCGGGGGCAAAACTTTCAATCGTTCCGTGGAAGGTCTGACCGGGGAGTGCGTCGATGGAGATGTCCACCGGCTGGCCGGAATGCATTTTGGCGAGTTGCGTCTCCTTGAAGTTGGCGACGACCCAGACGTCCGAGCCCATCAAAGCAAAGAGAGTTTCACCAGCTTGAACGCGATTGCCGGGTTCCACATTCTTGTTGCCGATGCGCCCATCGGCCGGCGCAAGAATCGAGGTGTGGGAAAGTTTGCGCTGGGCATCGCGCACGTCGGCGGCGCCGGCGGCGATCAGGGCTTTGGCCGTCGCTTGTTGTGCTTCGGCCGCATCGTGCGCGGCCTGGGCGGAGGCGACGCCCGCCGTTGCGGCTTTGAGATTGGCGTTCGCGGCATCGTTGGCGGCCTGGCCGGAGTCGAGCGCGCCGCGGGTGGTGTCGAGATCGGCCCGGGCAATCACGCCGACGTCATTTTTGAAAAGCCGATCGTTGCGTTCATGGTTCTGTCGCGCGAGTTCAAGTTGGGCGCTCGTTTGGCGGGCTTGGGCTTCGGCTTGTGTGATGCGGGCCTGGGCTTGGGCAAGCTGGGCATCAGCCTGGCTAATTGCGGCCAAAGCCTGAGCCTGTTGCGCGTTGGCTTGAGCGAGGGTGGCCTGGGCCTTTTGCAAGGCGATTTCAAATTCCAAGGGATCGAGTCGGACCAACACGTCGCCAGCCTTCACGAACTGGTTGTCCTTCACACAAACTTCCTGAACGCGCCCATCAATCTGAGGGCTGATTTGATGACTATGACCGGCGACAAAGGCATCGTCCGTGTCTTCATAACGATAGGCGTGCCAGGTGAACTCGGCAAGCCAGGCAACGACGGCGAGCAGCAGCAGACCAAGGATGGCCCAGCGCAGACGATTGCGCTTGCCGGTTGGGGGCGCGGCGACCGGAGCGAGCGCGGTTTGATTGGCGGGTTCGGGAGAATCGATGGTCGAGTTCATAGGTTGAGAAAAAAGTTGGACTTAGTGAGCGGCGGCGGCGGCGGAGTTGTTTTTACCTTTGCCGAGAAAAAAGAGCAGCGGCAAGGAGACGAGGAAGGCGACGCCGACATAGAAAAAGATATCCGAGTAAGCTTGCAGAGCGGCTTGAGCATTGACGATGCCGTCGAGAGCCTGCATGGCCTGGTGATGGGCCCCCACAGGATCGGCGCTGTGGCGGGCGAAGGCGCCGTTGAACAGATGAATACGGGAAAGGGTGGCCGGCGAGTGCGAGCTGATGTGCTCGACGAGCGTGGCGCGGTGCGTGGCGGCGCGATGAGCCACGAGTGTGGTGATGACGGCAATGCCAATGCTGCTGCCCAGTTGGCGGGTCAGGTTGTAAAAGCCGGCACCGGCAGCGATTTTGTTTTTGGGAAGATTGCCCAGTGTGGCGAGACTCAAGGGCAGAAACATCATCACGCTGCCGATACTGCGGGCGATCAGCGGCCAAAAGAGACTGTGGGTGCCGGTGTCGGGATTGAGACGGGCCAGGGCAAGAGCGGTGCCGACGGTCACCAATGCGCCCAGGCCGACGAGGACGCGGGCATCGAAACGTCCGGTGAGTTTGCCCATGGCAATCATGGTGACCCCGGCGGCGATGGCTCCGGGGACCTGCAAGATGCCGCTTTGCATGGCGCTAAAATGCAAATAGTCCTGGACGAAAACGGGGATGGCGAAGATGACGCCGTAAATGCCCATGCCCAGGACGAGCGAATACATGCTGCCCGCCGCGAGCGAGCGAAAACGGAGGACACTCAAATCCACCGCCGGGTGGTCGATGGAAATTTCACGCCAGATAAAAAGCGCGATGCCAACGACGCTGCCCACGCCCATGGTAAGGATGAAATGCGAACTGAACCAGTCGTCCTGTTGTCCCTGTTCCAGCATGGTTTGGAAACAAGCCAGGCCAACGGCCAAGAGGGCAATGCCGAGCCAGTCGATGCGTGGATGGCGAATTTCTTCATCGCGGTCTTTCGGCAGAAAGGTCATGGCCATGAGCACCGCGACAATGCCGACGGGAATGTTGATGAAAAAAATCCAGCGCCAGCCGAGAGTATCCGTGAGATAACCGCCAAACACCGGACCGAGCGCCGGGCCGGCGATGACGCCGATGCCGAAGACACCCTGCGCCATCCCCTGCTCTTCACGCGGGAACGTTTCAAAGAGCAGGGATTGGGCCTTGGCGAGCAGGCCGCCACCGGCGAGACCTTGCAGCACGCGCGCCACCACCAGCATGGTGAGATTAGTCGCCATGCCGCACAACACGGAAGCAACGGTGAAACCGATCAACGAGAAAAGAAAATAGCGCTTGCGGCCGAAGCGATCACTCAGCCAGGCGGTGAGCGGAATGATGACGACGTTCGCACAGGCGTAGCCCGTGGAAACCCAACCAGCTTCCGACAGCGTGGCACCCAGATTGCCGCGAATATCCGGCAGCGCCACATTCACGATGCTGGTGTCGATTACTTCAAGGATGGCCCCCAGCGCGACCGTCAAGGCGATGGCCCATTTGAGCAGGCCTTTGCGCGACAACGATGCCGCCGTGGGCGAGAGCAGGCTGATGTCCGAACCGTAAAGACCTTTGGCGGCGGAACTCATGCGCGCTTTGACCGGGGAAACTGTTCAATCCCGCGAGCGAGAACTTCAACACAGGATGTCAAATAATGCTCCGGGGCATATTCCAAGGGTTTGCGCAGCGAGCAACGCCGGATCACACCGGTGAAAATCATGCCAGACAACAGGTCGGCGGCGACGGCGGAATCGACGTCCGGACGGATTCGTCCATCCCGGCGCGCGGAGGAGAGGCGGTTGATAAGTTCGGCACGCAATGGACGGAAAATGCCTTCGAGCACCTGGCGTTCATGATCCCGATGACGGTGAATCTCACCAATCATGGTGCGGATCAGCAGGAGGTTTTCCGCGAGGACCGCCTCATAGAATCGGGCATAGTTCATGAGGTCCTGGCGCAGGTCCCCGGTGGGATCCGGCAAGGCGGGTTGGGGACGGGCAGCTTGCAAACCGAAGGCAGACCCGACGACGGCGCCAATGAGGTTTTCCTTGTTCTGAAACTGACGGAACAAAGTAACTTCATTCACCCCGGCTTCACGAGCGATGGCGCGGGTGGTGGCGCCTTCGAGGCCGTCACGGGCAAAGACCCGGGCGGCGGCGTCCAATAATCGCTGCCGGGCGGGCAGTCGCTTCGCAGTTTTATGTTTTTCCATGCGCATGCAAGTAGTTGCTTGCATATTACACGAGATGGGAGTGAAAGCAAGCGGGTGGACGTTTTTCGATTCAGGTGGGCAGACTTAGAGGGGTGCAAGTGATTGGCGTGAAATAACAAACGCGGGAAGGGATCGGAATGAATTCCACGATCCGTTGGGCGTGCGGTTCCAAGACTTTGCTCGACGGAGCGTTTCCCAAGGCAAGCAGTTGTCTTAAATGCAATGCGCTGCCTGTTTAATCATTTAAAAACCATAATGCCGCGCTCCAGTGTCGAGAGAGGCGAAGGGTTGGTAAATAAATTTGTGGGTGCGCAGTTGAGTTTTGTTGGGTGTTCCAAAGAAATAGGCGGAGTCGAATGGCTCCGCCTTTACTTTTGAGTGGATTGGGAAGCGTGAATTACTGTTGCGCGGCGACGGCCGGGACCGCTTCGAGAGGGGCTTTGGCGGCGGCCTGGGCGGCGGCAATTTCCTTTTTGGCTTCGGCAAAATCCCGCTGGAATTCGGGGCTGGCCTTCATTTCGTGAACGATGGCCTGGGCGAACACGCGCCCGGCATAAATGTCCGTCGCATAATGCCGCGCGATCATCACGCGATGCCAGCCAAGGTTGCGACCAAAGGCCATGATCGCATCATGCTTTTCGGGAAAGAGATCGGCGAGCACCAAGGCGATGGCGGTACCTTCGGTGGAATGCCCGCTGGGATAGCTGAAGCTTTTTTCCAGTTTGCCGGAGGCCAGGCTCGGGTCGGTGGTGTACGGGCGCGGGCGCTTCCAATAATCCTTGGCGAGGTCGGTGACCGTTTCGGCTTCCGTCTGCACGCGTTCAAGGAAAGCTTCCGTCCTGGGGAGTTTGCCGGGCTGCAGGAATGTTCCGATGGTCGGGGCGAAGTTAAACATGGAGAATTTCTTTTCCGAGAAGGCTAGCACGGCGTCATTGGAGCTGCAGGCGTGGTAAGTGGCGACCACGGCAGCCATATCGGCGGCCTGCTCGGCGGAACCGGGCAACGGCGGCGGGGCCAGCACAACCGCGGAGTCAAGCGGGCCGGCGGGCAGATATTGCAGAGATTCCGCGCTTAAGGAGGAAACGGCCGTAGCCAACAGAAAGAATGCGCAAAATAATGGAGCGAGACGTTGGTTAAACTTAGGGGAATAATTCATGGATTAGGTTGGTTACGGGAGAATGCGTCGTACGGGCATTTCACTGCGGGTTGAGTCCATCTGCGGAAGTGCCATCGTGCGTCCAGTTGATGTCGTACTTGGCGGGGTCGGAAGGTTTGCCGTTGTTGGCGACCACGACGTATGAGTATTTGAAGTGAGCGGCATGACCGTCGCTGAAGGCGAGATTGCCGTAGCCGCTGTGGCGGGAGGAAAAGCGGCTGGTGTAATTCTGCGGGCTGCCCAAGGTGGAGGCCTTGGTGGCGTCGCTACCAAAATAAGGAGTTTCGTCCGAGCGGACGCGGTTATCCGAGAACATGACGAAGGCCGAAGGTGATTTCACCATCTGAGTTTTAACGGGATTGACCTGCACGGTGCCATTCTGTTCCAACATGCCTTTGGAATTCATGCCGTACTGGAAAACCACGCGGTCGGCATTGGCGGCGAGCGACGGATCGAGGTGTTGAGACATGGCCGTGGGGCAATGGAAGATGTCGTTGCCGGCGTTGTAGCGGTCATAAGCCGCCTTGCCTTCGATGGCATAGGTATAGAGCGGCCGGGCCTTGATGTAGGGTGGCAGTGCGCTGAACCAGGCATCGCGGCCGTAGGCGGTGCCGTTGGCGTTGTTAAAAAATTCCACATCCGTCAAATCCAGCCAATTGGGAGTGTCTTCGTTGCCGGGAAAGCCCGGGGTGCCATTGGCGATCTTGGTGGCGGGAAAAACCTGGTTGCTGTCGTCCACATATAACGTTTGAGCCAGCCCCCACTGTTTGAGGTTGCTGATGCAATTAATGTTTTGGGCCTTCTGTTTGGCCCTGGCCAGGGCCGGCAGCAGCATGCCGGCGAGGATGGCGATGATGGCAATCACTACCAGCAATTCGATCAAGGTAAAACCCCGCTCTGATTTATTCAGACCCAATGTTTTCATGTGTTTCGTTTCTTGATTGAAATCTTTATCCGTGAAAGCCCTGCAATTCGACTTTGCCCGAGGGCAATCTGGGGGAGGAAAGTTACGGTTTGATGACGTGAATGCGCCAAAGCCGTTACATTTGACTTTTGGCTCCCCTATTCCGAGTCGCTCCGACTTCACATTAACAGTTGTTGCCGTTTCGTAACGCGGCTGACATGCGGATGGCACCCTTTCAACGCAACCTTTCCAGGAAACAGAAAGAGAACTCTGAAATCCCGATTATAATGAAAACAAACTTATTCCTTTGCATATTTCCCAAAGCCTTATTAGGCCTCGGCCTGGCCGCTATTTTGAGCGGTCAGGCGAACGCCCAAACCCCGCAATTTGTACCGGGCAAAATCGCCGTGTTGCAACTAGGCGATGGCGGGCCGGATCGCGGCGCGGTGGGTTCCGACATTTGGGCCAGCCGCCAGAATCCATACATGGTTGACCAGTTTGAACCGAATGTGGCCAACCAGACGACGCCCACCTACCAAGTTGCGGTGCCGACGAATGGACCAACGTCATTGTGGGTCAATGGCAATGCGGGCACAGAAGGCAACATGACTTTGTCGGCGGACAAAAGTTTGCTGACGTTCGGTGGTTACTGCGGGGACATTTGTTCGATCTTCCCGACCACGCTGCCGACGCCACCGCTGGCGCCGTCCAACCTCAGCTATGATCGCGGCATTGGCACCGTGGACGCGTTTGGCACCTACTCCAACGTGTATCGCGGGCCATCCTGGTATGGCATTGCCCAAGGCAAAACGAACCCGCGTGGCGGTGCCACCGACGGGTTGGGCAACTTCTGGGGTTGCGGCAATGGTTATGGGAGTCTTTATTTCAACGCCAATACGCAGGCGACGCCGATTCAAATTCAAAACGTCGTGTTGACCTCCTGCACGAAGATCTTCAATGGCGCCCTTTACAGCAGCGTGAAGAGCGGGGAAACCGGCGGTCTGGCGGCCGGCATTTACTCGAGCGTAGATTTCTTCCTCAATCCCCTGCCCTTCCCGACGGCGGCATCTTTTCCGCACCTGGAGATTCCCGCGGATATCAATTATCAGAAGTGCATCGGATTCGATATCAACCCCCAGGGCAACGTTGCTTATGTGGCTGATTCCAACGCCGGCATTCAAAAATACGTCAAGACGGGTCAAGCCTGGAAATTGGCGTATAACCTCAGCATTCCCGGTTATGTGAAATGGAACACCGGCATCCGCACCAACGCCGGCAGCATCCAAACGCTGGTGGGCTGTTTCAGTGTGGCAGTGGACTGGAGCGGCGCCAACCCGGTGGTATTTGCGACGACGGGCGACGGGGCAGGTTCGGATCCGCGGGACGCGAAGTCTGGTTTCCTGCAATACTACGGCAACCGCGTGATTCGCATTAACGATACAAATGTCATTACCTCCGGCGCGAACCTCATCGCGACGACAAACATTTTGACCACGGTGGTGCAAGCCCCGGTGCCCAATCCGGCGCTGGGCAGCAACTACGTGATTTACAAATCCGTGACTTTGACACCCGACCTGCGTCCGACCATCGTCACCAACCCAGCGAGCTGGTCTGCCGTGGTGGGTGACAATGTGAGCTTCACGGTGGCCGCGACTGCGAAATATGCATTGACCTATCAATGGCTGCAAAATGGCACCAACGTGACGACGGGCGGAACGAGCACGACCCTGAACTTGAACGCCGTTGACCTCACGATGAACAATTTTGCTTATCAATGTGTGGTATCCGACACGTATGGCTCCGTCACCAGCTCAATCGCGACGCTGACGGTCACGGCGGCGGCGACACTGCCCACGTTTGGCGCGGTGCAAAACATCACCAACTTTGTGGGGAATAATTTCAATCTCACCGCCAGCATCGGTGGAACAGATCCCAAAGGCGGGTTCCAATGGTACACCAACGGAGTGGCCTTGACAGATGGCGGGGAGTTCACCGGCACCGGCACCAAAACCTTGAGCATCATCAATGCCCAGACCAGCGACAGCACCATCTACTCATTGGTGGCCACGAACGTGGCGGGATCCGCAAGCAACGCCGTGATCAACCTCACGGTGGCCTATGCGGCACCGCTCTTCGTTCAGCCGCCCACGGCGCTGACGACATTTACCGGTCGTGACGCGACCTTCATCGGCTCTACGGCGGGGTATTTGTTGACCAATAAATGGTATTCCTCCAAGTCCAGCGGCAGCGGCCTGGTCCTCATCCCGATCAGTGGCCGATTCAGCCAGACGGACACTTCGCTGCAACCAGCCACTTCCACGCTGCAAATCACCGGCACCGTTGCCGCCGATGCGACGAATTACGTTCTGGTGGTCAGCAACCCGAGCGGCTCCATCACCAGCGCGCCGGTCGCGCTGACATTGTTTACACAACCGGCCGCGCACACGTTCGTTACCTACACGAACAACGGCCAGGCATATGCGCAGAATTTCGACGCGCTGCCGACGCCCGGTGGCGGCAGTTATGAAGCGGCCAATCCGCAGAACATGGCATTCGTAGTGACCAACTTTGCGGCGGTGGCAACGAATATTTCGTTCTCTTCGACCAACGCGAGTGTCGAGATCGACTATTCGTTGGATAATCCGGTTGATTTTGGTTATCCGGTGATTCCTGCGGGCGGGATTGGCGGGTTTGGCGTCAGCAACAGAATGTCCGGCTGGTATGGCTGGAGCAGAAAGCCGTTGTTCTTCGCCGCGACCTCGGGCGACCAAAGCGCGGCCGGGCTGATTGATAACGGATTAAATTATAACAACATCAACGGCCTGACCGTCACGACCACGAACCGCGCGCTGGGCTTGCTGACCTCGTCCAAGAGCGACACGGTGGCCTTTGGCGTGGCCATCATTAACAACAGCGGTCACACGCTGAACTCGATCAATGTTGGTTTCACTGGCGAGTTGTGGCGGAACAATCCGATTCAGCAACCGCTGCTTTTTGGTTATGAGATTGATCCGAGCGGGACCAGTTCTTCGTTCCCGACCAACGACGTCATCAACACCACCTTAAGTTATGTGAGTGGATTGACCGTCGCCTTCCCGACTTCAGTTGATACGCAGGTCTATGACGGCACACAATCCATCAACCAAACCAACCTGGCGGTTTCCGGCATGTCGATTGCGGATTGGGCACCGGGGGAGACCTTGTGGCTGGTGTGGCAATCGTCCACCTCACTGGGTGGCGCGCAGAATGTGGCGATTGACAACCTCAACTTCGCCGCGGGAGTCCTTGCGGCGCCGACGGTGGTGACGCAACCAGCCACGGCAATTACGAGCGCGGGCGCGACGTTGAATGCCAGCGTGAATCCGAACAGCCTGACGACGGCCTACTACTTCCGCTATGGCACCAGCACCAGCTATGGCAGTGTCACGGCGACCAACAGCCTGACGGCGGGTCTCAGCGCCGTGCCGGCGGGTGGCGTCATTGGCGGGTTATTGCCGGGCACGACCTATCACTTCCAAGCCGTGGCAACCAACAGCCTGGGCACGACCTTGGGCACGGACATGAGTTTCACGACCACGGTGGCCGTGACGCCGCCGCAGATTGGCGGCGTGGTGATGAGCGGCAGCGGATTGCAATTCAGCTTCACCAACGCACCCGGGGTGAGCTTCACGGTGTTGAGCACCACCAACGTATCGCTGCCGCTGAATCAGTGGCAAAACGCGGGTAATCCGACCGAAGGGCCGGCCGGGCAGTATCAATTCGCCGATCCGCAGACGACGAACGCGCCACAGAAATATTACATCCTGCGCCAGCCATAAGGGCGCCCAGAAAATTAAAATCGGGTTAAGCGATGTGCAAGCAGGGCAGACGAAAGTTTGCCCTGCTTTTTTTAGTAACGCGGAAAAACCATGGAGTTTGATTTTTAGATTGAAAGTCAGCAGCGATTCAGGTAAAAATAAGTCGCCTCAAAAGAACCTTTTGACCATCCAGACCGGCTCGTCAGGTCTTGACTTAATCGACCTACGTTCCCGCGCCAGCGATCATTTAAATTTTCATCAGGCCTATGCAACTCGAAACAAAAACTGAATACACGGAACTTCAGGCACAAGCTGAAAGCGGTGATGTCCAGGCACAACTCAAGTTGGGGCTGCTCTGCCAACGCGAGAGTCAGCGTGGATTTACCAACGCCATGGACGAGGCAAAAATCGAGGCGTACAAGTGGTTTAAACTGGCGGCGGATCGGGGCAACAAGATTGCGCGAAACAATCGCGATCTCGCCACGTTTCACATGACGCGCGAGGAAGTCATGGAAGGCAACCGCCGAGCGGTAACGTTCACAGCCAAGAGATAATTCACTGCCAACGCTGGCTGAAGCTGCGGCAACACAGCCACCGACGGATAATAATACCGTTCCGGAGCGGATGCTATTGGTTGGACGCCACCTGTGAGTTTCAGTGCCGGATTTGAAGCGAATGGACCAGACCACTTCGACCTCATTTCGGGACTGAAGGTCAATGAACTGAAGTAATTCCGAAAAATACCCTGCGCCACTAAGGGCCTTGTTTCAGGCGAAAGTATTTTTGGGTGCCCGAGATCGGGACGAGGGTGGAAATTAAATTGCCATTGGTAACGAGGGTTTGCGTCACCAGTGACCAGTTGTTGGTGGGCAATAAGGCCGGAGTCGATTGAAGCTGAAAGCCCGTGACGAAAGCAGGCCAGGAAACCAGCACGTTTGTCCCTGCCGTCGCGATGGTCAGTGATGGCAATGGAACCGTAATCAGTTCGGTAATCTGGGTGGACCAGATATCGGCATCGGACGGATACATTTGAATGGTCCAGAAACGGGATGGGTCGGCCGGATCCACGGAGGTTGCGCTGTAGTCGCCCCAGCGGCTAATGAGGGGTTCATCCAGCAGTTGGGCGATTAGCTCATCGTCACCATGGTAGTTGACCGTTCCGGATTTAAGCAGAATCAGGTTACCGAAGGTGGTGACACCATTCACAATCTGGCCGACGGCAGCAAAGCAACTGACAAAGGTATTGATGCCGGAGCCGTTGCAGGCGATGACCACGGTGCCATTGGTGTTGGCGCAGATTGAGGGGTAGAAAAGGTCGAGATTTGTGTCCGCAATCGTGCCTGATTCAAGAAGGGTGTGATTGACGGCATTGATCCGATACCAACGAACGGCCATTCGGTTGTTGAGTTCGGTATTATTGACGGCGTAAAGAACTCCGCCCACTGCATAAACTTTGGCACTCAATCGCGCGTCGTTCCCGGCAAGTGTTGTGCTGCCGTCCGGTTGCAATGGATTGAAGTACGGCGCATCCAGATCGGCGTTATACGGCACCACATAGGGGCTGACCGGGATGTCGAGGCTGGCCGTCAACGTGGCAGCTCCCGGCCCCGCTGCATTCTGCACGACAAAGCTCACGATGTTCGAATGGGGGTCGGTGTCAGTGCCAATATCCTCCATGGCCAGGATGTTGCCGACACTGCTGCCGTCCAGGCAAATGGCTGGTTGTAATACCTGACCACGCACGGCGTAGTCCATGACGCCAAACCAGGTGAGGTTGGCGATGGTGGGCGTGGCGGCCAGTAAATCGGCTTTGGGAATGGAAACCAAACCAGGGCCGATGGGATTATTCGTATGAAAGAAGTCGCCCGAAAGATAAATGGCATTGCTGTCCAGCCCGAGGGTTGGAAAATCCGCGAAATTGCCGAAGTCCGGATCGGATTGAAATTGGAACCCATGCCAAGAACCAGCCGGATTATCGGTGGCGGAGACGGCGAGCAGAAAGTCATTGGCGGAAGCTGTGGGGTCGGCACCATTGGCATTGAAATCCACCTGCGAGGCAAACCACCGTTGGACGGTCGGATCATAAATGACGCGCGGATCAGACACGCTTGAATCAGGCGAAATAATCAAACCGGCATCGGACCAGAACTTCACGTTTGTTTTCCGCTGGATGCTTTGGCCATTGGTCTTGTTGTAAACAGCAACCGTACCATTGATAAATTCCATGAAATGCCGGGGACCAATCGCGCCGTTGGCATCCGGCGGCAGAACCGGCGCATTCGGGTCGTAGGAAGTGCCGGTGAAATTCTGGCCCAACGTAACCAATACCTGGGCGTGTGCGGAGACGTCTATTAGAAGCAGGCAGCAGGTAAGCGAAAATATCAATCGCCAAAAGAAACTTCTGAATTGGCTCATGGCGCCCATACTGCCCGAAAGAACCCCGTTTGTCGAACTGTTTAAAGCCGCGCAGTCAAACTACAAAATTTGATGCAGGCGAAAAACAGTGCCATCCCTGCTATATAAAACGGGTGCCATGCTTGCGGAAGGTCCGAGGATTTTGATTCTGACCACATCCGGCTTCCCTGAGACATCTTAATCACCCGCACCACTTTGCCGCGTCGTCAATTCCCGCCAACGCCAACGAGAGGGTGGGCTTTCCCCGCATTTCGAATTTCGGCAAGGTGAGGTATAATGTGCCGCGTAAACAGGAGTGTATGATTTGCGATTATTTGGCAAAAAAATGGTGCGCGCCCATTTTTTGCATTTTTCTCCTCGTCCTGCCTGGCGCTGGCTGCAAAAAGAAAGCGGCTCCGGCACCACCGCCCGAAGTCCTGGTCCTCAGCCTGACGCCGACGAACGTGCCGGTTTTTGAGGAATGGATTGGGACGCTGGATGGCTTTGTGAACGCGCAAATTCGCGCGCAGGTCACCGGTTATTTGCTGACGCAGAATTATGCGGACGGCGGACGGGTAAAAAAGGGCGACCTGCTTTTTGAAATTGATCCGCGCCCATTCCAGGCCACGCTCGACCAGGCCCTGGCGAAACTGGCGCAGGACCAGGCGCAACAGGCCAAAACCGAATTGGACGTGAGGCGTTACACGCCGCTGGTCAGGGTACAGGCCCTCAGCCAGGAAACGCTCGACAATGCGGTGCAGGCGAATCTGGCCGCCCTGGCTCAGGTCAAGGCGGACGAAGCGGCGGTGGAAAACGCGCGCTTGAATCTCGGTTTCACCCGCATCAACTCGCCGATTGACGGGTTGGCCGGAATTGCCCAGGCGCAAATCGGGGATTTGGTTGGGCCATCCGGAACCGTGCTGACGACGGTTTCGAGCCTCGATCCAATCAAGGCTTTTTTTCAAGCCAGCGAGCAATCCTATCTGACATATTGGCGGCACCTGGTGGATGCAGCCGACACAAATCAGGACTTGTCGCTGCAACTGATTCTTTCCGACCGTTCGGTTTTTCCAAACAAAGGCAGGTTTTACAGCGCCGATCGGCAGGTGAATCCGACGACCGGCACGCTGCAAATTGTCGGCATTTTTCCGAATCCGGACTATCTGCTGCGTCCCGGGCAATACGGCCTCGTGCGCGCGCAAACACAAATAAAAACCAACGCCATACTGGTGCCGCAACGCGCGGTAACGGAACTGCAAGGCGCGTATCAAGTCGCGGTGGTCGGGGTGTCTAACAAAGTGCATATCACGAATGTGAGCGTCGGTGTGCAGGTTGGCCCGGACTGGCTCATTGAAAAAGGTCTCAAACCCGGCGACCGCGTCGTGGTCGAGGGAACGCAGAAAGCCAAGGAAGGCACGGTGGTGAATCCAAAACCGTTCACGGCGGGAAATTAATTCTATGTATCGTTTTTTTATCAACCGCCCGATTGTCGCCATGGTGATTGCCATTCTCATGGTGATCATCGGCTCGGTTTCGATGCTCACCCTGCCGATCGCGCAGTTTCCGAACATTGTGCCGCCGGAGATACGCATTACGGCCACGTTCGTGGGCGCCGACGCGCAAACGCTTGCGCAATCAGTCGCGACGCCCATCGAGGAGCAGATGAGCGGGGTGGACAACATGAATTACATGTACTCCATCAGCGCGAATAACGGCGTGATGCGCATGGGGGTGAATTTCGATGTCAAAACTGATCCCAACGTTGATCAGGTCCTCGCGCAACTGCGCGAAAACCAAGCCGAGCCGCAGTTGCCGCAGGATGTCCGCAATTATGGCATCACGCTGTTGAAATCACCGACGAGTCCGCTCATGCTGGTTGGACTTTTTTCCCCCAACGGCAGCCATGACGCAACGTTTCTGGCCAATTACGCCTACATCAATCTGGTGGATAAAGTCACGCAGACCAAGGGAATTTCCAACGTGCAAGTTTTTGGCGCCGGCCAGTATGCGATGCGCTTTTGGGTCAAACCCGACCAACTGGCGAAGCTCAATATCACGGTCAATGACCTCGTCACCGCCATCAACGTGCAGAACACCGTCAATCCCGCCGGCCAGGTCGGCGGACCGCCCACGCCGCCAGGGCAGGAATTCACTTACACGATCACCGCGCAAAGCCGACTCGTTACCGAGCAGGAATTCGGCGCGATTGTCATTCGGGAAAATCCCGACGGTTCGGTGGTGCGGCTGAAGGATGTCGCGCGGGTTGAATTGGGCGCGCAACTTTACAATATTCGCGGCAAATTGAACGGCCGACCGACCGCGGTGCTGGCCATTTATCAATTGCCCGGCTCCAACGCGATTGAAGCGGCCAAGGGCGTGAGAAATCTCATGGAGCAACTCAAGCAGCGATTCCCCGAGGACCTGGATTATGCCGTTTCGCTGGACACGACGATTGCCGTTTCCCAAGGCATCAGCGAGATCATGCACACGCTTTTGATCGCGTTAGCGCTGGTCATCCTCGTCGTTTTTATTTTTCTGCAAGGCTGGCGCGCGTCGTTGATTCCGCTGCTGGCAGTTCCCGTTTCGCTCATTGGAACGTTTGCGTTCTTTCCCATTTTCGGCTTCTCGATCAACACCCTTTCGCTGCTCGGACTGGTGCTGGCCATCGGACTGGTGGTGGACGATGCGATCGTGGTCGTGGAGGCGACCGAACGTCATATTGAAGAAGGTCTGCCACCCCGGGAGGCGGCGCTCACGGCGATGCATGAAGTCGCCGGGCCGGTGGTGGCGCTCGCTTTGATCCTGGCGGCGGTATTTGTGCCAACGGTGTTCATCGCCGGGATCACGGGACGGCTCTATCAACAATTTGCGCTGACGATTGTCATCTCGGTCATGCTTTCCGCGTTCAACGCGCTGTCCCTGAGTCCCGCGCTGGCGGCGAGATTATTGAAGCCGAAAAACAAAAATGAACCGCGCGGCCCGCTGGGCAGGTTTTACGCCTGGTTCAACCGCGGGTTTGGAAAAACGCACGACCGTTACCTTCAGTTCAGCGCTGCGCTCATCCGCAAAAGCGCCTTCGTGCTGATCGGTCTGGTCATCATCGGGATCATGGCGGTTTTGCTCGCCCGGCGATTGCCGACCGCGTTTGTGCCGGAGGAGGACCAGGGCTATGCCTATATTGTCGCCCAACTGCCGTTTGCCGCGTCACTCGAACGCACGGATGCGGTGGCCAAACGCATCGAGGAGATTTTCAAGAACACGCCCGGCGTGCGGTATTACACCACGGTCGAAGGCTTCAGCCTGTTGAGCCAGGTGCAGGCCACTTACAACGCGTTTTTTTTTGTGACGCTCAAGCCGTGGAGCGAACGCAAACAACCGGAGGAACAATACAGCGCCATTCGCAGCCACTTGAACACCGAGTTGGCGAAATTGCCGGAAGCAACGGCGTTTGCGTTTTCACCGCCGTCCATTCCCGGTGTCGGCACCTCCGGCGGTTTCACTTTCATGTTGGAAGACCGCTCCGGCCGGCAAGACCTTTCGTATCTCACACAAAATCTGGACAAGTTCATGGCGGCGGCGAAAAAGCGTCCCGAACTTTCCGGCCTGAGCACCACGCATCTGCCGAACGTCCCCCAGATTTTCGCCAAAGTGGATCGCGACAAGGTATTGAAACAAGGAGTTCCGCTGAACGACGTTTACCGGACGTTGCAAACGTTCATGGGCGGATTCTTCGTGAATTACTTCAACCGCTTTGGCCGCCAGTGGCAGGTTTATATCGAAGCCGAGGATGAATATCGCGCGCGCGCCGAAAACATCCGCCTGTTTTATGTGCGCAACAATTTGGGCCAAAGCGTGCCGCTCTCCGCGTTCACGGAGGTCCAGCACCGCACCGGCCCGGAATTCATCATGCACTACAATGAATATCCCTGCGCACAAATCAACGGCACGGCGGCGCCCGGCTACAGTTCCGGCCAGGCCAACCAGGCGCTCGAAGAAGTCTTCGCGCAAACGATGCCGCGCCAGATGGGCTTTGATTATTTCGGCATGTCGTTCCAGGAGAAGCAGGCGGCGTCAGGCGTTTCGCCGGTGCTGATCTTCGGCTTGTCGATAGTGTGCGTCTTTCTGATTCTGGCGGCACAATTTGAAAGCTGGTCGCTGCCGGTCAGCGTTTTGCTGGGCACGCCCACCGCCATCCTCGGCGCATTTCTGGCGTTGAACGCGCGGGGATTCCAAAACAATGTTTATGCGCAGATCGGCCTGATAATGCTCATCGGACTCGCGGCAAAAAATGCCATCCTCATTGTTGCATTCGCGAAAACGGAATATGAAAAGGGCCGGCCCATCGCCGATGCGGCCCTGGCCGGGGCGAGCATCCGGCTCCGGCCCATTTTGATGACGTCATTTGCCTTCGTGCTCGGTTGCGTTCCGCTTTGGATCGCTTCCGGTTCCGGCGCGATTTCCCGCAGAACGCTGGGCACGGTGGTTATCGGCGGCATGTTGGGGGCAACGTTCGTGGACACACTGATTGTCCCTGTCACCTTTTACCTGGTCGAAAAGGGCATCACGCGTTTCGGTAAAAAGCCCGCAGCAACCGCGCCGATACCACCGCCGGAACCGACTGGATAAGCATGGAATCAAGCTGTAAGTCCGGGATTCAATGTTCAGGGTTTCGCCAGCGGGCGCGACTCTGGACCTTGAATTTTGGACTTTGGGCGTTGTTGCTGGGTGGTTGCGCCGTGGGACCAAATTACCGGCGTCCGCCTGTGATTGAGCCGGTCGCTTTTCGCGGCGAAACGCGGGTGGCGACCAATTCGCTGGCGGAGCTTCCCTGGTGGCAGGTTTTTCACGACGATGCCTTGCAGAATTTGATTCGCGTTGCGCTCACGAACAATTATGACGTGCGCATAGCGGTCACCCGCGTCGAGCAGGCGCGGGCGATTGCCGCGGAAACGCGGGCGCAACTGTTTCCACAACTGAATTACACCGGCCTGGTGGGTAATACGAAAAATATCGGTTCCAGCGGCACCCCACTTGTAAACGGTGTGAGTGGCACCAGCGGCATCAGCGGCACGAGCGGTTCAGGCAACTCAAGCGGATCGAGCGCGACCTTCTCTTTGGCAGACGCGAACGCGTCGTGGGAGATTGATTTGTTTGGCCGTATCCGGCGGCTTACGGAATCGGCGCGCGCGCAATTTTTCGCCACTGAGGAGGCACAGCGCGACGTGACCGCCGCGCTCATCGCGCAGGTGGCGCAGGATTATTTCCAATTGCTCGCGCTGGATCGCGAACTTGCCATTGCAAAATCCACGACGAATTCCTATGGCCAGAGCTTGAATATTTTCAATGAGCGCCTGCGGGGTGGGGTCGCGTCCAGATTGGAAACGGCTTCCGCCATCGCCCTGCTCAGTTCCACCGCCGCCACGATTCCAGACCTTGAACGCCTGATAGTTCTACAGGAGAATCAACTAAGCGTCCTGCTCGGACAAAGTCCCCAGGCCATTCCGCGCGACGGTTCGCGGCTGGAAAACCAGGCGCCGCCGGATGTGCCCGCCGGGCTGCCTTCGGCATTGTTGGAACGGCGGCCGGACATCCGTGAAGCGGAGCAACTGTTGCGTTCGGCCAACGCGCAAGTCGGCGTGGCCACCGCGAATTTTTTCCCACAACTCACGCTCACCGGGCTGTTCGGGCGCGTGAGTCCCGGGTTATCTGTGTTCACCGCGGGCGGCGCCACCGCCTGGAGCGGCATCGCGAACCTGACCGGTCCGATTTTTCAAGGTGGCCGGTTGCGGGCGCAGTATCGTCAGGCCATAGCGGCGCGGGAACAATCTGCCGTGCAATATCAGGCGACAGTGCTGTATGCGCTACAGGAAGTTTCCAATGCCCTGGTGGCTCGCGAAAAATTTGCCGAAGCGCGCGTGCAGCAAACCCGCGCCGTCGAGGCCTACCGGGAGGCCGCAAGGATTTCAATCGAACGCTATCGGCTCGGCCAGTCGAGTTATTACGAAGTGCTTCAGGAACAGCAACTCCTTTTCCCGGCGGAGAATGCGCTGGCGCAAACCCAGTTCAATCAGCTGGTGACCATCATACAACTCTACCGCGCGCTTGGTGGCGGCTGGCAAACGGGACGCTAATGACACTGGCAAGCTGAGCGGGCAAAGCCGGAGGTCTTCATGGCTGTGTTCCCCCTTGAGACATGACAGGTGCGCGTCCATCCTGCCCGTCTTCAAATTGAACTGTGCCGAAAACGGAGCGGAGTGCTCCAGTTGCTACATACGCAGGTTGGTTTGGAGGCGAGGGTCGGAATCGAACGAGGAAGCTTTACCGTTTCTGAATTGCGCATCTGGAGTAGAATTGAGTGAAACCCGCCAACCCAGCCCAGCATTGGTTTTATTTGTTCACCCTGTTGCAAATGGGAAAGCGCGACCTTCGGCACCACGTCGACTTTCCAATGAAAATGGGGTTTTGATGATTGGCATGAGTTCTGCACCGTCAATTTTTTTAATACCTGACAAATTAAGAGGACGGGGCTTCGTTTCCAGGTTTGGCGACCATTAACATGAGTGAACCCAACGATATCCTTCAAGCCATTGAACACGGCGAGGTGCTGGCGCGAACGGGCGTCGAGAATTTTCAGGGATGGCCCGGGGAGGGTTCGGAAGGCTCGGCCACGGTATGAGGATACTGTTTGTCGCCGACCTGCATTACACGCTGAAGCAGTTTGACTGGCTGGCGGCCAACGCGGCCAGCTTCGAGGCGGTCGTCATTGGTGGCGACCTGCTGGATCTCGGATCGGCGCTGGAAATTGCTGTGCAGATTGTCGTGGTGGAGAAATACCTGGCGCGGCTTTGCCAGCAGTCGCGCGTGCTGGTCTGTTCGGGCAATCACGACGGTGACGCCCGCTCCGCCGCCAACGAATCGATTTGCAACTGGCTGCGCCAGGTCAAGGCGGGCCAGTTGTTTGTGGACGGCGACAGCGTTGAGATCGGCGAAGTGTTGATTACGATTTGCCCGTGGTGGGACGGGCCGGTGTCGAGCGCGGAACTGGAAACGTTGCTGCAGCAGGACGCAGGACGAACCAAAAAACAGTGGATCTGGATTCATCACGCGCCGCCGAACGATTCACCACTGAGCTGGACGGGCAAAAAGTTTGTAGGCGATGAATTTCTAGGGGAAAGGATTCAACGATACGCACCGGACCTGGTGCTTTCCGGCCATATCCACAATGCGCCATTTATCGCCAAAGGTTCGTGGATTGACCGGCTGGGCAAGACCTGGGTTTTCAATCCCGGAAAACAAATCGGCCCTAATCCCACTTATCTGGTTTTCGATCTGGAAGCAATGCGCGTGGAGTGGGTATCCCTGGAAGGACAAGTCGTGCAACAACTGGACATCCCCGTCGGCGGTGAGATCAGCGGGCCGGCGGACGTGGCTGCCGGTGCATAAGGGTTTCCAGGACGGAATCCACCATGCCGATGTGGTCATGACCTTCGTATTGCTGCTTCACGTCCACCAGATATTTGTTCAGTGCGTCCAGCCGTTTGGCGAGCAGGCTGGCCACATGGAAACTGGCTTCGGCCGATGCCTTCAAAAACTGGCTCGGGTCTTCGATGACGGCAAAACGACTTGGCAGCAAGGCGCGGACGGTGGCGGTGTGCGCACAGCCGAGCAGGACGGACATTTCCCCGAACACAGCCCCCGGCTGCGAAGTTTTGGCAACCCGGTCCGCATCGCGCAGGATTTCAACTTCACCTTCCAGCAGCACAAAGAGTGGACCGGTTGGCGAGTCTTGCGCCATGATAATGTCGCCAGGGGAAAAACTTCGGGTTTGGTGATCCGCAACCAGTTCGAGAATATTAATCATGGCTCGGAAATCGTCCAACTCGTCACGGCTTGACGGACGCTAAAAATAACTGTGGGGCCTTGGGGACTTCTCAGAGTCTCCATTAAAGGCCCCACAGTCAGTAATCAGTTTCGACTACGCTGCCGGTTACTTGGTCGGCACGGTGGCGATCGTCTGCAGGATGCGGCTGGCGATTTTGTACGGGTCGCCCTGCGAGTTGGGACGGCGATCTTCCAGGTAGCCGCGGTATTCATTGTTGACGAAGCTGTGCGGCACGCGGACGGAAGCGCCGCGGTTGGCAATGCCGTAGTTAAACTTGTCAATGGACTGGGTCTCATGCAGCCCGGTGAGGCGCAGGTGATTGTCAGGGCCATAGACGGCGATGTGCTCATTCTTGTGCTTGTCGAAGGCGTTCATGAGGGCCTCGAAGTAGGATTTGCCGCCGACTTCGCGCATGTGCTTGGTGGAGAAGTTCGAGTGCATGCCAGAGCCGTTCCAATCCACATCCACCCCGAGCGGCTTGCAGTGCCAGTTCACTTCCACCCCGTATTTTTCGCACAGACGCATGAGGAGATAGCGGGCCATCCACATCTGGTCGGCGGCGCTTTTGGAGCCTTTGCCAAAGATCTGGAATTCCCACTGGCCCTTGGCCACTTCCGAGTTGATGCCTTCATGGTTGATGCCGGCATCAAGGCAGAGGTCGAGATGGGCATCGACGATCTCACGGGCGATGTCACCCACGGCGTCATAGCCCACGCCGGTGTAGTATTTGCCCTGCGGGGCCGGGAAGCCGCCGCCCTTGGGGAAGCCCAGCGGTGCGCCGTCCTTGTAAAGGAAGTATTCCTGCTCAAAACCGAACCAGGCATCCGGGTCGTCGAGAATGGTGGCGCGGGCGTTGGTCCGATGCGGGGTCTTGCAATCGGGCATCATGACTTCGCACATGACAAGCACGCCATTCTTCTTGGTGGTGTCGGGGAAGACGGCGACGGGTTTGAGCATGCAATCCGAGCTGTGGCCCTCGGCCTGCCGCGTCGAACTGCCGTCAAAGCCCCACATGGGCAGCTCTTCCAGTTTCGGAAAAGCGGGAAATTCCTTAATTTGTGTTTTGCCACGGAGGTTTGCGACGGGTTCGTAGCCGTCCAGCCAAATGTATTCGAGTTTGTATTTCGCCATATAATATAAGTTAAGTCTGCTTCAGTTAATTTAGTTAACTGTCGATATCGACTAGTCTTTCCCTGTCTAGCAGACAGGATGCCATTTTGCAATATTCTCATGAGCCGGCTCACGAAGATGTTGCAATGGCAACGGATGCAGGCAAATCCTCCATGAACGGGTTTTGCTGCCAGTCGCGGGAAACAGGAAAAGGAACTGTTCGGATTTGCTCGCGCTGGGCAAATTTGGCATTTTTTGAACATTTGACGGCAGTGCGTCGGCGGGGCAGGCTTGGGGTTGAATGTTACAGGTGAAGGATACGCTGCGGGCGACCGTCCAGGTTACTTTTGACGACCGGGTTCTCAAGACCTACCACGGCCGGGACGCGCAGGAACGCTTCAACCAAGAGGTGAAGGTGCTGCGGTATCTGGAGACGCGCAGGTGTGGGTTCGTGCCTCGAATATTGGAGGTTGACCCCGCGAAACCCCGTATAACGACAACCCACTGCGGGGTGCGCGTGGAGCATCTGGATGAGGAGCGGAGGCGGGAGTTATTCGCCGAACTTGAAACCTACGGGGTGCGGCACGACGATCCGGACGTTCGCAACGTGACGTATCGGCAGTCCGACGGCCGATTCTGCGTGGTGGATTTTGAACTCGCAACCATTCTGCCGGGCGCCAAGTAGCCGGAACCCGTTATGGAGCATCCTCAACCGACGTCAAAGTTTAAAGGCCTGCATTGGTCCGGGCGGACCGACCCCGGCAAATACCGGCCGAACAACGAGGACGCTTTCATGGGACTGCATTTTGACGCGAGGGAGGTGCATCATCTCGGAGCCATTGGGGAAGGCCTCACCGGGGAGATGGATTTTGCGTTTGCGGTCAGCGACGGGATGGGCGGAGCGAAGGCCGGGGAACATGCGAGCCGGGTTGCGGTGCAAAAGATGACGACTCTGCTCCCACGCGCGCGCGCCAAATCGGCGGGAGGATCGGAGGCGGAATTTGCCGGCGTGCTTGGGGGACTTTTCGCCGAGGTCCACGGGGCGCTGGCGTACCTGGGCGGGAGCGACGAGGAGTGCGGGGGCATGGAAGCTACGTTGAGCCTGTGTTGGTTCACGCCGGAACGGATGTATTTCGGCCACATCGGCGACAGCCGGATTTATCATTTGCCCGCACAGACGAAAACGCTTCGACAACTCAGCCATGATGACACCCACGTGGGCTGGCTATTGCGGAGCGGAAAGATCAACGAACGCGAAGCGCGCAGCCATCCGCGGCGCAAGGTACTCCAGAAAGCGTTGGGCGGCCGCAACCAGTTCATCACACCGCAAGTGGATGCGGTGGCTTGCGAGGCGGGCGATGTCTTCCTGCTCTGCACGGACGGTTTGGTGGAGGGATTGCACGACAGCGATATCGAGGAATTCCTGCGTGCGCCGGAATCGACCGGGCTGGGTGTCAGCTCAGCGACGTGGTTGGTGGAGGAAGCGGTGGCCAGATGTGGACGTGACAACACAACCGCGTTAGTGATCCGGGTGGTTTGAGAAGGAGTATTTGTCGGTCAGCACCACAGGCGCAGTAACTGCGCTCCGCGGCCAGCGCAAGATGCTTCTACCGAATGATTTCCGTAAGGCGTGCCACTGCTTTTTCGGTATTTATCCCACCATTTTGATATACGAACCGCCGGTTTTATATTAATCGTTAGGCAGCATGAGCGCACATCCCGAACATAGTGCTTTTGATTCTGGTGGTTCGTTCTTCACCAAAGCGGCTTGGTTTAGTCTTATCGTTCCGTTTTTGGTGCCAGTCGTGTGGTTCTGCACTCTTGCCGCTACTAGCCGCATGGATTTACCAGCGATGGTTTCATTTTTTATTCTGTTGAGCAGTCTTGCTCTCGGAGGAGTGAGTTTGTTTGGAGTGCGGAGACACGGACGTAAGCGCATCGTATGGAAGGCGGTGATTGGTATCATCGCTAGCGTCGTTTTAGGCTATTTTGCTGCGGTCTTTTGGAGCATGTCATATAGTTGGCATGGATAATTTTAATATGACAATGCTGCCTATATGACAATGCTGCCTAACCGCGAGCCTGTGTGAAAACTATTCCGATATGGGGCGGGTTGAGCGGTTCAGGAGGTTTCAAGGCCATATTTTTCCTTCTGAATTTTTTCCGAGGTTCCTGTAGTGACGTTTGTGTGGTGTCAACCTTCCCGGTGCCTATCTGCGCCGTAGATCATAAAAAATGGCTCTCGCCCGCCGTTTAACCGTTTACGGTGACGGCTTTGATCAAGCCGGCGAAGCTCACGATGTTCAGCGCCCGTTTCAAGTTGTAAGCCAGCACCGTTAAACTCATCTCGGCCCCCACCCCCGCCAGCCGTTTGCACAAAAAGTAGCCGGCGTTCATCGTTCGCTTGATCGTTCCAAAAGGATGTTCGACGATCGCCTTTCTTAACTTCATGATATCCCGGCCGGCTTTCACCCGTTGCGCCACCGCTTTACCAAACCCAAGCGCCCGCAGATCAAGGGCGTTGACAAGGGCGTCGATAAACCGCACCGGATGATCGGCGGCGATGTAATCCTCCACCGCTTCGGGCAGGAGCAACTTCTGTTCACGCGACAAGCCGGCGATATGGTTCACGCTTGTCTGACGTACCACAAAAACGCATATTCAATTCGATGGAAGACTTTTCACACAAGCTCGCGTTGCAGCGAACCGGCACTTTGTGCTTGAGTTTGTGAGCCAGTCGTATCACCCTGTAGTCAGATTCGGCGAACGCGCGCTGTCAGCGCCAGTCACTGAGCTTAAATGTAGGCGGTGAATCAGCAATGACAATGCAACGTATATTATGAAAAGACACCTCCGCCAGAACCTGTTTTGGAAGTGCGCTCTCCTACTAGCTATTTATCTCGGTCCATACACTTGCAGAGCGCAAACTAATTTGATTCTCAACGGGGGTTTTGAGAGTGGCTTCGCGGGCTGGGTTGGAACCTATGGAATATTGAAACCACAGAATTATGCGATAAACCCAGGGCCATTAGACGGTGTGACTGTCGGGGTGGTCGACGCCTCCCAGCAGCCAATGAGACAAACCATCGCAACGATTGTCGGGTTGACTTATGAAATTAATTTCGGCATGCGCCTGCCAGATCTCGATTCCTCTGGAGTTCCGATTGCAGGAGACTCGATAGTTGGACCGGCATTACTCACGTTGGCGATCAACAATCAACCGCTTTCACAAACGCTGGTGCAAAACCGCACCGGCTGGTTGAACTATTCGTTCGATTTTACGGCGAACAGCGCCAGCAGCGAGTTGGAGTTCTCCATCCCTCAGTACCTTCTGCTGAATGGGCAGTTACAAAGATCGGAAAGCGCGTTTATTGACAGTGTCACCGTAATAGAAGTGGTGCCCGAACCGACGGCGATGATGCTGGTGTTGGTTGCAGGCTCCATGCTGGCAATCATCCAAGTAAATTCCCGTTACTGTCACGCTAATGATTTATCAGAAAAAAACCAGACCGCCGCCAGTGGTTGGTGGAGGAAGCGGTGGCCAGATGTGGACGTGACAACACAACCGCCTTAGTGATCCGGGTGGTTTGAAAAGGGGCATTCGTCGGTTCGATCCCAACCCTCGCTTCCAAGTTGTGTTGCAGGAGCATCAAGGAGTTACGGCGGTCGGAATAGCCACTGTCAATGAATTGACGAGTGTCCGAACTATTCGCCTAGCTTCATCATCCGGACGATTTTCGCTCTCATTAATAAGATTGGCGAACATAATGGTTACACCGGCGGCCCTGTTGCCGGTTTATTTTTTAGCATAAGCTTGCTTCAATGTTTTAATGTCAATTTTGTCCATCTTGAGCATCGCCTGCATCACCCGCTGCGATTTTTCCTCGTTCTCGTCATTGAGCAACTCGCCTAAAATCGGAGGGACAATCTGCCATGACACGCCGAATTTGTCTTTCAGCCAACCGCATTTGGATTTTTTCCCGCCAGCGGAAAGCTTCTCCCAAAAGTAATCAATCTCCTTTTGAGTCCCGCAACTGACGAAGAACGAGATGGCCTCTGTGAATTTGAATTGAGGCCCGCCGTTCAGCGCCATGAACTTCACTCCGTCAAGCTGGAATGTCGCGGACATAGGGCTGATGCTTTCAATCTTCGAGTTCTTGAAGATGGACGTGTAAAACTTCGCCGCTTCCCCGGCTTTGCCGTTGAACCACAAGAATGGGGTAATTTTCTGCATATAGTTTCCTTTTGTTTTTAATAAACTGTCTTTTCAGCCGTCCACTCGTGCGCGCCATTGCATCACACGAAGTCTGCCGCCCGCCCAGGCGCAGGGCATTGCAAGCGCGATGAGAGCGAGTGGATACTGTGCGAGCCAAGCCCTTTGTCCCACGTCACGACAGCCCCGACGCTGCAAACAACAACGCCCACGACGCCGCTTGCCAAAGCGTGTTGCATGGGGCGATCCGGCGCGAGCCGCGCCACGACGTAGCTGCCCACGGTGTTGAAGGGAATTCGATAGGCCGTCGCAAGCAGGAGCAGCGCGTCTCCCGTCGGCTGGCCCAACGGAGGAAAGACGCCGGTTAGATGCAGCACGATGTTGGTGGCAACAGTGAGAACGGCACCCACAAAAATGCCGCCTAAAACAGAGCCGATGCTTTTTAGAATTTTCATTTACATCAGCCGCCGAGGTTACCGATCACCTTTTCCAACTTGCCAAGCTGACTCTCGTGGCCCATGACCGCTCTTTGCGTCCATTCTTTATCGTGCATGGCATCAAATATCAGGACCATCCGCACGGTCTTTCCAATCAAGTGAAACTCCACCAAAGTCGCGACATCGTATGGCTTAACTCCCGGAATAAAATCAGCCAGATGGGTGTATGCAAGTCGCTTACGAGCGACCACTTCTGTGTAGGAGATTCGGCACTCGTTCGTCAGCGCCATCCCCGCGCTCTTCATGAATTCGACCTGATCAGGGCCAGTCGCGGTCATGGCATAGCGCAACTCTCCACCAGCACGAAGGTCAAGCTTATGAACTTTGGTGGAGAATCCCTCCGGCCCCCACCATGATTCGATGCCTTCCTTCGTGGTCCACAGCTCCCATACGTCCTTGAGGGCAGCTTTGTACGTCCGCTCGATGGTGATCCTTCGTTTTGACTCGTTTGTACTCATTTTGATGTTTCCTTGCGTTTGGTTGAGTGTGCTTTTGCCTTTTGATTGAGAGCCTCAGCGAATTTGTCGAGGCGCGCCTCCCAGAAGCTCCGATAGCTGGCGACCCACGCGTCGAGTTCGCGGAAAGGTTCCGGACGTAGTGAATAAAGGCGCTTCTGTCCATCGGGTCGGACTTGAACGAAACCCAGCTCGTGCAATATGCGGAGATGTCTCGAAACTCCTGACTGGTGGATGCCGACCCGATTGACAATGCCATTGACGGCATCCTCACCACCGCGAAGTGCCTCGACGATGCGAAAGCGAGAGGGATCGGCCAGGGTCTGAAATATATTTAATTGCATGACGGTGTATATATGCCGTCATGCATATATTCCTGTCAAGCGTTAATGAAAATGAAGCGTTACACCAATCTGTTCCGGAAGGCCTTAGTTCAGTAAGTTGCTTAGTCAAAATCGAAGAAATCTTTTGTTAATGTTTTTTGCTGCTGCATCTGGCCTTTCCGATTGACACGTTGAAGTGCCCGCCTGTCCGCGCAATCAGAAAATCGGTTCCCCTTACCAAGTAGCCGCGAAATCGCCACAACGACTGTCAGTGAAACTGTCAGTAAGTATTGAAAAATAGTGGCAAGTAATGGCGAATTTTCATTGATTTTAAAGGGGATTATGCGAACATATTGCCATCTGAAGTCGGTGACTTAGTCCGATTCCGCCCCTCGCCTCCAGCCTTTGATCGTTGGCATAATTCACCCTTTGATTTTATCGGAGCGTGTGTGTGTTCAGCCTCAAAAATGCGTCCTGCGGACTGGTTCTGCAGTTTGGTTCTTTTTTTACAAACCGCTTACGGCGAGACGATCCGATAAAAACGGGTGCCGTTGGTAGCCGCGGAGTCGGTAAAGTTAGCTGGACCATCACCAAACGTACCATTCGTCAACTGAGTCCAACCCGCCATGGGAAGGGAGACGTCGGTGCTGGTCAGAACTTTATAGGTTTGTCCGCTGGGCCCACTGAATACCAACGGGAATGAGCCGTCGCTCCACGGCCCGCAGTTACCCCAGGTTGGCGGGACCACCACCGGCGTGTAGTGAACCAGAAGCGAACTGCCATCGCTGGCCAAACTGAAGTTGCCGCCACTGAAGTCGTTGCTGAAGGAGGAGGTATCCAGCACAAATTTATTGGTGGCAAAGTTTTGCACGCCGCTGGAACTGCTCGCAATCGTCCAGGCGTAAGCGGAGAACCGGGAAAAGTTCGGCACCGGGCCGGGCGCATTGCCGCCGGTCAACGACACGAGCTTGACGGTAAAAGGGCTGCCGGATGTAGCCTGCACAATCAGCGAGCCGGCGATGGCTACCTGGTCGGAATCGGTCGCGTTGGTGCCGTTGATTTCGCACATGAAAATGCCGCCGCTGTTCCAGTTATTTGAGCCCGTGGACAAAGTTCCCACTCCGCTTGTGCCCGGGGCTATCACGCCGTTGATTGCAACGGTTCCACTCACCGTGCCGTTGCCGCCCAAGATGCCATTGGCAATGGTGACCGAACTGGTCCCAGCCAAATTGCCCTGGATCAATAAGGCGCCGCCGCTCACGGTGGTGGCGCCGGTGTAGAGATTGGTGCCAGTTAAGATCAGGCTGCCGCCGCCGGTCTTCGTCAACGCACCGTTCCCGGAGATTACACCGGCGAATGTGCTAACGGTACTGTTGGAGGCATTGACGGTGAGCATGCCGCCGTTGCCGAGCACAACATTGCCGAGACCCGTCAAGCCGCCGATGCTGGCCTGGTTGCCGTTCAAATCCAGCGTGGCATTCGTTGCGATGGCGACCGTCGAGTCGCCGGGGATGCAGCTGGAAACGCCGGTGGCAGCCGAGAGAATGCTGTCATACCATTGGCCGGCCATAAAATTATAGCCGGTATCGTTGGGATGAAGACCGTCACCACTTATGCCATCGGCAGGAAACTGCGTATTCAGGTCCACTTCCGACACTCGGGCGCCCTGAGCCTGAAAATTAGTCACCACGGTATGCACCATGTTATTGATCGTAGTGACGCTGGCACTCTGGCCAGGCCAGGGAGTGATGTCGGCCGTGATCACTCTGGCATTGGGCCGCAGCGTTGTGAGCTTATTGATCAAGGCAGTCAGGTTGGACTGGTAATTCACAATGTTAATCTGGGTGTTACCCAAGGTAGCCTGGGAAATATCATTGGCACCCACCAGCAGAAGAATGAAGTCCGGGTAAACTGCACTGCGTCCGGTGCCATTGCCGCCGGTAAGCCAGTAACCGCCGTTCGGGTAGCGCTCAACGCCTCCGTATTGGTTGTAGCGTGCCAGGTCAAGGCCATCGAGATTATTCAACAGGTCCAGGGTGGCATAGGATGAATAGCCATTGTGGTGAGTCTCGTCAACGGGAGTGGTTGGAAGGGTGCTGGGATTGACCGCCGAAGCACCCACGAACTGGAAGTTGATGGCGACAGGATTCAGCAAACTGTAAAGAAAGCCGCGGTAACCCGAGTATGACCCGCTGCCGCCGTAGGTGATGGAATCGCCCAGCGGCATGATTTGCAGGCCGGCTGGCAATTGTGTCGGCAACAAGCGCACCGTGCCGACGCTGATGGTGGTTGTGCCGTGATACACGTTGCTGCGCGAAAGAGTCAGTGTGCCGGCGCCAGTCTTGGTGAAGCCGCCGTTGCCGGTGATGGTGTTGGCGAATGTTTGCGCGGTTGGGTTGGCAACGACCAGCGAGCCGTTGTTGACGATTGCGCCGGACACCGAGCCGTTGCTGGTGGTGCCGTCGCCAAGTTGCAACGTCCCGGTCCCGATCGTTGTGCCACCAGAGTAGGTGTTAATGGCGGACAACGTCAGTCGGCCGCTGCCGTTCTTGGTCAGGCCATTCGTGCCGGCAAGCACGGCGCTGATGGTGGTGGAAACGTTGTTGCTGATGACGGGTGCGCCGTTGCTGGTCGCCAGCGTCAGCGGATCACCACTGCCGGGACTCAATAACCAACTGTGCTTGGTTATGTTCCGGTCATCAAAAAACAAATTTCCAATCGTCCGCGCGCCGTCGAGGGTAACAATGGCGTTGGCCGTCAACGTCAACGTGTTGAAGCCGGCTGCGGCACCAACGCCGTTGGCAGCCACGCTGTTTGACCAGTTGACGGTGGCCGACCACGAACCGCCCGAAGTATTGGTCCAAATTGACGATGCCGGAGGAGTGAGATCGCGGAGTTGGAGGGCATTGATTTGTGCGCTTGGGCTGGAACCGCCGGGAGTGAGGGTGAATGTCTGTGTCGTGGCGGAGGCCGTGAAGCTGCCAATCACATAGGTGCCCGAGCCACTGCTGCCAACCTGAAAAGCCAAAGCTGGCGTGATATTATCTGAAGCTGAACCTTTGATGGTTTCGTTACGGACAGTATTGATGTTCCTCCAATCGCCCACCCAGAATTGGGCGACATAGCCATGGCCGAAGGTCAGATGGTTGAGAGTCACGGTGGCAGTCGCCGCAGAATTGTAATCGCCGCCGGTGAGCATGTTCTGGTAGGCGGCGGAAACCCCTGGACCACTGCCGAAACTCGTATAGTTGTTTGCCAGATTAGTCAGGGTCACGTCCGTACCCCCGCCGCTGGCGGAAGTCGTTCCCGTGAAATTTACGCCATTGACGGTGGTGGAAGTGCCGGACCAGCAATAGGCGTATGCCAATGTGCCGGTGGTGGACACATCGCTGGCACCTGCGATGGTGACCGGAGTGCTCCAAGTGACTGATGCAGACTGAGCGCTCAGATTGAGTGTGATGAGCGCGCCAAGCACAATGGACTTGAGTAACGGCTGAATTTTCACAAAAGCTGGCGCTTATCTTTGACTGATTACCATGGCTGAATACTTGCGGTGAAACGAGCCGATAGAACCGGATACTTGGATATTGTTGGTAGCGATGGTGTGGTAAACAAAGCGTAACCAGGCCAGTACCGCAAATAAGTCACGAGCATTAATAGGAGGTTGTTTTCAACTCAAAAATCGGCGCATTACAGCTTTAACCGATCTGCGATTCATTACAACATCAATGTCGTCTCCTGCCCGTAACCATCGCGCAATTATCGCTTATGTCGGCCCGGCCCGTTGAGCCGGAACGATGCCATTGAAAACGATCCTTAACCGTGGATGAATGAATTAGCCCATCGAAAAGGGATTCCACAGCCTGGCTGAAGTGTGGCTTCAGAGTGGCGTGCCCGCCGACGGGAGGTCGCTGCAGCGGGCCGGAGTACGGAATCAGGATATCGTCAAGTTGCTGTTTTAATTTGGGCTACGGCGGACATGGGCAAGATGGCTTTTACTCTTCAGTGCGCACTTTTTCCATTAATGGCAGCCAGGGAAATTGGAGATTGATAAATCAGGGTCATAATCGAATGTGCCGGACTTGTGGTCTTTGCGCCTTGGCCTTTCAACCAAAGTGAAAATGGCTGCTCATTATCAGAAACATTTAAAACCACGACCGCCACCTTGCCATCCGGATTTAAAAACGCCGTGGTCATCAAGTTGTCCACCGTTGCGGAACTGATAATCCGTTTGGCGCCCGGTCGGATGAATTTGGAGAATTGACCGATATAGTAATAGGAATTGAGATAATACAATTGACCCGTTTTGGTGTCGGCATGAATGGGGGCATAGCAGAAATTATTCACGTGATTCGGCCCGCCAGTTTCATCCAGCAATACGTTCCAATCAGTCCAACCCACGGCTCCATTATTGAAATCGTTGATTATTGATTTTGCATAGGTCTCACCCCACTGCCATTCCCCGATTTTCTTGAAATCAAACGGATAAAGACAGGCTTCAGTCAACAGCACGTTAATATTCGGATAAGCCTCCTTGACACGCCTGACGTTTTCAAAATTATCACCGGCATACCAATGGAACCCGATACCCCACACATATTTTGCGGCGGCTGGATCCTCCAGAACCCCCTGTGAACGCTGATACATCATGCTCCGGTTATGATCCCAGACGAGTATTTTCTTGTCCTTCAGCCCGGCCTTTTCCAAAACCGGGCCAAGATGATTCTTTACGAAATCGCATTCCTGCCGGGCCGTGTAAACACAGGACTCCCACGTTTGACTGGCCATGGGTTCGTTTTGCACCGACAAGCCCCAGACAGGTATGCCATTCTTTTGGTAAGCCTTGATGAATTTGACGTAATAGTTTGCCCAAGCGTCATAAAACTCCGGCAGCAGGCTGCCGCCGTGCAACATGCTGTTATTGCTTTTCATCCAGGCAGGAGGGCTCCAAGGGCTGACAAATAACGTGAAATCCTTACCCGCTGCGACCATCGCTTCCTTGATGAATGGAATGCGATATTTTTGATCAGGTGCGATGTCAAAACTATTCAACTCTTTATCCCCATCTTTAACATAGGTATAGCTCTCGCTGGAAAAGTCGCAGCTGTGGATATGCGTGCGCCCTAGCGAGTAACCAATACCGTTTTGCGGGTCGAAATAGGCTTGTATTAATTCCTGGCGTTTATCTTTAGGCAGCTTATAGAACGTCTCCGCCGAGGCATCGGTCAAAGCGCCGCCAATCCCCAACACTGTTTGAAAAGTCGTGGTGAGATTGACAAATACACATTGCTCCTGCTCGGTTGGCTGCGGCATAGGCGCGAAATTTAGATCCGCCACTTTCGCCAGATTCTGCCCCGTATTTTTTGCCGTGAGATAGACCGAAATGCGGCCATCCGAAGGCTCAGCGGGCGATGCGACAGCAACAATTCCAAGAATGAATAATGCCCCGAAGGTTAAGACTGGCTGCAATTTGGTAAGCATATTTTAAAAATACTGGTCAGGTCATGGCAAAAACAAGGACTAAAAGCATGGAAGGCAGTTGGTTCCGTTTTCCCTTCACGCATGCATTAGGAGCCGGTACCAGATTTAGAATTTTAATCCATCATGGCAAACTGGTGCTTCGCTGCTGTAGCCATAATAAATCCCGCGAAGAATCCGGACTGAAAGCCGAGCCCATGGTTAAGGATTTGTTTTTGGCCAGCAAATTGGCGTCCTTCCACACTTTAATTTCCGCGTGGCCATCAGCAAAAGACAATCCGCCGCCATTGCCATGATAAGAAGCCGGGTTGTTAATCCATTGGTTGAAATTGGGACCGCAGACAAAAAAACCATCGTCGATGCTATATCCCGACTCATCGATAAATACGAAGAGACTGGAAGGTCCCGGTTTTGAAAGTTGTCCAATCTTCCGATAAATGGTTTCCGAGGTTTGGTTCCAAGGTGTCAAAGGATTTAACCAGCAGTTCATGGACATGCTCCGAACCGTCGGCCCACCATTCACTATCCTTCGATCCGCGGGACACTTGTAAATCGCGGTGGACTTTATATAAGAATAGATCAGTCCGTTTTCCACAAACCAGGTATTCGTCGCCGTGGGACCAGCGTCCACGCGACCATATACCCACTGCGAGTTGGGTGCACCCGGCGCAACGGCGGCTGGATTCACCTGCACCACCAGATTGGCAACTCCCCCCACCGGCACGAGTTGCTCTTGATTGTCGTCCGCATACATCATCCAGCCGTATTGCAGTTGTTTCAGGTTGTTCATGCAACTGGTTCCGACCGCCTTCTGTTTGGCGCGGTTCAGGGCAGGCAACAACAGGCCGGCCAAAATGGCAATGATGGCGATGACCACGAGTAGTTCAATCAAAGTGAAAGCAGCTTTGGCATTCCGCGTTTTCCGCTGTTGCGAGGATTTCAAGTTGGTAAGCCTCATATCCTCGTCTTCACGTTCTCCCTGCCCTTTCCGGTTTACGTAATTTTGTTCCATCTGCATATTACACTTCAAATTTGTCGGCAGGAGCGCCCCTCACGGACGCCCCCGCCAGTTTGATCAAACTTAGTTGGACAACCGGAAAAAGACCGCGCCCGCCGACGGGTTTGCCGGCACATTCACCGGACTGGTTGCTCCGCCTGGGTAGTCCGCCCAGTTCGTGCTAATTCCTACGTTCATTGAATTCGTCTGGGCTTGTAGATGGAAGGCAGGGTCAGTCCAGCTTAATGTGAGGACTCCGCCCGAATAGATCCATAGGAGTGGCACAGGGGTTGGTGTCAATGGCACGAGCAGATAGCTGTTTGGATTCACATTCCCAGTAATACTCGTGGTGTGCAGCGTGGCTAATCCACCCAGATTCACTGTAGCAAGCAAGCCGCTGTTGGTATTTACCAAAGGAATCCAGTCGTATGCATTGTAACCACGTCCTACCTCGGTGAATGTTCCCAGATAGTTGGTTGAACTTGGGCCACTGATCTTATCCAACTGGATTTGATTGGTTAATCCGGTGCTTCCAGCTAAACGCGCATAGACATGGTAGTTGCCCGCAGGATAGTTGTGGCTGTAGTTCAGCCAGCCATTGGTGGCCCACCACGCAACATTATAGTTGAATGCCAATGAGTCGGTCAGCTGCGCCGCAAGCAATGCCCGCGTCGGAGTATCGTTGCAGACGGAAGTGGCAATCGAATCATTTTGACGGTAATGATAATCTGCCGTAGGCGGAGTAGCAACGTCTCCGGGATACTCATCCGCCGCGGTTCCAACTTGATCAAAATAGCTGTTGGGGGCCGCGGCCGAGGTAATCACAGGGTTGTCAATCAATTGCCCGCCGTTGAAGTCCCAATTTTCGGCTTCGATATCATAGCTCGCCGGATTAAATGTATCGAAGTAAAGCGTGGTTGAATGGTTGTTCCCGACATTGTCCGTTACGGTGATAACGGCGGTGTAATTTGTAACATTGAGCGCCAGCGGCACGCTCACATTCCAACTGCTGGCAGAACCGCTAAAGGTCAGGCTGCTGTTGGTGACGCCATTCAGCGTTACCAACACATTGCTCTGGGCAATCGAATGGCTGGCGCTGCTCACGGTAAAGGTCAGCTTATTGGTTCCCTGAAGCAAAGTGCCGCCGTCTGGATAGACACTTGTGATGGTGGGCGCAGTCGAGTCGGCCGGCAGCAGCATGAAGAAATTCATGTTGGCTCCCGAACCAGCTGAAACCCTCAAGGTGGTGGTACCGGAAAGCGTGACAGCAACCGGATTGCCGAATTTGTCCTGCATTGGGATGTAATTGTAAGAACCCCAGCCAACAGCAGGGAAGTTAAAGAAACCCAAGTTAGTCGTCGTTTGAGTGGAGGTTCCCTGCCCGCTGACCACCTTGGATACGGGAAGGTTCGCAGTGGGGCCATTGCCGCTGGCAATCCGCGCATAGATGTTATAAGTCCCCGCAGCGAAAGTCCGTGTATAGTTGACCCACTCTTGTGGTCGATATGTGCTAAGGCCGACATTGCCAGCGGCGCCAAATCCAGCACCGTCAAAATAGCCTACGATGTAGTCTGACACGCCAGCATTTATAAAGTTCTGGCGAGTGACATCGCCCGAAACGGCTGTGGACATGGTATCCGGCCGGTAGGCTTCGGGTCCGCTAACGGCATTATTATGGAAATCAATTCCTTCCGTGCCAGTAACCCCGAAGTAACTGCCCGATGTCGGTGTGCCTGATAAAATCGGGTTGTTAACAGACTGCCCGGAACCATAATCGTAATCTTCCGCTTCCCACACAAAACTCGGGACATACGTATCAAAAGACACGTTTAAAATCGAACTGAGATTGACAGTATCGGTCACGTTGATGACTGCCGTATAAGCCTGGTTGGTTTGCAAGCCGGAATAGCTGACGCTCACATTTGTCGTGCCGGAACCAGTGATCACGAGACTGCCCGAGATATCCACCCCGTTCAATATCACGCTAATGCCACTGCCATTTATTGGAGCCGCTGAATTGGCAATGAACGAAAGCTTATTGGTGGCCTGCAGAAGAACAGATCCATTTGGATAAAGATTCGAGATCACTGGCGGATTAATGGGGGCAGTCAAATATGCGTTATCAAACCAGGCGGAGCCGGTGCCCACGGGATTGCAAAGCTCCACCTTGAGAAATTTTGTGCCCGCAGGCGAGGTCGCCGAATTAGTCCAATTCTGATAAGGCACACCGACGTCGTATTTATCCCCCAGGCCACCATTCGAGCCATTATGGAGGCTATCGGTTGAGCTGACGAAATTCGAGGTTATGACGGCGTTATTGACGTCCAGAAACCAAAGCCGGATTTGTCCCGTGGGCAGCCACCAATTTTCGGCGGCAGCCTGAATCGTAAGTGTATAAGGAACATTGGGAGCAGCAGCGATGGTCTGCCACGCAAAGCCGCCGGCATTGCCGCCGGCCGCGCCACATGTCAACTGCAACGTCCCATCATACAAGGGACCCGTTCCAGCAGCATTCGTTCCCGCGCCTTGCGGCCAACCAGACGGCCAGGTCGTAGCCGTGGTCCCGACAAGCTTACCAGGAATCTCAAAACTGACATATCCTCCGCCATAGGTAAAAGTGCTCCACCCGGATGATCCAGCATTAAAGTCACCATTAACCAGCAGGTTCTGGCCGGAAGCGCGAGCGGAACAGACCGCCAAAATGCCTACCGCAAGAAAAATGGAAAATCGTTTTAAAATTACCAATGATGCCACGCATTGGACCTTGGCAGCAGATTCGACCGACGGTTCTTGAGTTTTCATGGTTGTTTTTATTTTTGATTTTTGCGATTGGACCTAACTCATCATGTGCATTAAGCAATTCACGATTGCATGGCTTGGGCTGAGTGTAGAAATTCTACTACAACAAACGTGAGTGTCAACTGATTTTATCATTGCCGACACATTACAAGGTGGTGTTTTGTCGCCTGGACAAACTTATATTATGTTACACACGAGCATATTACGTTCTTTTTTGGCACTATTCAAACTGATGACGAGTCCGACATGAAATAGAATAAATGCCACGTTAAGAATAGAAGTATGTTTACACATTGAAACAGATGCTGTAGAATAAATGTCGTAATCCCGATTAAACACGCATCCTAAATAAACTCACCTCACCTAATGTACCGGATAAGTTCATTCGCATTTATGGCTGAAAAATTATTTCCGGGCATGTTCGGTGCCAACCGGAAAATGACATTGACCGTTTCCGCAAAATCCGTTGCCCTGATAATGGTGTTATCCGTGTTCGCCCAATTAAATTCATCCGGGGCGCCTAATTCGTTCCTGAACTGCAACGGCACCAACATTTGCAACAATTACGGCCAAGGCGACGTGGTACCTCTGCGAGGTGTAAACTTGGGCAGTTGGCTGCTCATGGAAGGATGGATGAGCCCCATGGATTCCTCAGGGTTGGCCGATCAGTACTCCGTCGTTCAAACTTTGAACACCCGTTTTGGAGTTGCCACCCAGGAAAATCTGCTGAAGACCTATCAAGAAGCCTGGCTCACCACCAACGACCTTGATAACATCAAGGCGCTGGGGATGAATTGTGTCAGATTGCCATTTTGGTGGGGAAATGTCCAAAGGCTGGATGGCAGTTGGCGGACGGATGCGTTCGATAAAATGGATTGGCTGGTTACTAACGCATGGAATCGCGGAATTTACACAATCATCGATTTCCACGGTGTTCCTGGTGGCCAAAGCACATCGGACAGCACGGCACAAGCAAATCAGAATCAATACTGGACAAGCGCCGCCTTCCAGAACCAGACATCCCTTATCTGGTCGAATGTGGCCGCGCATTTCAAAGATAACCCCGCCGTGGCGGGTTACGATTTGATGAATGAGCCTTTTGGCGCGCCGACTCAAGCTGCTCTTTGGTCAGCGTATACCAACTTATATCAGGTAGTTCGTGCGGTTGACTCGACTCATATTATTATAATTGAAGGAACTTGGAGTGGCGCGGGCTTGAATTGGGAATGGAACGTTTTGCCGAGCCCGACACAATACGGTTGGACCAACGTGGTTTACTCAATGCACGCGTATGCGGGAGACACGTCTGCCACTGGCGAGAAAGCCGAAACCGACAAGCAGGTTTACGATTTTAAGAACCATCAAGTGTGGAACGTCCCCTGTTTCATTGGTGAATTCAACAGCCACGGCACCCAGTCTGCCTGGCAGTATTCTGCCCTGCAGTATGACCAGAACAATATGAGCTGGGCCAATTGGGCATATAAGGCCATTGCTGGCGGCGTCGGTAACTCCTGGGGCATCTATGATCCCACCGGCACCTGGCCTCCGAAACCCAATATTCAAACCGATTCGGCCAGCAGCATCTCCAATAAGTGGTCGCAATGGAAGACGAGCACTGCTTTTGGAATCACCCCATTTCTCAGGCAATATCTGGGAGCTCCGCTCGCAGTGGCGGACTCTTATACCAACAGCGGCAGTGGAACTCTGCTCGTCAATACCAACTCCGGAGTTCTGGCCAATGATCAAGACATCAATCTCGGCCTGGCGGGAATCAGTCTGTCCGCTGTTTTGGTTGGCGGCCCTACGAATGGTCAACTTACCCTGAACACAAACGGCGCGTTCTCCTATACCCCGAATGGCGGCTTCAACGGAATCGACACATTTCGATACCGGGTCTTTGATGGCTATGTGAATTCCGCAAACATCGCCACGGCATCCATTCTGGTCTTGAGTAATACGAACGGTCCGGCAACCCAGTTGATTTGGTCCACCCAGCCAGGCTTGGCCACGAACGGAGTTCCATTTGGCCAGCAGCCGCTGCTGCAGACGGCGGATGCGCTGGGCAATCCCTCGACGAGCGGCCTGCCGGCGTCTCTCATTGTGACCGTGGCGCAGAGCGCCGGCCATGGGCAATTATTGGGAACCACTAATTTCAACATCGGCACGTCCGGCAGTAGTGGGATGGTGCATTTCGCCAACCTGCAAATCAACTCGGCCGGCATAAACAACCAATTGATGGCATCGGTTCCGCCAACCCCGCCGGTGAGCCGACTTGCGAATGGAAATTTCAACTCTCCCAATTCCACTGCCACGCCAACCGGCTGGACCACCTGGACCTATGGTGCAGGATATGCGAACCATGAGGTAATCACGCCAACTGCCAGTGTTCTGGGCAATTATGACGGCACGTATCAAATGACGCTCGGCGCCGCTAACACCACCGATATCGGGGGAACCTATCAGACTGTTTCTGCGACTGCAGGACTCACTTACTATTTAAGCGTAAACAGTGGCGTCCAGAACTGGTGGTGGCCTTATGGTGAGATGAGATTATTCTTTTACGATGCCGGCATGAACGGCTTGCAGACCAATATTCTCAGTGTCACAACCGGCATTACGGCTTATGATACGGGGAAACCCTACCAACAATATCAATTAAGTGCGACCGCTCCTGGTGGAACAACCCAGGCAAAAGTTGAGTTTGTTGGGCATGGCGGAGGCTCCATCTGGTTTGACAACGCGGTTTTAATTGAATCCAACAGCACGCCCGCGTTTGCTGCGGCGGCAACCCTGCCGTTTACAGTTTATTCTGTCGCCAGCCAGACGAATTCGGTTCTCAACCTGACCGACAATAAAGACGGAACCTTTACGCTCAACTTCATGGGCACCGTCGGGGCAACTTATTACGTTCAATCGACAACAAACCTCGCGCCGCCGGTAAGTTGGCAATCCATGGCAGGAAGCACAAATACCGTGACGAATAGCAACGGGCTTTGGTTTTTCACAGCAACCAACTTCACTCCGCAAATTTTTTACCGTTCTGCCGTGGCCTATCCTTGAGCAGAGAGCGTGGATTCCCAGTCAGTTTGCGGAACAAATGTTCTTGAAAATGGCGGTAGCCATGCAATCAGCGCCCTTTTCGTTGGGATGAATGCCGTCGGCGAAGTAATCTGGATGATTGGAAAGAGATTTAAGGCGCAAATTTAACAGCCAATGTTTGGATTTCGTGGATTTGTAATAAAACTACTGAATCTTTAGCCTAAATGAGGCAGTTTCTGCTTGTTGAAGGCTTGGATATGATGTGGTTTGGAACCAAATGACTAATTTCAGACAGAAAGTGACCGTCCATTGGCTGGCGCCTTTGATTGTCATTTTAATGATGTTCGTTTTGAGCTCATCGAGGGCAATGGACAACACCCTGCCGGAATTGCGCACCGCCGAGGAAATCAGGCGCATGCCGGCGGATCAAGCCGAACGCCACTATCCAGCGCGACTGCGGGGGGTCATAACCTTTTTCGATCAAAGAATACCAACGAAAGCTTACCGGTTTATTCAGGACGACACTGCGGGGATTTATTTTTATACGGATGCAGAAATTTCGGGGCTGATTTTGAAACCGGGACAGCTGGTTGAAATTGAAGGTGAAACCGGACAGGGCGAGTTCGCTCCAGTTTTGGTGGCGCATAAGATCCATGTGTTGGGCGAGGGCAAATTTCCCGCACCAAAACCGGCTGCGTTTGAAGCATTGGTCAGCGGCCAGGAGGACAGCCAGTTTGTGGAGACACATGGCATTGTTCACTCCGTCCAACTCGACACACAAACCTCCTACCACATCCTTGAAATGGCGACCAGTGAGGGTCATTTGATGGTTTACACAAGCCAGCTTCCTGTCACAAACAGTGAAGATCTCGTAGACAGCAATGTTCGCGTCCGGGGCGTCTGTATCACCCACTTCAACCTGCAACGCCAGTTGTTCGACGTCGGGTTAATGGTTCCCCAGTCGGAGAACATCTCGATCGAACAGACCTCCTCGGGCGATCCTTTCGCACTTCCCGCGCAACTGATCAAGAATGTCCTGCAATTTAAGTGGGGGAATACTTATGGGCATCGCCTGAAGGTGGTTGGCACCGTCACTCTTTGCTATGCCGATAAAATGTACATTCAAGATGAGACTGAAGGCATGTGCATCCAGACAAAACAAGCGGGTAATTTCAAAGTGGGAGATCGCGTGGAGGTTTTGGGCTTTCCCTCAAAGGGTGATTACACTCCCATGTTGCAAAGCGCCATCTGTCGTAGATTATCGGATGGCAGTCAGCCGCAGCCGAAACAAATTACTTCCGCCGAAGCTCTCAGTGGCTCTTACGATTGTCACCTGGTGACAATTGAAGCGCTGTTGGTGGATCAGATGGAGCAAAGTCATGAGCCGATTTTAACCCTTCAGGCGGGAAAAATTATTTTTCGCGCACATCTGAAACCTCCCGGGCGGGACTCAGAATTTTCGGGTTTCAAGAATGGCAGCAAAGTTTTGGTCACTGGTGTTTGTGTGATTGAACCCGGGAAGGATTGGTATTCGGGGTTGGACTGGCGTGCCGAATCTTTCAGCATTTTATTACGGTCCGCCCATGATATTCGCGTGCTCGCCCCCCCGCCTTGGTGGACGCTGCAAAGGATGCTGGTGGCGCTGGGAATTCTTGGTGCCGCCATTTTGACCATCATGGGCTGGGTTTTCTCATTGCGGCGACGTGTTCATAAGCAAACCAAAGTCATTGAAGAACGGCTCGAGGCGGAAGCCGCCTTAAAAGCGCGTTATATGGAATTGTTTGAAAACGCGAACGATGTGGTTTTCACCCATGACCTGCAAGGCCGGATGACTTCCATCAACAAAACCGGGGCATTGCTGTTGCAACGCCGGCGGGAAGACATTCTGTCCAGGAATATTATCGAATTCATCGTGGAAGAACAGCGTCCAGCCGCCCAGCAATGGCTTGAGCAGGTGGTTGCCGGCATGGAACTACCGACAGCGGATTGGGATTTTATCGGGCTGGCCGGCCAGCGCATAAAATTGGAGATCAATTCCCGCAGGATTGAGCAAGCCGGGCAGTTCATCGAAATTGAGAGCATCGCCCGCGATGCCACCGAAAGAAAACGGCTGGAACGGGAAATTTTGGAAGTGGTCAACCAGGAGCAAAAACGATTGGGACACGATCTCCATGACGGTGTTTGCCAGCAATTGGCCGCCATTGCCTACCGGGCCCATATTCTGGCACGTCGCTTAAAGGACCAAGAGGTCGCGGATGCGTCCGAGGCTCAGGACATTGGCAAGCTCGTTAACGAATCGTTGTTGCAAACACGAGCCGTCGCACGAGGTTTGTTTCCAGTAAGGCTGGAGGCAGAGGGTTTGGATTCAGCGCTGGAGGAGTTTGCCAACAGCACCAGCAGCAATTATCAAATCAAGTGCAGGTTTTCCTGTAGCGGCACAATTTCCGAGCTGAACAACACCCTGGCGATGCATGCCTATTATATCACGCAGGAAGCAGTGTTAAATGCCATCAAGCATGGCCGAGCCAGCGAGGTCGAAGTTAATTTAAAACAGATTGATGATGGCATTTTGTTGAGCGTTCGTGATAATGGCATCGGTTTCCGGCAAACTGATTGTAAACCCGGGGGAATGGGAATTGGCATTATGCGTTATCGGGCCAAGGTGATCGGTGCAACCTTGGAATTGAAAAGTGACCTGGGAAAGGGCACGACAATAACCTGTAAAATCCATCCGACTTCGGATAAATTTATCAAAAATAATGAGTGACGTTCCCATTCAAGAATCCAGCTGGCACCGCAAGTCCACGGGAGCCAAGCCGGCATCACCGGATGACCAGTCCGGTAAAAAACGGATTTTCATTGTTGATGACCATGCGATGTTCCGTGACGGATTGCGGCGATTGGTTGATATAGAACCGGATCTGGTGGTGTGCGGGGATGCCGCCGATGCCGCCGGTGCCATGCAGAAAATCCCCCTGACTCATCCAGACCTGGTGATTGTGGATCTTTCACTGGAAGGCACCAGTGGAATCGATCTCATCAAGAACATAAAACGAGATTTCGAAGATATGACGATTTTGGTCGTATCCATGCACGCTGAATCTCTTTATGGAAACCGCGCGCTACGCGCCGGGGCGATGGGTTACGTCATGAAAAGCGAGCCAGCTACGACAGTGCTTGAGGCGATCCGCAAGGTTTTAGGAGGGGATGTCCACATCAGTGAAAAAATGGCCACTCAGGTGGTTTCAAAATTTGTTCAAGGCGAGTCAGATCAGCCGCCATCGCCTTTGGAAGCATTAAGTGACCGTGAACTTGAAGTTTTTCGCATGTTAGGACAAGGCAAGGGCACACGGGAAATTGCAGAGGAACTGAATTTAGCCCTGCCGACCGTGAGCACTTTTAAAAACCGAATCAAAGAGAAGCTCAAAATGAAAAACTCCACGGAAACCATCCTGTACGCCCTCCAGTGGTTTCGACAAGAGCCGCCTAAATAAATTCCGGTGGGGCATGAACCAGACCGTCGCGGCGTGTGAGTGAGTGATTCGTAATTCAAAGGCAATCGGTTCGCGGCAAACATGCGTGATTCGATTCAAGGTTGCGGACTTTCAAAAAGTTCGCCTGCGGACGAGCTGGCGTCCCCAAGCCATTCCTGCCGAAATTTCCCTGTACTTACTTCATTTAGACATTGGGGAGCACCTCATACGGCTAACAACCCCCCTCCTTTAGGTATTTGGCGCGTGGAAAAAGTGGGTATAAGCCCAGTTGAACGGCAAACAACCTGGTTTAGTATTCAAGGCAATGGAGAGCCGTCGCTATTGATGGCTTGGAAATAAACCCTTGTGGTGTCAAACGGCCGCTGTAACCGCTTTTTCTATGCATAGACTTCTCCACACCCAATTCGAAGAGCAGGTTCGCAAAACTCCTGACGCTGTCGCGCTGCTCTATGAAGATGAAACGATAACTTATGCCGAGCTGAACGCCCGCGCCAATCAACTGGCCCACGAACTCCAAAGTGCGGGCGTTTGTGCGGAGAGCCTGGTGGCCATCTACATGGACCGCTGCCCGGAAATGGTCATTTCGATCATTGCCGTCCTGAAAGCGGGAGGAGCCTACGTTCCCATCGATTTGGCGTATCCGGCCGATCGCCTGAAATTCATGTTGGAAGATTCCCAGGCCAAGGTGTTGCTGACCCAGCGAAAGCTCCGTGACGCCCTGCCCCC
>JAQGPA010000138.1 GCA_028293325.1 Pedosphaera sp. | reverse complement strand
GGATCAACGTGCATTAGACCTACGCGTAACCTCCAAAAGTCCTACAACAACCGTCCCCCGGCGGTCCTTTCCTTGGCGCTCACCTCCTGCCATAATCCACATAATGCCAGTGTGAGTGATCATACTGCTTATCGCTCCCGGCCCCGCGTCGAATTTCATCCGGCCAGGTGGATGCCCGCATGAAAATGAACGTGGCCAGATCCACCTCTTCCGATCCTGCCTTGGCGTGAGACTGCTGCCACTTCTCATAATCGGGATGCGCCTTCAAAATCTTTGCCACTCGCGTTTGCAACTCTGGAGATAGCTGCCGGTACGTCTCAGCGGCAATTACCATGTGACCGACGCCGCTCCACGCAAAGGCCGGGGAATATTGAGTCAAAAGCTGGAGGGTCCCTGATTCGGCGCTGGTGTGATCGCGATGCATACGGCACAAATTTATTCCGGCAGGGGATGCAAGCCAGGGCGGCTCCAACGCGTTTCTCTGGTAGCGCTGGCTCGGCAACGCAGGGATTCATTGGCCTCAGTTTGCTCGCCTGTATGCATCAAGCGCATCCCGGACTCATCGGCTGATCCGGTCATTTCTGCCAATCAATGCCTCATTCGCCCCTTCTATCGCTCCGAAACAACCACGTGACCCGTTTCTTCCCGCCGCAAGTTTTTAGTGTCTAACCGGACCCGGGTGTTTCCAGCGGTGTTGCGCGATTTAATTCCAACCAGAATGTGCTGCCTTTGCCCGGCTCTGATTCGACGCCGGCTTTGCCGCCCATGAGTTCGACTGACTTGCGGACGATGGCCAGGCCAATGCCGGTGCCCGGATAGTCGGTGGTGGAATGGAGTCGCTCAAACATGTTGAAAATGCGCTCTTGATGATCGGGGGCGATGCCAATGCCGTTGTCCTGGAAATAAAAGCGGATGCAGTCGCCTTTTTCCTGCGCCCAAACCCGCACTTGGGGGAGCACGCCCGGCGCGACAAACTTGACCGCGTTACCCAGAAGATTGGAAATGGATTGGGTCAAGGCCGCCTCGTTGCCCAGGACTGGTGGCAGCGGGCTTTCAATTCGAATCTCGGCGTGCGGGGGTTGCAGATTGGGGTACACATCCAACACACCGCGGAAAAGTTTCTCCATGTCCACCGGTTGCAGTTGCAAATTAATGCGAGCCATGCGGCTCAAGGTGAGCACGTCCTGAATGAGTTTGTCCATGCGCGCGGCGGCGGTGGAGATGCGCGTGAGGTAGCCATTGACCGTCGGCCCAACTTTGTCGCTAAAATCTTCCTGGATGATCCGGATGTATCCCGTCATGGACCGCAAGGGGGCGCGCAGGTCGTGCGAGATGCTATAGGAGAACGCTTCCAGGTCGCCAATCGTTTCCTGCAGTTTAGCGGTGCGCTCAGCCACGACCCGCTCCAGGTTCTGTTCCGCGCGCTTTTGATCTTCGATGTCGGTGTCCGAGCCAATCCACATGAGCACCTGGCCGGTGTCGTCGCGCAGCGCGTGGGCGCGGCTCAGGTGCCAGCGGTAGAGGCCATCGGCACGGCGGAACCGGTGCTCCATTTGAAAAGGATCGCCGGTTTCGAGCGAGTGGCGCCAGCGGCGCACATTTTCCGCCACCTCATCGGGATGAATAAATTGTGTCCAACCCCAGCCGCGAATCTGTTCAAAGGGGAGGCCAGTGAACGCCGTCCATTGCTGGTTGAAATAATCGACAGTGCCATCCGGTTTGGCCGTGAAGATTTTTTGCGGCATGGATTCCGCCATAAACCGGAGCCGCTCTGCCGATTGGCGCAGAGCGGCCTCGGCCTGCTTCACGGTGGTAATGTCCCGCATAAACCCGGCAAACAGGGGCGGCCCCTCCAGCTCAATCCGCGTGATCGTCAATTCCAGGGCAAACAGGGTGGAATCCGAGCGCATGCCCGTCATTTCAATCCGTTTGCCCAAGACCGGTCCTTCGCCTGTGGTTAGGTAGCGGGCCAGGCCGCGGGTGTGCGCCTCCCGCAAGTGGGGCGGAATGATGACTTCGGCCATGAGACGACCGATGACTTCGTCCCGGCGATAGCCAAAAGTCATTTCGGCAGCGGGATTAAACTCAACGATCCTCCCGGCCTGGTCCATGGTGATGATGCAATCCAAGGCGGACCGCAGGATTCCGGTTTTGAGTGCGTTGCTTTCCGACAATGCCACTTCCGCCTGTTTGCGTTCAATGAACTGGCCGATTTGCCGGCCAATGGCGGTGTAGGTATCCAACAGATCCTGGTCCGGCGGACGGACATTGCGGCTGAAAAATTCCATCACGCCCAGAATTTTGTTGCCGGCCGAGATGGGAAAGCCAAAGCCCGCATGCAGGCCGTTGCGCAAGGCCATGGGGATGCGGGGGAAATTATTGCTCAGGGTTACATCTGAAATCCAGTGAGACTCGCCCCGGGCCCAGATTTCTCCGGGCAGCCCCACGCCTGGTGGAAAGGTGGTGCTGCGGGTGAGCGCCTCAAATTCCGCCACGATTACCGAAGGCGAATGCCAGAAATCCACGGGCCGCAAGACCCGGGCGTGCTCGTCCACCATCCAAGTCGCGCCCAGTTCCCATTCCAACGCGGAGCAGACCAGCGGCAGGATTCTCCTGCTCGCCTCGGCCGGCGTCGCGGACTCGGCCAGGGCGCGCCCCACAGCATACTGCATGGTGAGCCGGCTGAGGTTTTGATTTCGCTCCCGAATCACCGCGGCCAGCACGAGCGCGGTGAGCGCGATGGCCGCCATGAAAATTTGCAACAGCAGCAGACCGGTATTGTGGTCTTGCCGGGCAAACGGGCCGGAGCCCCGAAGGGTGCCCCCGATGGCGATTAAGGATAGGGTGACGATCACCACCGAGGCCCCGCGCAAGCCGAAGCGCCAAGCCGCCCACAAAAGTGGCGGAATCACGAGGTATTCAAGAGTGTAACCGCTGCCCCTGGGAATAAGCCAGCCACCAAAAACGGTTTGACCAAACAATATGACGCTTGCGAACAGCAGTACGGCTTCGAAAGCCTGCGACGGTTTCAAACGCGGATAGGGTCTGACCCTCCAAACCAACAACAGCGGCGCCACCACAATATTGCTGACCAGATTTCCAATCCACCAGGTCAACCAAATTGAGCCGAAGTTTGCCCAAGGACTGAATCCGCCCAGCGAAAGGGAGGCGAGTCCCAAGGTGGCGCTCACCATGGTGCTGAGCATGCCGGCCAGAAGGACGAACTTAAAAACGGTTTTGGGCTGATTGAGTGCGTCCGTGCCCTGGGCATAGCGGTTGACCAACCATCCGCCGAGCAGGGCTTCGAGCGTGTTGCCGGCGGCGATGCCCAGCGAAGTCGCAAAAGAACCGGCGGTGGTAAAGTTCACCAGGAAAGCGGCTAAAAATATGGCAGGCCATACCCGGTATCCCCAAAACAGCACGGCGACGAGGGCGATGCCGGTGGGCGGCCACACCGCAGTGGCGCTGGCATTGATGAAAGCAAGTGATAGTCCAAATTTGCCGGCCAGAAAATAAACGGCGGCAAGGACAGCCAGGATGGTTATAAAATGAAAATGGCGCTTCATTCAGCAGCATTCCCGACCTTAAAAGGGCTGTCTCGTCACAACTCTGCGCAGGTCGGCCTTAGCCATATAACATATAATGCAGTCCGGCGCAGGAAGTTCAAGGCGGCCATGGGTCGCTTGGGCACGTTCCATTGGTAGAGCCTGCCCAATTGCTGCTGTAATTTTCCTTACTGCATTAAAGAAGCAAGCTTCTTCTTCCTTGCAGGTTTAGCTGCCCAGCCAGGTTTGGAACTTACGGATGGCGGAAGCGGTGGGCCTATTTAACAGCAAGGGAGACGGGAAGGCATTTCGCGAACTCTTCCAAATGGGCGGCAAATTGGTTGGGGTTGAAGTCGGGCAGGGATTGGGCGTCTTTGAATAACTTGTTCAAGAATGGGTCGAGGCGATTGGCAGTTTGCTTGTCGTTCAAACTTGTGACCAAGCGGTCCAGCGCGAGGGCTAATCTTTCGGCGCGGCGGGCTTGAATGGGTTGCGAGGAAGATTTTGCGCGGAAGGATTCGGCGGTGCCGGCGAGGGTGGTCAGATATTTGCGGGTGGATTCGGGCGTCCACGGGGTTGCGGCGGTTTCGCGCGCGAGTTGGTCGGCCCATTTTTGGGTGAACGACAAGTTATCGGGAGTTGGATCAATGGGAGCGGCGGGGGATGATGCTGTTTGTTGGAGCAGCCAAAGCAACGCGGCCCAGCGTTGGGTCATGCTTTCGGTGGGGGATTTTTCGCGGGTTAACTGCCAGCTCATTTCGCGCAAGGCGGCGGCCTGGCCGACGAGCCAGGTTTGCGCGCCCGACCAGCCAGCCAGTTCGTGCCAATGTTTTGGTTCGGTCACTGATTGGCCGTCGAGTTCAAAGATGAGTTCGGGATGGCCCGCGCGCAGGAGGTCGGCCTCGACGTTTTGGTGGCAGGCGACACAATTGTTGGCGCGCACATACAAGTCCTGCAAGTCACGCATGCCGGCGTGGACGCGATCCTGATGGGTCCAATCGGGGCGGGTATGCGAACGCAACCAGTTTTCGGCCGGGCCATGGCAGGTTTCGCATGAGACGCCTTTGGTGAAATCGACGTCTGCAGCCAATTGCGCGGGAAGGGCGGTTTGAAAGGGAGCGTGGCAGACCGTGCAACGGGCGCTTTGCGTGGGGGCGCTGATTTTAAGTGATTCCGCGATGCGGGCAGAACGGGCGGTGGTCAGCGTGGCGTAGGAGCGGGTATGGAAATCGCGCCGGGACCAGGTGATAAACTGGCTTCGCTTCTCACCTGCCCCGCCGTGGCAACTGGAGGAACTGCAACTGAGCTCGCCAAGAAACTTAGGCGGCGTGAGGGCGGGTCCCTCCGCTTTGACCGGGCTGGCGAGGACAAAAAGAGCCGCGCCCAGGAGCAGTGTCGCCCCAAACGGAGGCCGGAATTCGGGAAGCGATTTGAGTGGTTGCGAAAAAAAAGCAGCGTGCCGCGGACGGGGGTCACTTAGAAGTTTACTCAGCACAATCGATTTGTTAGACAAATCAGTGAGACAATGCAATCAATTATCGACAGCTTGCATCGGGCGCTGGGCGGGAGTGTTGGGCTGGCGTTCGGTTACGCGCTGCTGGGAATTCTTTTGCTGCAAGGATTGCTGCTGCTCTACATCACCATCCGGCGGGTTTATTTCGAGCGCGAGCATCAGAAACACAGCCGGGAACGGCTGCAATTGCTCGTCAAGGCCGCGGCAATGCAGTGTCGCGAGGTCGAGCAGGCCCGGTTGGTGTGGAATGGGTATCGGAAATTTCAGGTCGCCAAAAAGGTCAAGGAATGCGATGGCGTCTGCGCTTTTTATCTGGCGCCGCACGATGGCAAGCCGCTGCCGCCTTACAAACCGGGGCAATACATCACATTTCAATTGAATATTCCGGGCATTGGCAAGCCGGTGGTGCGTTGTTACTCGCTTTCGGACAGTCCGCATCGCACCGATTATTATCGCGTGACGATCAAGAAAGAGCCGCCGCCGCCGAATCGTCCCGAACTGCCGTCCGGCGTGGCTTCGAGTTATTTCTACGATCGCGTGAAGGAAGGCGACATACTGGATGTGAAAGCGCCGGGCGGGAACTTCTTCCTGGATATGGCCAAGGAAGCGCCGGTGGTGCTGGTGTCCGGCGGCGTGGGAGTGACGCCGATGTTGAGCATGGCCAACGCGATTGCGGCGATCGGGTCGAAGCGGGAGGTCTGGTTTTTCTTCGGCGCGCGGAATCGTAAGGAGCATATTCACAAGGAGGAAATGGCACGGTTGGCGGCGGCAAATGAGAATATTCATTTGCATGTCTGTTACAGCCGGCCGGACGCGGAGGACTGCAAAGGGACTGATTACCATCATGAAGGGCGGGTGTGCGTGGAATTGTTCAAGGAACTGCTGCCGTCCAACAATTACGATTATTTTCTCTGTGGCAATGGCGCGTTTATGAAAAGCATTTCGGACGGCCTCGAGGCATGGGGCGTGCCGGAGAAGAGTGTCTTTTTCGAAGCATTTGGACCGGCGACAGTGAAGAAGAAGGCCGCGCCAGTGGCGCCAGCCGCCGAGGCGGGCGTGGCGGCCATCGAAGTCATGTTCAGCCGGTCGGGCAAGAAATGCCAATGGCAGCCCGGCACGGGGTCGCTGCTCGATTTTGCATTGGAAAACGGAGTGCGGATTGATTCCGGCTGCCGGGCGGGGAGTTGCGGAAGTTGCCTGGTCGCCATCAAATCCGGGGACGTGGACTATGTGAGCGAACCGGGCGAGAAGCCGGAAAGCGGTTCGTGCCTGACGTGCATTTGCAAACCCCGCGGTAGTATCGTTCTCGACGCCTGATATCCGCATGCCTGCCGCCTTACCACTTATTTTGGAACGACCGCAACGCTGGGACGCATCGTTTGATCCCGACATGCCGGCGGCGTTGGCAGAGCTTATCCAGGGACTCGCGCCGTTCAACGAGATGAACCCCGAGGGTTTTCCAAAGCGACTGGCTCTGCGCGACATTCTGCAACACGACACCCGCCTGCGGCGTTATCGCCAGGGTGAAATCGTGGTGCGCGCGGGCGATCACGGCACTTCCGCATTCATGGTCGTGTCCGGCGGTGTGCGTGTGGTGCTCAATCCCGAATTGCCCGCATCCGTCCTGGGCCGGCGCGAACCGGTGCGGAAAGGATTGCTGCGCGTGCTGGCGCAGCTCTGGTCCAATTCGCGTGAACCGGAAAGATTCAAGCCTTCCCAATTGAAACAGGATGCCCGCGTTGGCGCGCGCAAGGATGAAGGCGACCAGGTCAAAATCTTTTTGCAGGATGTGCCGCGCATCCTGGATGCGCATCGCACGGCGGTGCTCAACCCGGGTGATTTCTTTGGCGAGATTGCCGCGTTGAGCCGCATGCCGCGCACGGCCACGGTGTTTGCCCAGGATGACAACACCGAACTGTTGGAGATTCGCTGGCAGGGGCTGCGCGACCTGATGCGTTACGACGACAAATTGCGGGCGCACATTGATAAGATTTATCGTGAGCGGGCTTTGGCGGCGCACTTGCGCGAAATCCCGATCTTTCAGCATCTGTCCGACGCCGATTTGCAGAAGGTGATGGCGCGCACGGAATTCGGCACGTACGGCGACTATGATTGGTCGGGTGATTACAAACGGCTCGCGCAGGCGGGGCACGCGGGCCAGGCGGAAAAGGAACCGGTCGTGGCCCAGGAAGGGGATTATCCCAACGGGGTGGTGCTGATTCGCGCGGGCTTTGCGCGGTTGAGCCAGAAGTTTGGGCATGGACACCGGACGTTGAATTATCTCGGCGCGGGGCGCGATTACGGGCTGGCGGAAATCGTGCACAACTGGCGCAATCCCGGCAACCCCGTCCCGCTGCAACACACCCTGCGGTCCATCGGCTACACGCATGTGCTGGTGATTCCGACGGCGATCATGGAAACCATCGTGCTGCCCACGGTGCCGAAGGCCAAACTGCCACCGCCGGTGCAGGTGGAGGATGACGCCTTTGTCCTGAACGAAATCGAAAACCAAACGGATGCCGCCGCCAAGATCGGGGCGGACACGCTGGAGTTTTTGACGGAGAACCGTTTCTTTAACGGCACGGCGTCGATGTTGATTGATTTGGATCGCTGCACGCGGTGCGATGATTGCGTGCGGGCCTGCGCGGCGTCACATGATAACAACCCGCGCTTTTTGCGCCACGGTTTGACCAACGGCAAGATCATGGTGGCCAACGCGTGCATGCATTGCGTGGATCCGGTTTGCATGATTGGCTGCCCGACCGGGGCAATTCACCGCGATGCGTTTGGCGGCGAGGTGGTCATTAATCCGACCACGTGCATTGGCTGCAAGGCGTGTTTCAACAATTGTCCTTACGATGCGATTCGCATGGTGGAAATTCGTGATGGCGAAGGGGAGTTGATGGTGGACAAGGAAATGAAACCGATCATCAAGGCCACGAAGTGCGATTTGTGCGTGGAGCAAATTGGCGGGCCATCGTGCGAGCGGGCGTGTCCGCACGGCGCGTTGAAACGGATGAATCTAAATGATCTGGACACGTTCGCAAAGTGGCTGAAGCGATGACCTCCTTCACCCGACAACGCTGGATGGGGCTGGGGATGCTGGTGGCATTCGGTGCGTGGGCGATGGCCGAGCATGCGAAGTATGCCGGAGTGATGCCGCGCCTAAGTTATGTTTCCGGCTGGGTGCTGTTCGCGGTAATGCTGGTGTTGACCGCGTATAACGGGCGCAAGAAATTGCCGTTCCTGCCGCTCGGCTCGTCGGAAAGCTGGCTGCAATTTCATATTTATGCCGGGTTGCTGACGGTGATTTTGTTTGCGATTCATATCAGTTATAAAATGCCGACCGGCTGGTTTCAGGGGACACTCGCATGGCTGTATGTGCTGGTGACGTTGAGCGGGGTGTGGGGATTATTCGTCTCGCGGTCGATTCCGAAGCGGCTGACGACACGCGGCGGTGAAATATTGTATGAGCGGATTCCGGCGATTCGCCGCGGCTTTCAGCAACAGGCGGAGGCGTTGGCGTTACAATCGGTGAGCGAGGCGCGCTCGCCTACGATTGCAAATTTTTACATCACCCAGTTGAAGGACTTTTTTGAGAGGCCGCAGAATCTTTCGCTGCACTTTTTGGAAGTGCGCCGGCCGTTGAACCTGCTGCTCAACAAGATTAGCGACCTGAACCGTTATTCAGACGCGAAGGAGCGGGAGACATTGGAGAAAATCGCCGAACTGGTGCGGCAGAAGGATGGATTGGATTATCATCATGCGCTGCAACTCTCGTTGCGCGGCTGGTTGTTCGTGCATATTCCGCTGACCTACAGCCTGCTCATCTTTTCCATCGTTCACATCATTTTGGTTTACGCCTTCTCGGGGGGCGCGCGGTGAAAGAGCAATTGCCCGCGCCTCAATTTGACGCCAGCCAGTATGCGCGGCCCAACCAGGATTGGATTTGCGGCAAGGCGGCGAAGGGGCAATGTTGTCGCATCGGGCCCGATCCCAGCGGCCGGTGCCGCGCGACGTTTGAATGCCGGCCGGTGCTTGAACTCAAGGAGGGAGAAACGAAGGGGCGCTATCGTTGCACGCGCACGGCGGAGTTTGGCGGGGCGTGCGAAACCGGGCCGTTGCCCGACGGCACCTGCTGCCGGGCCATTACCAAATGCCAGCCAGTCCGCAGCTTGCGCGCAAAACGGAAGGTGTTCACTCGGGTGGTGGTGATGCTCACGGTGGCGGTGTTGCTGGTATCGTTGAGCGGACCCTTTCGTTCGCAATTCATCAATCCCGGAAGGCTGTCCGCGCAACATTCCACGGAGGCATTCGCGCGGATGCATCGGGGCGCGGGCGGCAACGGGCAGGATTGCGCGGCGTGTCACGGCGCGGCCGGCGCGGGACCGGCCCGCTGGCTGGGTTCCGCGGCGGGAGCGGATCCGGCATTGCTGGAGTTTCACAAGCTGCTGGCCACGACGAACACGGGGTTGACGGCGATTGACGCGTCCTGCCAGACTTGTCATCAACGTCACAATTTTCATGAACCGAACGTGGTGCGCGACCATTCCTGCTCCGCGTGCCATCGGGAACATCAAGGAATGGTGATGCAGCGGCCGGAAGATGCGAATTGCGCCTCGTGTCATGCAGATGGGCAGGTCATGCAAGCCTCGTTCCAGAGAGGCAAGGAGCTTCCGGCGGCGGCATTTGATTATCGGCCCGACCTTGGGTGGACGATGTTCAAGGCGCCGCGACCGGAGCAGGGTTACACGAAGGTGATCCACACCTTTGCGACCGATCATCCGGAATTTCAAGTGCTGGCTGAAAAGCTGCGCGATCCCGACACGCTCAAATTTAATCATCAACTGCATCTGGGCTCGCCGAACATTCCATCCGTGAACGGCAAAAAACTGGATTGCGCCACCTGTCATAAACCGGACGCGACGGGTTTGTATTATCAGCCGGTTTCCTACGAGCAGAATTGCAAGGTTTGCCACTCGCTGCAATTCGACGAGAAGAATCCGGAGTTGTCGATTCCGCACGGGAACGCGGAGTTTGCGCGCGCTTTTCTGCGCAGCCTGCCCGCGCAATACGCGGAATATGGGCGCAACAAGAAGGGCCTGACGACGCAGGTTGAATTGGACGCATTTGTGAAACTGCAAATGGCGGGACTGCGGAAGCAAGCCCTGGCGGGTGAGAATTTGGAACAGCAGGTTTTCTTCAGCGATGCCCACAACGGCCCGATGGAGAAAACCGGCGACGGAGAGCAACCCGCCCGTGCGCGATACCCCGGATGTGCGTATTGCCATGAGGTTAAAGCGACCGGCGCGGACGCCGCGCCGGACATTGTGCCGCCGGTTCAAATGACGCGGTGGTTGATTCGCGGCCAATTCAATCACGCAAAGCATATCAATATGGCTTGCGCCAAATGCCATGACGTAGAGCGGAGTCGTGAGACGGCGGATGTGCTGCTGCCGAGCAAATCAAGTTGTGTGGAATGTCACAGTCCCAAGGGCGGGGTGGCGAGTGGTTGTGCGACCTGCCACAGTTATCACGCGCCGGGTGGGGTGATTGGTTCGCTGAGCGCGAAGGATTAGGAGGTTGGCGTTAGCGGGTGGGATATTGCCAGACCCAGTCGCCGTTTTTGAAATCAGTGGAGCCAGTCGTGGTTGTGGCAACTGTGCCGCCGTCGTCGGTTTCATTCCAGCCGACGGAATAGAGGACGAATTGGCCGTCGGACGTGAGCCGGTAGTGATACGATTGGCCATTGATGACGTCGTGCGGGAGTTGGCTGATGAACTGCGGCATGAGGGCGTCGAGCGTTTCGGGAAATTGTCCATGTGCCAGGCGATAACGCTCCAGCGCGCACGCCAGCACTGTCTCATCTGCGGCGGTCTGGGTGCGTGCCGTTTTTTGAACAATGTTGGCCAGGGCGGGAAGCAACAAGGCGGAAAAGACCTGGTGATGAAAGAACAACTTGCGAGGACTGCGTTTCAATTCGCCGCCGAGCTGCTGGTCGGCCTTGGCGCAAAGAGCGGGGTTGATGCGGCGGTTCTCGGAATCGATAATCGGCAGCAGCAAGTCGCCGTAGGTGCGAGTGTAGTTGAGTTGTTCAAAATACGACCAACCCTTTGGAGCGATGGCCATGCCAAAGCCGATGGCCTGTCCCGAAATGCTATTACCGCCTAGCTGGTCATCTGGTGCGCCACTTACGAAGAAAAGCAACTTGTAATTGCTGGGTGCGTGCCGAAGGAATTCGAATATCCCGCCACCAAAAAAAACACGTTCCGACTGGAGCGCGCGCTGGCCGTCGTTGCAAAAATCAAAATGCTCCAGTTTTTCCTGCAACGCCCGCAATTGCGGTTCCGTCCATTGGTGATCCACGAGTCCCTGATAGATTGGCAAAATGGCAATATTCAATTGGGCAGAGCGAACCAGTTGCGAAATGATAATGGGCTCATCCTTGAGCGCATCGGTCATGCGGAGTGACAGGATCAAGTCATCAAAGGCTTCGTTCGTCTGGCCGAGGGTCAACTCCGCGAAGGCGCGGGTTTGCAGAATTACTGTGATTTCCTTCAACCCGGCGAGATGCGGCAGCAGGATTGCCGCCGGATCATCGTTCTCGTAGCGGATATTGAAACGTGAAGCCGGCCGCTGGCTGGTGGTTCGTATTTCGTCCAGCACCGGATTGGCAAAAGCCAGCGCGGTCATGATGTCACGTGCCGCTTCTTGAGGACTGGCATTGGTCAACGCAAGGTCAGAGGCGGAGTGAGAAACCTTGTTGGTGGATTGGACAAATTCCGAATACCAGAACGGCAGATTTGGTTGATGGCGGACCCAGCTATTGACCGGGGTTGCCTTGGGAGCCTTTGATTCAGCGGCGGCTGGGGATGGGTAATGGTGTGACTGAAATTCCGCAAAGCGACGGGTTGCATTGGTGTCGCGGGCCTCCTGGGTGCCAGGCTTGAAATCAAAGAGCGATGCGAAGAAGGGGGTGGCGGCAAAGTTTTGGTCGTCCGGGACCGTTGGCGGAATGAAGGCGGAGACATTGAACTGCTCACCGCGCGCGATGGCTTCGCGCTTATATTTTTCCCAAGCATGCCTGCCGCGCCAGTTTTCCTCGGCGTAGAACAGCGCAAGCAACGTGACCAGGCAGGCGAGGCAGAACAGATAGCGGCGAATCATCCGCCAACTGAAAAGCCAGCGAAAGAACCTGAATACGCCCAATTCAGGAATAATCTGTCGTTTCCAAATGCTGGTGCTGGGTTCGTTCATAAAAAATGAAGTGCGGGATGTTTCAGGCGAAAGCGGTCGTTCTCTGTCGTTCGCTCCGGGGCTGATGGTTTGCGGGTTTCGGCGGTTCAGCCGCCTGCGGTTCCCACGGTTGGAGGAGTTCCGCTAACATGCGTTCCTGTTCTCGCAAGGCCGCGAGCAGTTGCGGCGAGCGCTGGGTTTTGGTTTCGGCGGCGGTCGCCGGCTGGTCGGTCGTTGTAAAATTCAGGGCCAGGAGCGCCAGCCAGACGGCGGCAAGTCCGGCCCAGGCTTGGGGGCAGGGCCAGAGGAGAGTGGCGAGAAAGGATTGGCGAACGGGTTGCGGATTCGAAGTTGAGGTTTGCGAAGCGGCGGCCCGGGCCGTCTGCAAGATGTCGGCGCGCCAATCGGCGGGAAGTGGGCGCAGCGGTTGGCGCTGGAGTTGTTGTTCGAAATCGTCCGGGTTCATCGGCTTCAAATCATTTGATTTCTTCATAGAGTGGACGCAGGCGCTCGCGCAATTTGTCTAGGCCGTAGCGATAGCGGCTGGCAGCGGTGTTGGCGGAGAGATCCAGCGCGGTAGCAATTTGTTCAAAGGTCAGGCCTTCCCAAAGTTTCAAGTGAACCACCGCGCGCTGGTCGGCGGGCAATTCACCCAATGCCCGGGTTAGCGCCGAGCGGAATTCCTGTTGATCCGGGTTGGCTGAAGCGGCAAAGAGATTTTCGCTTTCCGCGGCCAGTTGCTCGTAATGCTTCTCGCGCGTCCCGCGCCGGCGCATGAGGTCGATGGCCAGATTATGGGCGAGATGGAGCAGAAAGGCGCGCGGGTCGCGGATATTGGCGAGGGAATCGGGCTTGCGGGCCAGCTTGATGAAGAGTTCCTGGAGGACATCGCGGGTATCCGCTTCGTTGCGGGTGAAGTTGAGCAGGAAGGCGAACAATGCCGGGGCATGGTCATCGTAAAGCTGCTCAAGTTCGATGAATGCCGGCATGTCTGAATTAGTGACGCCGGTGGACGGCTGAATTGTCTAAAACAAATTGCGTTGGGGGACCCGCAGGTGGCGGGGGTTATCTCAACCGGACTTCCTTGCCGGTGGCGGCGGAGGTGGCAATGGCATCCAGGATTTGCTGGACCTTCAGGGACTCCTCGACCGGCACGAGGGATTTCTTGCCATCCAGCACGCAGTTTACGAAATGATGCACGCGATCTTCCGGATGAGGAACTTTCTGGGCCGCCAAGTGCGTGGTTTCGTAACCATTGACGCCGTTGCGGAAGAGACGTGCCGGATAAAGCGAGAGACCGGCCTGGGTGCCCAATAAGTCGACGCCATATTCGCGGGCATCGGTCGGTTGATGCGCGGCCCAACTCACCTCGAAATTGACCGTGTGACCGTTTTTCATTTTGAGGAGCGCCACGCCGTAATCATCCACGTCAAATGGTTTGGCGGGATCGATTTCGCTTTTGCCGCAGGAACCTTCGCCGAGGCCGCGCGGACCGAAACGCGAGTGAGTTTGGCCAGAAACGCTGCTCACGTTGAAATCGTCCATCAGGTGCAGACAGGCATCGAGCATGTGTGAGCCGATATCGTTGGTGGCGCCGCCGCCGGCAAATTTCTTCTGCGTGAACCAGGAGCCGATGCGGGGAATGCCGCTGCGGCGCAGCCAGAAACAGCGGGCGTGATAAATCTCGCCGAGGTCGCCGCGTTGAATGAGTGCGCGGGCCAGTTGTGTTTGGCGATGGAAGCGGTAATTTTGGGCGACCATGATGGTGCGCCGCATTTTCGCCGCGGTATCGATGATTTTGGAAGCTTCCTTGGCATTCATCGCCATGGGCTTCTCGATGAGCACGTGCTTGCGCGCGCGCAAGGCTTCAATGGCCACTGGCGCGTGGAGATGATTCGGCAGTGCGATGGTGACGGCGTCGATGTCCGCCTGTTCAAGCAATTCGCGGTAATCGGAATAGCTGCGGGCGATTTTAAATCGATCGGAAGCTTCCTTGGCGCGGGCGGGATTGCTCTCCGCGATGGCCACGGCCGTGCCACGATGGCACTGCGAAAGGCTGTTAAGATGTTCCAAACCAATGGCACCTGCCCCGATCACCGCGCAACGTAGTCTGTCCGCCATAAGGATGCTTTAGATTTGTGGTTAACCGCCATTTTAGGCTGTTGGGTAGTGGGTTTTTTAATCATTTCCGGGCACTCAGGTCAATGGCGATTTGTCCAAAAAGGCCAATTTCGTTGAAATGGCGCTTGCCCAATTGCCTCGCACCGTCTAACAAACGTGCTGTGGTTTTTGCCCTGGCATTTTTAGCCCTCCTAAGCTTGTTACTTACGCTTTGGCAATGGGTTGTAACGTGGCCTTTTCCCCTGCACCAACGGGTAAAAGACCGCGATTATGTGCCGCCGGTGACCTTGTTGAAGCCTTTGAAGGGATGGGATGAAAAAACCCATGATTGCCTGGGGAGCTGGCTAAAACAGGATTATGGCGGTGCGGTACAAGTGCTTATGGGGGTTTCTTCGCCGCACGATCCGGCTGTGGAAGGGGTGTCCCAGCTCATTAAGGCCTATCCGGGTTGCAATGCCCAACTTGTTCTCTGTGAAGAATCGCTGGGCGTGAATGCCAAGGTCTCGACCCTCATTCAACTTCTGCGGCAGGCCCGAAATGAAATCATTGTAGTGAGCGATGCGGATGTGTTTGTCGCGCCTGATTATTTGCTCAACGCGGTCGCGCCCCTCCGTGATCCAGAGATAGGTTTGGTTAATTCGTTTTATCGCCTGGCCAACCCGGCGACCGTGGCGATGCGTTGTGAGGCCATCGCCATCAATGCCGATTTTTGGAGCCAGGTTTTGCAGGGCCGGAGCATGCAACCGCTCGACTTCGCTTTGGGCGCCGTCATGGTGACGCGCCGGGAACAACTGGCGAAGATCGGCGGCTTCGAGGCGCTGGCGGATTATTTGGCGGATGATTTTCAACTGGGCAACCGGATTGTCCGCACCGGCAAAAGTATTGCGCTGTGTCCGGTGGTGGTTGATTGCTTCTCGCCACCGATGGGCTGGCCCGAGGTTTGGTCGCATCAACTCCGCTGGTCCCGCACGATTCGTGCATGCAAGCCACTTCCGTACGCTTTCAGTATTTTGAGCAACGCAACATTCTGGCCGCTGCTTTGGTTGCTGGCGCGACCGGTGCCCGGAGTGCTGGCGATGTTCGGTATTTGCGTGCTGGTGCGCATGGTGATGGCCCTGGCTTTGCAAAAGCGTTTGGCGCCGATGGGCCGATCGGGTCTATATGCATGGCTGGTGCCGGTGAAGGATCTGTTGCAATTCGCGCTTTGGTTGCTGGCATTTTTCGGCAACCACATCGAATGGCGCGGTCAGCAGTATCGCTTGCTACGCGATGGGAAATTGGTTCGCAGTTAGCTGGCGGTGGTGTTTCAAGTCGATAAGCGGAGTGCCAACCGATCGGCAAGACGTTGCAAGGCGGGGGAGCGGTCGTGGGGATCGAGTTGCACGTCGAGCAGGCAAAAACTTTTCGTCCATTTGCGCGATGCCAACAGCGCTTCGTTGAGTTGCGCTTCGGTCTTCACCACGAAGCCATGACCCGCGCCAAAAACTTCTGTCAGCTTGCTGTAATGCCAGAGGAGCACATCGTTGTAAGCGCCATCCTGCATGTGGCGTTCGGTGCCGTAGCCAAAATTATTCAATAAAATCACGATGGGATTCAGGCCGTAACGCACGGAGGTGGAGAGTTCCATGCCGGTCATCTGGAAGGCGCCATCGCCGACCAGGACGACGGGACGCAATTTGGGATTTGCCAGTTGTGCGCCGATGCTCGCGGGCACGGCAAAACCCATCGACGCGTAATACGCCGGCCCCAAGAATTCCGTGCGATGCCGGATGAACAAATCGGTCGCGCCGAACAGCGCGTCCCCGACGTCCGCCACGACCATGGTGTTCTCGTTGAGAAAATCGTTCAGGCGCTGAAAAAGTCTTTTGATGGTGACGGGGGTATCGCCGGAACGCACACCGAATTCGCCGCGCGGCGGCGGTTTGGGAATTTTGCCCAGCGCGCGATGACGCAGGCGCAGCTTGAGCAGGCCGCGCATGAAATCCTTGAATCGGACGCTGTCATAGGTGTGATAGCGAATGGAAAGTTTCTCGCTGTTGGCGTAAATGGTGCGGAGCGGATCGAGTTGCGCGGTGTAAATGCCGAGATTGATGTCGGTCAGGAACGCGCCAAGCATGAGGACGCAATCGCTGCCCTCCACGTAGCGCCGCACGTCGTCACGGCCGAGCGCGCCTTCATAGACGCCGAGATAAAACGGATGTTGTTCGCCGACGACGGACTTGCCCAGAACGGTGGTGGCCACGGGGATGTTGGTTTTGCGGACGAGCCGGAGCAGGGTGTCTTGCAAAGCGAAACGGTGGACTTCCACGTCAGCGAGAATGACGGGTTGACGGGCCCGGTTGATCATGGTCTCGGCTTCGGCAAGCGCGGCGCGCAGAGTGGCGGCGTCGCTCTGCTCATGAATTTCCTGCGGCCGGTGATACGGAATACCGGGGGCAAACACGAGGTCGCGCGGCAGTTCAATATAAACCGGACGCTTGTAACGCAGGGCGGCGTGCAGGACGCGGTCGATTTCCTGAAAGGCGGTTTGGGGATCGCTCAGGACCGTGGAAGCCACGGTGAGCTGCTCGAAAACTTTTTTCTGCGTATCGAACTCCTTCACCTTGTGATGGAGCAGGGGATTTTTCTCGCGCTCCTTCATGCCAGGCGCGCCGCTGATGACGACCACGGGGGATTTTTCGGCGTAGGCTTCCGCCGTGGTGTTGGCGACCTTTAAGCCACCGACACAGTACGTGATGCAAACCGCGCCGAGGCCGCGGATGCGCGCGTAGGCATCGGCGGCAAATCCCGCGCCTTGTTCATCGCAGGTGTTCACCACGCGGACGAGTTTGCTTTTGGAGAGTTGGTCGTAGAAGCCGAGCACATAATCGCCGGGGATGCCGAAGACATGGCTCACGCCATGCGCATGAAGTTGTGCGATGAGATATTCGCCGATGGTGGTTATCTTTTTCATAGGCGGCCATAATGAGTGTAGTCCTTGTTTCCGCGCGGGTCAAAATTGGTTCAAGCGGGTCGGACCGGCGAAATCCTTTGACTTAAAAGGCACCGCTTCTACATTGGATTGAACGGCTGAAGGGGCGGCGATGCGCCACTTCCGGCGGGGATTTCACGATGCGCCACGTATTTTTAGACCACCAAACCACCACACCGGTTTTACCGGCCGTGCTGGAAGCGATGACGCCGTACTTCACGGAGCATTTTGGCGCGCCGGCGTCGCTGCATCGCCACGGCTTACGAGCGCGTGATGCGTTGGGCAAGGCGCGATCGCAAATCGCGGCGCTCATTAATGCGGAATCGCCCGAAGACATCATCTTTACATCCGGCGCGACGGAATCGGCCAATCTGGCGGTAAAAGGAACGGCGTACGCGCGGCAGCGCAAGGGGAATCATATCGTGGTGAGCGCCACGGAGCATTTGTCGGTGCTCAACTCCATTGAATTTCTGGAAAAGCAGGGGTTCACCTGCACGAAGATCAAGGTGGACGCGGCCGGGTTCGTGGATCCGGAACAGGTGCGGGCCGCGCTGACGGAGCAGACCATTTTGGTTTGTGTGCATCACGTGAACCATGAGTTAGGGACCATTGAGCCAATTCGTGAGATTGGCGCGCTGGCTGGGGAACGGGGGATTCCGTTTTTTGTGGATGCGGTGGCGAGCGGCGGTTGGTTGCCGGTGGATGTGCAGGCGATGGGCGCGGGGTTGCTCTCACTTTCTCCGCATCGTTTTTACGGGCCGAAAGGCGTGGGAGTTTTGTACCGCAATCGGCGGGCGCGGTTGAATGGGATTCAGCAGGGCGGGAGCCAGGAAGAAGGTCGACGTGCGGGGACGGAGAACGTGCCGGCCATTGTGGGTGCGGGCGTGGCGGCGGAGATTGCTTTGCGCGAGATGCCGCGCCGGATTGCCCATACCGCAAACTTGCAGCGCAAGTTGTGGGAGAGTCTTAAGGCGCGCATTCCTTACATCAAACTGAACGGGCCGGAGCCTGGGCCGCAGCGCATCAGCACAAATCTGAATGTGAGCGTGGAGTTTGTGGAGGGCGAGGGGATGTTGTTGTTGCTGGATATGCAAGGCATTGCGGCGGCAAGCGGGCCCAGTTGCATCAGCAAGGCGTTGAAGGTCTCGCATGTGCTGGAGGCCACCGGGCTTGACCATGCGTTGGCACAGGGGAACCTTGTGATATCGCTCGGTAAGGAGAATACCAGTGAGGAAATGGAATACGTGGCGGAGACTTTTGAGAAGGTGGTGAAGAAGCTGCGCGGGTTGTCGCCGTTGTGGGATGAATTTCAGCACGGGACCATCGATTCGGTGCTCCAACCCAGGGAAGAGGCGGCCGGCGCAACCAAATCTGTCCATTGAAAGGCCAAAAATGTGCGGTCACCGGCCTTGCGTTTCCAGCCGCGATTGGCAATCGTAACTCCGCAATTTGAATCATGATTACCGAAGAACAAATTAAAAGTGCGCTCAGCAGCGTGAAATATCCCGGTTACAGCCGCGATATCGTCTCCTTTGGGCTGGTGAAACAGATCAACGCCAAGGACGGGGCGGTCAGTGTCTCGCTGCAATTGACGTCCGGCACGCCGGAGGTGGCGCAACAAATCAAAACTGAGAGCGAACGGGCGTTGAAAGCGTTACCGGGTGTCAACCTGGTGCATGTCGAGGTCAAGGCGCCAACGGGGCCGCAAGCGGCGTCGGCGCAGAGTCCATGGCAGAATCAGAACAAGGTGCCAGGCATCCAGCGCATCGTGGCCGTGGCGAGCGGGAAGGGTGGCGTGGGCAAATCAACCACCTCGGTCAATCTCGCCTGCGCGTTGCAACATCTTGGGTTGCGAGTGGGTTTGTTGGATTGCGATATTTACGGGCCGAGCATTCCGCTGATGATGGGGACGCAGAAAAAACCGACCGTCACCGAAGACGAAACCATGATGGTGCCGCCGGTCAGCCATGGGGTGAAACTCATGAGCATGGGTTTTTTGATTGAGGGCGACAGTCCGGTCATCTGGCGCGGGCCGATGATCATGAAGACCATTCAACAATTCGTGACTGCTGTGGCCTGGGGTGAATTGGATTATTTGTTCGTGGACCTGCCGCCGGGAACCGGGGACGCGCAACTCTCCCTGTGCCAGACCGTCCCGTTGGATGGCGGCGTGATTGTGACCACGCCGCAGGAGGCGTCGCTGGGAGTGGTGCGCAAGGGGATTGCCATGTTCGAGAAGGTCAATGTGCCGATACTGGGGATCATTGAGAACATGAGCTATTTCACTGCACCCAACGGCGATAGAGTGGAGATTTTTGGACATGGGGGCGGACGGCAGGAAGCAGAGCGCCAAAAGACGACTTTTCTAGGTGAGATTCCAATATTTACAGAGATTCGAATTGGGGGCGATGAAGGGGTGCCGGTGGTGGTTTCTGCACCGGAAAAGCCTCCCGGTCAGGCCTTTATTCGTGTTGCAGAAATGCTGCGCCAAAGACTTGGATGACAATTGTGAATTGTGTAGTAGTATTACCGAGATTGGGAGTCCGTAGTCTCCGCGCCCTGTGAGGTCAGATTAGAGTTGTCTTGGCACGAGATATGTTTCATAATTGTTGCAATCGACTTTGGCAACTATGTCTAACGACACTAAAGATTCTCCGACCGGGAATGACTTGTTAAAGAATTCCTCTCTCTACCGCGAGTTCCAGGCCGAGCGCGAGGAAATTCTCAAACATAAATGGATCGAATCGGAAAAGGCGGGCAAGGACATCGGGTTTGAGCGCGCACTGACCGACTGGATCATGAAGCATCGTTCCAAGTGGCGGAGAAATCGGCACGCTCCGAGCTAGGCCGGTTTAAATAGTTTAAATTTAATTCTGCCTCCTTTAACGCAATCCGAGAGGTTGCCAAGGATGCCATGAACCAACTTACCTTTTATTGCAGCGAACCGGCGTCACGCGGGTTCGCTTTTTTATTGCCCCTGGCCTCGACGCCGCACACGCAACGAGGGCAACATCCCCTGGAGTTTTCCCATGTCTGAAACCACGCTTATCCTCAACGGCTCGGCCATCCAACGCGCACTGACGCGCATCGCCCATGAAATCGCGGAGCGCAATGACACGAGCACCGCGGTGGTCATCATCGGCATCCAGAGCGGCGGGGTGACACTCGCGCAACGGTTGGCCGCCATCCTGGCCGGGATTTGGGGTCACGCGGTGCCGTTGGGGAGCCTGGATGTGAGCATGCACCGGGACGATTTGCACCAGCACATCACGCCCAAGGTGCATCCCACAGCGATACCATTCGATGTCACCGGCAAGACCGTGGTGCTCGTGGATGACGTGCTTTTCCGGGGACGGACCGTGCGCGCAGCCATGGATGCGCTCAACGATTTTGGCCGCCCGCAACGCATCCAACTCGCCGTGCTGATTGACCGGGGGCACCGCGAACTGCCGATCAAGGCCGATTTCGTCGGCAAGAACGTGCCCACCGCCGTGGCCGAAAACATTCGGGTGAAACTCACCGAAGCCGGCGGCGAAGAGGATTCCGTGCAGCTGGAAAGAACCTGAACCATCATGAGCTGGAAACGAAAAGATTTGCTGGATATTGAATCCCTCACGCCGGAGGAGATTATCACCGTGCTGGACACGGCCCGCGCCTTCAAGGCGGTGGGCGAGCGCGCAATCAAGAAAGTCCCGGCGTTACGCGGCAAGACGGTTGTCAATCTGTTCATCGAGCCCTCCACCCGCACCCGCATCAGCTTTGAACTGGCGGCGCAGCGGCTCACGGCGGATGTGATTAATTTCACGGCTGAGGCTTCGTCGTTGAAAAAAGGGGAGACGCTGAAGGACACCGCGCGCAATCTGGAGGCGCTCAACGCGGACATTATCATTATTCGCCACAGCGCCACGGGGGCGCCACATTTTCTCTCCCGGTTTCTCAAGTCGAGCGTGGTCAATGCCGGCGACGGGGCGCATGAGCATCCGACGCAGGCGTTGCTCGACACATTTACGATTTTGGAAAAGAAAGGGAAGATTGCCGGGCTGAACGTCACCATCCTAGGCGACATCCTGTACAGCCGCGTGGCCCGCTCGAACATTTGGGCCTTATTGAAACTCGGTGCCCGCGTGACGCTTTGCGGTCCTTCCACGCTGGTGCCCAAAGTGTTTGAGCAGATGGGATGTCGCGTGACTTATAACGTGGAGGAAGCCATTGCCGATGCGGATATCATCAACCTGCTGCGCATCCAGCACGAACGGCAGCGCAAATCGATGTTCCCGAGCCTCGGCGAATACTCGAGCCTGTTTGGGTTGAACAAAAAACGGCTCGCACTTACCAAACCCGACGCGCTCATCATGCATCCCGGCCCGATCAACCGCGGTGTGGAGATCGACAGCGAAATCGCCGACTGCGGCCGGTCCGTGATTTTGGAGCAGGTCACCAACGGCCTGGCCGTGCGCATGGCAGTGCTCTTTCTGGTTAACGGCGGCAAAGGGCCGCAGGAAGTGGGAGTGGCCTGAGCGTTCGGGTCGCTCTAATTCGTATGTGGCCGACGCGGCAGATTCAGAAGATAGTTTTTTCTGCACATGAACGAACGCGGACGGAATCAAGTGAGCAGGAGCGATGTTCGCCAACGCATGCAAAATCGGTACGATCGATTGTGGAAAGCAACCGTCGGGAAATTGCGGACTGGGGATATTGATCAGGATCCGGTCCTGGCGGCGGGGAGGCCCGACCGACGTCGCGGTTTGACGTTGATTGCCCGGCCTGATTCCAACGTGCGCAAGCGCATCGCGGCATTTTTGGGGCAATTGAGAGCCCTGGAACCGGAGCAACATTATTATGCGCCTTCGGAACTTCACCTGACGCTGCTTTCACTGTTTACCGCGACAGTCGAGCCTGCGCGATTCTTTGCCAAAACGGAGCAATACATGGCGGCGGTGGATATGGCCTTGCGGAAAGCGGCGCCGATCCGGATTCAATTTAAGGGCGTTACTGCGTCCCCGGGCGCAATCATGATCCAGGGCTTTGTGGAAAACGAGGCGCTCAATGAGGTGCGTGACTCCTTGCGTCGGCAGCTTCGATTGCGCGGGCTGGCGGAAGGAGTGGATACGCGATATCGGCTGCAAACCGCGCACATGACCGTGGTCCGGTTTCACGCCCACCTGCACGACGGCGAACAGTTGGCCGCAATGCTGGAGCGCGCGCGGAATTTACCGTTCGGCAGAATCAATATTAGGAGAGTCAGCCTGGTCAGGAATGACTAGTACATGACGCGCCAGATTGTTAAAACTGTCGAGCGATACAATTTGCCAACCGGAGGCGGTTGAAGAGTTCAGACGTGGCCCCCAGCGCAACACTATTTAAGTTTCACCTGAAATTGACTGGCTGAGATGATGTTGCTGAGGTCGGCGGCGTAGAAGAGCTGGCGGTATTCCTCGGTTTCCAGAAGATGCTGGCGGACTTCGCCGTCTTCGCGGCGGATGAGATATTTCAATTCGTCGAGGAGATTGGACCAGCGGACACCGTTGAAAAATTGCGCGCCTTCGAACTGGGTTTTGTAGAGCGCGTTCTGGGAATAACAGGAGCCCAGGTAGAGTGATTCCAAGCCGCGTTCCGCGAAGAATTCCACGGCGGAGGTCATCATGAACATGCCGAGATTGCGGCTGTAATACTTCAGGTCGTAAAAAGCGTAGTAATAATAGGCCATCCGGTTTTGCTCGAGGTAGAGCGTGACGGTGCCGATTTCCGCGCCGGATTTGGTGTCGGTGAAAACGAGGAGGTGCGAGGTGATCTTGCCGCTGAAGAGCGAATCGAGGCGCTCGTAGGTCATCATGTCCTTGCCGAACTTGATGTCGGCATAGGTTTTGTAGAACTCGCGGCGCTGGGCGTTGTAATCGAACTCCGCGCGCGGGATGAGCGTGACGGTGATGCCATCGCCTTTGCGCAAGATACGGCGGTTCTCGGAGGAGGCGGTGTAATCCTTTAAATTGACGCGCACATGGCGGCAGAGATAGAAGCGGTCCAGGTCGCGCGAGGAGGGGAGAAAGCCTTGATTAAAGAAATCGCCCGGGGTTTCACCCGCCTCGGGAATGCCCCAGATGGCATACGGAAAAATATAATGGGCGTAGTCGGCCTTATGTTCGGAGAAAAGCAGTTTCATGCGGTGCCTGGTTCATTGACGTAAATTCGCGGCAGGCGCGCGCGCCAGCCGGCGAGGACGTCGTAGGAGACGGAATTTTTCCACTGCGCGACTTCGTTCACGGAAATTTCCTCAGTGCCCTGGCGGCCCATGAGCACGACTTCATCCCAGAGTTGGACGGCCGGCAAGTCGGTGACATCCACGGTGAGGGCGTCCATGGCCACACCGCCGACGAGCGGGGCGCGTTTGCCGCCGATGAGCACGCAGCCCTGATTGCGAACGCGCGGGAAGCCGTCGCCGTAACCCACGGGGATCACGGCGATGCGGCGCGGCGATGCGGCTTGATAGCGCATGCCGTAGCCGACGACGTCGTCCTTTTGAATGCTTTGCAGGGCGGCGACGCGGGCCTTGACCGACATGATGGGCGCGATGCCGTTGATGCGCCGGCAAACCTTGGAAGGATAAACGCCGAGTTGCAGCATGCCGATGCGCACCATGTCGAAATGGGCCTGGGGGAGATCGAGAAAGCCGCCGCTGTTGCAGAGGTGGCGATATTTCACGGAGAGGCCGCGCTTGGCCATGCCCGAAAGGATCTGGGTGAAGCGTTCGAGCTGCAGCAGCGCAAAAGTCTTGTCCAGTTCGTCGGACATTGAGAAATGGCTCAGGACGCCTTCCAACGCGAGTGATTTGATGGCGCAGATTTTTTCGACCAACGGCAGGGCATCCGTCCAACGAATACCATAACGGTTCATGCCGGTGTTGATTTTGAGATGAACCGGCACCCGGCGGCCGGCGTTCGCGGCGAGTTGGCCGAGTTTTTCCGCGGTGTGGAGGTCGTTGACGCAACAGGTCAAATTATGCTCGATGCAACAGGACAACTCGGCTGCCTGCCGTTCGCCCAACAACAAGAGAGGCGACTGAATGCCACGCTGCCGTAGCGTCAGGGCTTCATCGACATTGCTCAGCGCGAGGAAGGCGGCCCCGCATTCCAGGGCCACCTTGCCCACCGCGAAAGCTCCGTGGCCATAGGCTTCGTCTTTGATGACGGAGAGAAACTGAACGCCTTTGGGTCTGTCCTGGTTGATGGCCTGGTAATTTTGCCGGAGCCGCGACAAGTCCACCTCAATCCACGCGGAGCGCGACGGCCGTTTGGTCACGACGGGTTCGGGCGGCAGCGGGCCGCGAGTTGGAATCGTCTCAGACATGGTTTGCGACATTATGGTTTAGCTGTTTCCCGGCGGCCAGAGACTCCGGCCAATGTCCACCCGATGATAACTGCCGAGGCTGCGAATTTTGCGGATGTTCGCATAGGCCTTCTGGATCGCGCCGTCCAGCGACGGGCTGAACGCAATGACGTCGGCGATGCGATGGCCCGTGGTGAATAATTTGCCATCGCCGTTCCGCGCGACTTCATTCCACCAGACATCGCAATCCGGGTCAAATGGTCCGGTGGTTTCGACCGGCAATTGCGGACCGCGTTGTTGCACGTAGGGATAGCCGTAGCCGGCGAGTGTAACGGAACAGCCAAAGTTCCAATCGGGCTTGAAATTCAGGTCCAATTTTTTGTTTTGCGCGGTGCGCAGCAGGGTCTCGATGGGATTGGCAAGCATCCGCAGGATCATGGCGCCGGAAGTGACGCCAATGCGAATATTATATTCGATGACGTACCATTTGCGATTGCGGCAGACCGCCGTGACCTGAATGGGGCCGTGATAATTCACGGCGCGAAACCAGGGTCGCAACGGATTAAGCAACGTACGGGCGAGGCCGTATTTGTCGCCCGGGTCTTTTTCCACCAACCCGCCGAGCGGCGCGCCGGCGACCACGCCCATGTCACCAGAGAAGGCGCGTTTGTATTCCTGGTTCGTGACGAGCGGATAAATCTCACCGCCGCTGATGAGCGCGATGTGCCCCGCCTCGGCGCGACCCATGTATTCCTGGAGAAAGACGCCTTCTGCGTAATTGATGTTCTTAAGCCAGGAGCGGGTATCCTCCACTGTTTCGCACAGAATGGTGTGAATGGGGCTCGTCGGGGAGCAGAGCGGATTCTTGATGACGTAAGGGCGGGCGTGTTGCTTGAGCAGTTTTTCCGCGGCGAGACGGTTGGGCGCAACATGCGCCTTGGGAAAGGGGATTTTGAAATCGTGGCAAAGTTTGCGGGCAAAGTCGCGTTCGCGCTCGATGCGCATCCCTTCGCCGGTGGGGCAAAAAATGGGGGTCTTGCCGGCCAGCAATTCGTCTTTCCACGGCGCCTGTGCCCAATCAATGGACATGGGCAGCACCAAATCCACCTGCTTTTCCTTGAGCAACGAACAGGGATTGGGAAAGCGCTCCTGGGTGTAGGTGGGGCCGACCAGTGACGGTGGAAAATGGCCGTAATTGCGCGTCAGATAGGTCGAAACCTGCGCGCCATTGTCCTGGAGGATCTGGGCGGCGCTATGGGCAAAGGAACCGACACCCAGCACCATGATGGAGGGGCGGCGATTGACCGTTGTGGCTTTGCGTTTCATGCCAAAACGAGGGGTTTGACAGGCAACACCGGTTGATTTACTACAGCACGCATTTTTTCTGCATTATAGAAACGGCCTTTGCGATTACAAGCGGCCTTTGGAAAAGTGATGCATATTCCGCACCACTTTTCGAAAAACGATGCAAAAGTTTCGACGAATTGGCGCATTGACAACCACTCCGTTTTGCCCAATTGGTGTAGGAAAGGAAGGTGCTGAAACCGCCGACCCGAAAATGACTGTCGCCTTGGGAAATTTACTCTTTAAACACGCATGATTCGCCGGGATTACCTTCTCCGCATGATCGAGCAGTGCGTGCAGAGCATCATGCGCATTCGGGGGCAACTCGACGCGCGGCAATATGCCGAGGCGGGCGCGGGTCTGGACCAGGCGTTTCTTGACCTGATCGGAACCGGGGCGGAAGCGGTCAGCCAGCTTTCCGAAACTGAACTGCTGGCGAAGCTCACGGTCGGCGACCCGACCCATGTGTTCCGCGAAAAAAGCCTGCTGCTGGTGGCTTTGCTGCAGGAAGCCGGCCAGGTTCATGCTGCGGCACAGCGGGAGGCGCAAAGTCAGGACTGTTTGCTGAAGGCGCTGAACTTGTTGCTGACATTGCAATTGCAGGATACGGACCTGGAACTTCCCGGTTTTGTTCCCCGCATTGAAGTATTGCGCCAGCAGTTGCTGGATGCGCCTTTGCCGACGCGCACGCAGGCGGCGTTGTGGCGTTATTACGAACGCATGGGGGCTTATGCGCAGGCGGAAGATGCGTTATTTGCGCTGCTTGATGTCGAGCCGGGCAATGCGGCTTTAATCTCCGAAGGAATTATGTTCTACGAACGGCTGTTGCGTCTGAGTGACGCCACATTGGAGGCGGGAAATTTGCCGCGCAATGAAGTGAACGCCAGTTTGGCTGAAGTGCGGGCGTTGGAGGCTAACGTCCGCGTGGAGTAAACTCATTCCAGTTTGGCGGGTCATGGCGTCAAAACCGCTTACCGCGCAAAGATCTGGCGGATGACGTCCTCGATGGGGACTTCTTCGATGTCGATGTCGCTGACGGGCAAGTCGTCGAGCAGAGCTTTGCAGACGGGGATGACGCGGTCGCGTTTGACCTTGAACTTGAGGCTGTCGGCGTTTTGCTCCACCAATTCGCCGTATTGGGCGAGGCTTTCCTTGGGACGGGCGGGCGCGCCGTCGCAATGGATGGTGATCAGTTTAAAATCGGCGAAGCGATCCACGACGTCGCTGAGCAGGCCGTCGAAGAAGATGGTGCCATGGTCGATAATGATGACGCGACGGCAGAGTTCCTGGATGTCGGCCATGTAATGGCTGGTGAGCAGGATGGTGGTTTTCTGCTTCGCGTTATATTCCCGCAAGAACTCGCGGACGGTTTTTTGGGAAATGACGTCGAGGCCGATGGTGGGTTCATCGAGAAAGAGCACCTTGGGCTGGTGCAACAGGGCGGCGATGAGTTCCATCTTCATCCGTTCGCCGAGGGAGAGCTCGCGGACCATGACGTTGAGCTTGTCCTTGACGCCGAGCAGTTCGGTCATTTCCGCCACCGTGCGTTCGAAGGAAGCGCGGGGGATGCCGTAGATTTTGGCGTTGAGGTCGAGCGATTCACGGGCGGGCAGGTCCCACCAAAGCTGATTTTTTTGGCCGAGCAACAGGGCGAACTGGCGGCGATAGCCGTCGTTGCGTTCCCACGGCACATAACCGAGGACGTGCGCTTCGCCGCTGGTGGGATAAAGCAGGCCGGCGAGCATTTTTAGGGTAGTGGTTTTGCCGGCGCCGTTCGGGCCGAGAAAACCAACCAGTTCGCCGGGAGCGACGGAGAAATTCACGTCCTTAACGGCAAAAGTTTGCTCGTAACGACGGTGGAAGAGTCCTTTAAGCGCACCGCCAAAACCCGGTTCCTTTTTATAGGTGCGGAAAGCCTTGGTCAGGCCCCGAACCTGGATGGCAGGTTCGTTAGATTGCGTCGCAGAAGATGTTGTCGCTAAATTTTGCAAGCTTCGGGCTCTAATGTGAAGCCACCCCGAAGTTTGTCAACGGAGCAACTGCTTTTCCAGATATTGCACCACCTGGCGGACATTGGCGTCCACTTCCATGCGGTCTTTGACGAGCCGGCAGGCGTGGAGGACAGTGCCGTGATCGCGTCCGCCAAAGGCTTCACCGATGGTGTTGAGGGAGCTTTCCGTCATTTGGCGGGAGAGGAACATGGCCACCTGACGGGGAAAGGCGATATTTTCCGGACGGCGCTTGCTGGTCATGTCGGCCAGGCGAATATCATAATGCTCGGCCACGCGCTTTTGGATGACTTCAATGTTGATGGAAAAGCGGCCTTCTTCGTGCAGCACTTCGCGCAACAAGCCTTCCACGACTTCAATGCTCAATTTCTTGCCGGTCAGCGAGGCGTAGGAAGCGACGCGGATCAAGGCGCCTTCCAGGCGGCGGATGTTGGCGCGAATGCGATGCGCCAGGAAATTAATAATCTCCTCGGGCAGTTCCACGCCGAGAGACTTGGCTTTTTTCCGCAGGATGGCCAGGCGAGTCTCGATATCGGGCGGCTGCAAATCCGTGACCAAACCCCATTCGAAACGGGAGACGAGGCGTTGCTCGAGGTTTTGGATTTCACTGGCGGGACGGTCGCACGTGAGGACGATTTGTTTATGCGATTCGTGCAGGGCGTTGAAGGTATGGAAAAATTCCTCCTGGATGCGTTCCTTGCCGGCCAGGAATTGGATGTCATCGATCAACAAGACTTCGGTCTGGCGATATTTCTTCCGGAAACGGGCGAGTTGGTTGTTCTGGATGCCGTCGATGTACTCGTTGGTAAATTTTTCCGAGGAGACGTAGGAAACGCGCGCGCCTTTTCTTTGGCTGACGACATGCTGGCCGATGGCGTGGAGCAAGTGAGTTTTGCCAAGACCGACACCGCCATAAAGAAACAGCGGATTGTAGGATTTGCCGGGCGCCTGGGCGACCGCCATGGCGGCGGCATGGGCGAAATTATTGTTATTGCCAACGACGAAGCTGTCGAAAGTGTTTTTGGGATTGAACGCGAGTTCAGCGGAGGTGCGCTCGGTGGCGGTTTCCGCGGGCTTGGCTTTGGCGTGGCTGGCGTGCGTGATGGGCGCGGTGACAACAGCGCCACCCGGCACGACTTTGAATTTAACATGCATCGGTTGGCCGGAAGAACGCGACAACACGTCCTGCAGCAGGCCCATGTAGTTGTCCTTAAGCCAGACCTCGCAGAAATCATTGGCGACCTCGAGGGTGATGCATTCGGCATCCAGGGTCTGTGCGCGCAGCGGGGCGAACCAGAGATTGAAAGTGTCCGGACTCAACATGGAGCGCAATTGTTGTTGCGCTGCAGTCCAGACTTTATCGGCAGAAGATTGCATCATTATTATCCCATTCGCCCTATTTTCGGGCGTTTTATTCACCTAACCCCGTAACGAGCCTGTAACACTTCCTTTGCGATGCTTTTATAATCCGAATTCGCCGGCAAACCAACAAAATCAATCGTAGACCCATTCTTCACCGCTGCCGTGACTCTAATTACGCTGCGCAAATTCATTTGTTTCAATTACTTACGTATAATCCGACCCAAAAATCCCGGTTCGCACTTTTCGAGAGTAAACGACAGCTTACGAAATCTCACCGAGGTGCTACTTTTTATTCCAATCGTGTTCATGTTACGAGGACAACATATTAACTTTTATTCACGAGTTATTCACAATCCACGTTCACCTAATAAAATCAGGCGTTTCTTTAATTCTCAGGGCGCAAAAAAGGGCACCTCGCGAGCGGGGTGCCCTCGTAAAACCGATTTTTCTACACGTCGTAGTAGAGGAAGAACTCATAGGGATGGGGGCGCAGACGCAGGGCATCATGTTCCTTGCGCTTGTGCGTGACCCACATTTCCAAAAAGTCCTTCGTGAACACGTCGCCCTTCAAGAGGAACGCGTGATCCTTCTCCAAACAATCCAACGCTTCACCCAAGCTGCTGGGCACGTTCGGCACCTTGGCCAACTCTTCGGGCGGCAATTCATAGATGTTCTTGTCCAAGGGCTCGCCCGGATCAATCTTGTTGAGCACGCCATCCAGACCGGCCATCAAGAGCGCGGTGTAAGCGAGATACGGATTGGCCGCGGGATCGGGCGGGCGATACTCAATGCGCTTGGCCTTGGGACTCTCGCTGAAGGTAGGAATGCGAATGGCCGCACTGCGATTCCGGGCCGAGTAGGCCAGGTTCACGGGTGCTTCGTAGCCCGGCACCAAGCGCTTGTAGCTGTTGGTGGTGGGATTGCAGATGGCGCACAGGGCCTTGGCGTGTTTTAAGATGCCGCCAATGTAGTACAAGGCCATCTGGGAGAGGCCCGCATACTCCTTGCCTGCGAACAGCGGCTTGCCCTTATTCCACAATGATTGGTGGGTGTGCATGCCGCTGCCGTTGTCCCCGAACAAAGGCTTGGGCATGAAGGTGGCCGTCTTGCCGTGCTAGCGGGCCACGTTTTTGATCACATACTAGTAGAGCATCATGTTGTCGGCGGTCTTCACCAGCGTGTCGAAGCGGAAGTCGATTTCCGCCTGCCCGGCTGTGGCCACTTCATGATGCTGACGTTCCACTTTGATCCCGAGGCTCTCCATCACCAAACACATCTCGGTGCGGATGTCCTGTTGGGTGTCCGTGGGAGCGACCGGGAAGTAACCCTCCTTGTGGCGGATCTTGTAGCCTAAGTTGGGCATCTCATCGCGACCTGTGTTCCAGGCGGCTTCCTCGGAATCAACACTGTAGAAGGTGCCGTTGCTCTTGGAATCATACTGCACGTTGTCGAAGATGAAGAATTCGGCCTCGGGTCCAAACACAGCGGTATCGGCCAGACCGGTGGACTTGAGATATTTTTCACCGCGTTGGGCGATGCCGCGCGGGTCGCGGCTGTAAGCCTCCTTGGTGCCTGTCTCGGCGATGGTGCAGGTCAGGCTCAAAGTTGGGACTGCGCAGAAGGGATCGATGAAGGCCGTATTGGGGTCGGGCATCGCGAGCATGTCGGAGGCTTCAATACTTTTCCAACCCCGGATGGAGGAGCCATCAAAACCAAAGCCCTCTTCAAAAACTTCCTCGGTCAGCTCGCCCATGGGGACGCTAAAGTGCTGCCAGGTGCCGAAGGTGTCCACAAACTTCACGTCCACCATCTTGGCCCCTTGTTTCTTGGCCGAATCAATTACGCTTTTTCCTGTGCTCATACGTAGTTTAGATTTAGATGTTCAGCAGGTTTTCAATTGCACAAAATCCCTCCATTGCAGTTGAGGTGTGGAGGAGAAATTTAAATGATCAGACCGCCTGTTCGCCGGTTTCTTCCGTGCGAATGCGAATGGCATTCTCGATGGGGCTGACGAAGACTTTGCCGTCGCCAATTTTTCCGGTCTTGGCAGCTTTCACGATGGCGTCCACGGCGGCGGAAATCTGGCTATCGGCCAGCACAATCTCGAGTTTGATTTTGGGAAGAAAATCGACAGTGTATTCACTGCCGCGATAAATTTCGGTATGCCCCTTCTGGCGGCCGAAACCCTTGACTTCAGTAACGGTCATGCCTTCGACGCCGAGTTCCGCCAAAGCTTCTTTGACGTCTTCGAGTTTGAAGGGTTTGATGATGGCCTCGATTTTCTTCATGATTGTTTCGCGAAGGCAAATACTAACAACCGGAATGCGGGTGGCAACAGGAATATTTTCAGAAATATTTCCCGCAATAAAATTTGTTGATACCGGTGAAGCGTGCTAGTGTGCGTTGAAGGCAATATCAAAGGCAGCTAATGCTGGTAATGAAGTTATAAAGTTGTGCTAATACTTGATTTTGGCCTTTGACATTTATTAGGATCCGTGATTAATTATCCGCAGTAAGCATTATTGAATTTCGGGCACATGTTATAGAAATTGTTCTTTGAGTGCCCACTAAGTTTCGGTCCTGGTTCGGTACAGACCAGAATCGGAGTTCTACATAATCCTACTGTTGTGCCAATTCGAAAATTCCCCGGGCTCCTCGGTCACCCCCTGACTGATTAGCCCGGTTTTTATTTGTACGGAGGAGGTGCGGGCGGGCGTCGCTCATTTCACCATAACCGCCCACCGATTACAAAAATAGCGCGGCGTTGGAACGATCATTGTAACAACGCGCTGGTGAACATCTTCCATCCAATTATTTCATTCCCTTTCCGGCGGTTTCCGCGAGCTGATTGACAATGCCCGTTCGCCATGCGAATAGGGCATTGTATGAAACAGTAGCAGCCTAAGCCGGCCTTCCTTCCTGAGGGCTGGCGCGGGGGAACCAAATTCCCCGGGAGAAATTCCGGGGATGGGGCGCAAGGCCGCGGGTAACCGTGGCCAAGGTCACTTCCAGGACCAAGCCCGTCAGCTAACCTCGTCGGCAATTGGAAGGGCGATCCTCTAAGGCCGCAAGTTGCGGCACTCACGGTCACCCCAACAGAGTAAGCGTTGTCGCATTGCGCGGCAACTGTGCCGGCGGTGCAGCCGTCCGGCATGGGTGCAAACAAACGCGCGGAGCGCCAACCACATCAGAAGGTTCATTATGTTGGCTATCATTACATTTGTGGGAGCGGTGGAATCATCGTTTTTCATCGCTAGCGCAATCACAGTTTGCGCGTTGTTGTTTCTGGTTGGGCCGTTGGTCTTCGGCACAGTGCTGATTCGCGAGCGGCAGGTGGGAATTGTCATCAAGCGATTCTCCGGACGTTCGCTTAAGCCAGGTCAACTCGTTGCCTTGAGCGGCGAGGCAGGGTATCAGGCGGATACGTTGGCGCCAGGACTGCATTTCGGTTTTTGGCGTTGGCAGTATCGGATCATCAAGGTTGGCGTGATCATGGTGCCACAGGGTGAAATCGCGTTGGTGGTGGCGGCGGACGGCGCGGCCATACCTTCGGAACGCATCCTGGGCCAGGTGGTCGATTGCGACAACTTTCAGGATGCGCGGAAATTCCTGGTTTCTGGCGGCGAGAAAGGCCGGCAGTTGGGCATTCTCACGGCGGGAACGTATCGGATCAACACGGCGTTGTTCACGGTCATCGCATCTTATGATGCGCAGCAACATGGGATGCAGCCGGAACAACTGCTGTTGCATCATGTGCTGCCGGATCGGGTGGGCATTGTGACGACGCTGGACGGGCGGCCCATTGAGCAGGGCGAGATTGCCGGGCCGCTGATACCGACGCATGACAACTTCCAGAATGCGCAGGCATTTCTGGCGGGCGGCGGACGGCGCGGATTGCAGGAGCAGATCCTGCTGTCCGGCACGTGGAATCTGAACCCGTGGTTTGTCCAGGTGGAACAGGTGCCGATGCTGGAGATTCCGATCGGGCATGTTGGCGTGGTCATCTCGTTTGTGGGGATGGCACATGAAGATGTGAGCGGTCTGGAGTTTAAGCATGGCGACCTGGTGAATACGGGTCACAAAGGCGTGTGGGTCACGCCGCTGTATCCGGGCAAACATCCGGTCAACACGCGCATCATGAAAGTGGAACGCGTGCCGACGACGAATATCGTGCTCAACTGGGCCTCGCGGACCGAGTCCCATAATTATGACGCAAAATTGTCGTCGATCACGGTGCGGTCGCGCGACGGGTTCGGGTTCAACCTGGACGTGGCGCAGATCATCCATGTGGGCGCGCTCGATGCGCCGAAGGTGATCTCCCGGGTGGGTTCGATGCAGAACCTGGTGGACCATGTGCTGCAGCCGATTGTGGGAAATTATTTCCGCAATTCCGCGCAGCACTACACGGTGCTGGACTTCCTGAGCGCGCGCAGCGAGCGGCAGACGGAAGCGGCGCAGCATATCCGGGTCGCGTTGGCGGCTTACGACGTGCAGGCGATTGACACGCTGATTGGAGACATCAATCCGCCGGCGACGTTGATGGAGACGCAAACGGAACGGAAGATCGCGGAAGAACAACGCAAGACGTACGAGGTGCAGGAAGCGGCGCAGAAGCAGCGGCAGCGACTCGTGCGGGAAACCGCGGTGGCGGATATCCAGCAACAGGTGGTGGGCGCGGAACAGGGCGTGAACATCGCCGAGTTGCAGGCGGGCGCGCACATCAAGCAGGCGACCGGCGAGGCGGAAGCCACCCGGCTGCGGGCGTTGGGCGAAGCTGAGGCCATCCGGGCCACGGGCAATGCGAAAGCGGAAGCGTATCGCGTGGGCGTGGAAGCGATCGGGGCGCAGGGCTACACGGTGATGCAGTTGATGCAGATCGTGGGGGAGCGCAACGTGCGAATTGTGCCGGATGTTTCCGTGACCGGCACGAACGGGAGCAGTGGATTGGTGGATGGACTCATCGGCTTGATGGTCCGTGACCAAACGACTGCCAAAGCGGCTGCCAAAAGTAGCTAAGAAGCTGTGCAGCTAAGCCAGGGAGGTGGGTGAGAACAGGGGGACGGCGCACTTCGCGCCGTCCCTTTTTTGTTTAAGCGGTTGCAGGGGCTGCTCGACGTTAGCGTAATTGTTAATTTCTAAAGTGGAAGCGATTGGAAACGAGGGGGGTGGCATTTTGCGGTTGACACTTTGCGCGCTGGGGAGTTCATTCAGTTTATCGCCTTTACCGTTGAGCTTTCCGGACCAGCCAGTCGTGGCTTCCATGCCGGAAGAATAATGAACGACGTTCCGCAGTAAACCGTCCACACACATATATATATGGATTCCGGCATCGCACCAAACTCGAAAAGACTTCTCTGGGCTGGATTCATGGCCATTCTCGCGGCAGGAGTCGGATTTTCAATTCGTGCCGGCATTCTAGGAGATTGGGGTGGCCAGTTTGGCTTCACGCAATCCGACCTCGGCAAAATAACCGGCGGCGGTTTGACCGGTTTTGGCATTATCATCCTGCTGAGCGCGCTGATCGCGGACAAGATTGGCTACGGCCGCCTGATGATTTTTGCGTTCATCATGCACTTTCTCTCGGCGGTGGTGACGTTGGCGGCATCGCCGATTTACAATTCCCTGCACGCCAGCAATCCGGAAGCCGCCAAACACGCAGCGTTTCTTTGTCTTTTCTGGGGGATGTTCCTCTTTGCGATTGGCAATGGAACCTGCGAGGGCGTGGTGAACCCGCTTGTCGCAACGCTCTTTCCAAAAAACAAGACTCATTATCTCAACATTCTTCATGCGGGCTGGCCTGCGGGTCTGGTATCCGGCGGTTTGGCGTCCTACTTTATGGTGGGCAAGGCGCGTTGGGAAGTGCAACTGGCCTTGTTCCTGATCCCGGTGATTCTTTATGGCGCGATGTGTCTCGGCCAAAGATTCCCCAAGTCTGAAGCCAGCGCTCACGGCGTGAAGTATCTCGACATGCTCAAGGAATTGGGCATCGCGGGCGCGCTCGTCATTTGTTTGCTGCTCGCCCTCTGGTTTAAAAATGATTTGCTCACCAGTCTGCATCTGCCCGGGTGGCTCGGCTTTGTTTTTGCGGGCGCAATTGTGGCTGCCTTTGGCGCAGCCACCAACTTCAAGCTCGGCTCGTTGCTGTTGGCCCTGTTGCTCTGCGGCCACATGTTGCTGGGTTATGTCGAACTCGGGACGGACAGTTGGATTGGTAACATCACCGGGAACATTCTGGCAAGCCCGGCCAACGGTCTTTTGCTGTTCGTTTATACTTCGAGCCTGATGTTCATCCTGCGCTTTTGCGCCGGGCCCATCGTTCACAAAATCTCCCCGTTGGGATTGTTGTTCGTGGGCGCGACTTGTGGCGCCATTGGTTTGACCTGTCTCGGCAATGCAACCACCGGCCTTTACGTCGTGTTGGCTGCGACCATTTACGGCATCGGCAAAACTTTCCTTTGGCCCACGATGCTCGCCGTCGTCTCGGAACGTTTTCCCAAGGGCGGGGCCATCGCGATTGGAGCGATGGGCGGCGTGGGGATGCTCTCCGCTGGTTTGTTGGGCGGACCGGGCATCGGTTACAACCAGGATTATTACGCCTCCCAAAATTTGAAGGAGAAAGCCCCGGCGGTTTACGAGCAATACAAGTCGGAAACCCGCAATAATTTTCTGTTCTTTCCCGAAATCCAGGGGTTAGACGGAACCAAGGTGAAGGCCATTCGTTCCATGACCCCGGACACTCGCACTGCCGCGGAAACTCAGGTCCACGACGCCGACCTCCACGGCGGGCGCATGGCGCTTAAAGTAACAGCGGCGATACCAGCCACGCTCGCGCTCCTTTACTTGTTCATTATCCTCTATTTCAAAACTCGCGGAGGCTACCGACAAGTCCACATCGAAGGCTCCGGTGAAGGGGCCGACGAAGTGCCGGATAAGGCCACGCAGGCGGCTTAGCACATATAAAGAAATCTAAATGCAACCGGGACGAGTGTTTGATGACCCTCACCCCGGCCCTCTCCCGTCGGAGTGCTTCCCCCTTCGCCAAGGCTACGGCGGACGGGTCCGCACGGGTCATAGAGGGAAAAGGGATGCGCCGGGTGGTGATACGGGGTTTGCAAGTTTCTGCTTGTCGGTCGTGATTAAGGTGAAGCGGAATAAATTCCGCGCTCCCTTCTTCCCGCTTAAGCGGGGCGGGGGATAACCGTTGGCAAATTTTGGGATTCTGGGAGCTCACAGGCCCGTCGGGCGGCGGCGGATTGCTTTTGTTGCGGATGGGATGGTGGTTGGGGGACAAGCTAAAGCTTGGACTCCGAACTCGGAGGCGGCGGGGCTGCGGTTGCGTTACCGCGTATAAAATTGCTGGGTCGGGGCTTGGGAAGAAGCGTTCAGCGAGGCGGCGATGGAGAGGCCGAGGTTGGGATGAATCTGGATGGCGCGGTCGTCGTAGAAGCGGATGAGACCGAAGTCTTTCATGTTGGTGACTTCCAGACGGCCGAGGCCGTGGCGTTCCGCCCAGGCTTGAATGAGGGGAATGTTTTCCGGTTCACAGGCGCGCGCGGAAAAGATTTTTACGGTCACGCCGGCAGCGAGGAGGCTCTTGACCATTTCCACCATCGACAGAACCGGTTCGCCGAGCGGATAAGGCGGCTCGAAATGACCGGGGTTGTCGGTGCGGGAGAGCGTGCCGTCCAAATCCACGCCGACCCAATCTTCGCAAGGAACGAATGTGGATTCCGCGCCGACGTCGAATTTTACCCAGACGCCTTGGCGACCGTTCGGGCCGGGTTCATTTGAAATTTTAAGCGGCCCCATAAATGGTTAATCGTCGCCATTGCCACGGCGTTGTTCCCAATGGCGCGGAGTGCGTTCGGGTAAGGCGGTGTCCACCTTGGCGTAATAGGTTTCGTTGCCGAAACGTTCGTCGGCGGCCTGCTGCAATTTCATGGAGGGAGCCACGGAGAATTTCTCGTGGGTCTCGATAAAGATTATCTCGCCGGTGGGGCGGGTGAGGCAAAGGAACAGGGGACATTTACCGGGGTAAGCGAGCGCCAGTTCCTGCACGGAGAGGATATTGTCGGGTTCGAGGCGGCCGGTGTGGAGGCGGAAATGGACCTGCTTGGTGTATTTGCGGGGCGCATCCTCCAGCGGCATCATTTCCTGCGGAAAGAGTTTTGGTTTGTCGTCGCCGGTATTGACCTCGGCCACGACCAGGATGGCTTTGTTCAGTTGCAGCAGTTCGCGGTATTTGTCGTAATTCTCGTTCATGCAGAGGATCTGCACGGAGCCTTCGAGATCCTCGAGCGTGACCATGGCGTAAGGCTTGTTGCTCTTTTTGGAAACGCCGTGTTGCACCACCGCGACCAAGCCGCCGATGCGGGTCAGACTGCGATTAGGCAGGGCCGCGAGCCCGGCGGTGTTCGTGAGCGCGTATTTCTGGAGCAACGGCGCGTAAGGCGTGAGCGGATGGCCCGTGACGTAGAAGCCGAGCAATTCTTTTTCGGCGGCGAGCAGTTCGTGCTGCGGCCATTCGGGCAGTTTGGCGATGGTCTCCGGCTTGTGCTCGGTCTTTTCCTCGAGCATGCCGAACATGGAACTTTGGCCGCGCTGGCGATCCTGAATGATGCCGGCGGCGCGGGTCAACGTGCGGTCAATCTGCGCGAACAAAGTGGCGCGGGTTTCCTTGAAGGTGTCGCACGCGCCGGATTTGATGAGAGCTTCCAGGGCTTTGCGGTTGACGGTGCGGATATCGACGCGTTCGCAGAGGTTGGCGAGAGTGTTAAATTCGCCGGCCAGTTTGCGGGCGTCGAGAATGCTTTGGACGGCGATTTCGCCCACACCTTTGATGGCGGCCATGCCGAAGCGGATGACCTGGCCGTTGCGCGCGGGGGCGAAGACGATCTGACTTTCGTTGACGTCAGGCGGGAGCACTTCGATGCTCATGACGCGCGCTTCGTTGATGAACTCGCCGAGTTTCTTGGTGTCGCCCATGTCGTTCGTCATCATGGCGCTGAGGAACTCGACGGGGTAATTCGCCTTTAGATAGGCCGTTTGATAGGCGACGATGGCGTAGGCGGCGGCGTGCGACTTGTTGAAGCCGTAACCGGCGAATTTTTCCAGCAAATCGAAAATCTGGTTGGCCTTGCCGGCGGCGATGCCGTTCGTTTTGGCGCAACCCTTCACGAAGGTGTCGCGCTGCTTCTGCATTTCCTCGACTTTTTTCTTGCCCATGGCGCGGCGCAACAAATCAGCGCCGCCGAGCGTGTAGCCGGCCAGCACCTGGGTGGCTTGCATGACCTGCTCCTGATAAACCATGATGCCATAGGTCTCGCGGCAAATCGGTTCGAGCAAGGCGTGTTCGTATTCGATTTTCACCTCGCCGTGGCGGCGTTTGATGAATTCTGGAATCAGGTCCATCGGGCCGGGACGGTAGAGCGCGATCAACGCCGTGATGTGTTCGACGGAGCTGATTTGAAACTTGCGGCACAAATCGCGCATCCCGCTGGATTCCAATTGGAACACGCCAAGCGTCTGGGCGTGATTCAGGAGGTCGTAGGTCTTGGCGTCATCGAGCGGCAGATTGTCGATGGGGACATCGATGCCCTTGGTGGCCTTGACCATCTCGCAGGTGTTGCGGATGACGGTCAGGGTCTTCAACCCGAGGAAATCCATTTTGAGCAGGCCGAGTTCGCCGACCGGGTTCATCGCGTATTGCGTGACCAGGGTGCCGTCCTCGTCCACCTTAAGCGGGAGCAGATTGACGAGCGGTTGATCGCCGATGACGACGCCGGCGGCGTGGACCGAGGCATTGCGAGTGATGTCCTCAAGCACGAAAGCGGTATCGATCAATTCGCGGGTGACTTCCTCGGTGTCGTAAGCGGTCTTGAGCTCCGGCGATTGTTTCAGCGCCTTGGCCAAGTCCATCTTCAAATCGGTCGGGATCATCTTGGCCAGGCGGTCGCATTCGCCGTAGCTCAAGCCCATGACGCGGCCGACATCGCGCACGACGGACTTGGCGCCCATCGTGCCGAAGGTCACGATCTGGGCAACGGAATCGTTGCCGTATTTTTTGCGGACGTATTCGATGACATCGGCGCGGCGGTCGTCGGCGAAGTCGATGTCGATATCGGGCGGGTTGACGCGTTCGGGATTCAGGAAGCGCTCGAAAAGGAGGCCGTAACGGATCGGGTCCACGTTGGCGATGTCGAGTAGATAGGTGACAAGCGAACCGGCGGCGGAACCACGAGCCACGCAGGAGATGCCCTTTTCCCGTCCATAACGAATGAAATCCGCGACGATGAGGAAGTAGGAGATGAAACCGGTTTTTTCGATGACCGTGAGTTCAACCTGTAAACGGTCGATGACCACCTTGATGGCGGCGGCGAGGGCGGGATGGTTAAGGTCATAGCCGCTGGCAGGGGGTGGTTCATTCGGCGCTTGATACGTCGGCAGTCGCGTGGGATCTGCAATGGACGTGATGATGAATTCCTGGCCTTTTGCTTCCGCCTGAATGGTGTAACGGCGATGCAGGCCTTCCGCGAGCAGTTGACGGAGAAAACCTTCACGGGTGAAATGCTCGGGCGGGTGGAAGACGGGGTAATGGAGCTTGTTAAACTCGATCTCGAGGTTGCATTTTTCCGCGACTTCCAAGGTATTTTGCACGGCCTCGGGCGTTTCGCTGAAACGGGCCTTCATCTCGGCGGCGGAGCGCAGATAGAATTGCTCCGGCACATAGGTCATGCGCTTGGTGTCGGCGAGCATCGCCTGCGTGCCGATGCAGATGAGGCAGTCGTGCGCGTGGGAGTTGCCCTGCTCGACGTAATGGACGTCGTTGGAGGCAACGAGTTTCAGGCCGAACTCCTTGGCCCAGGGGATCAACTGGCGATTGACCTTGGCCTGTTCCGGAATGCCGTGGTTCTGCAATTCGAGGTAGAAATTTTCCGCGCCGAGCGTTTGCTTGAACCAATCGAGTGATTCGCGGGCCTTGGGCAACTGATCCTTGAGAATATTTTCCGGGATTTCGCTGGCGAGACAGCCGGAGAGCGCAATGAGGCCTTCCTTGTGGGCGGCGAGCAGTTCCTTATCGATGCGCGGCTTGTAATAGTAGCCCTCCAAATGGGCGGCGGTGGCCAGTTTGATGAGGTTTTTGTAGCCGGTTTCATCCTTGGCGAGCAGGACGAGATGGTTATAGACGTCGCGACCGCCGTTATTGCTCTTTTTGTCGAACCGGCTGCCGGGGGCCACGTAAACTTCGCAGCCGATGATGGGCTTGATGCCTTTTTCGCGCGCGGCCTTGTAAAAATCAATTGCGCCATAGAGCACGCCGTGGTCGGTGATGGCGAGGGCAGGGAGTTTAAGTTCGTGGGCTTTGTCCATGAGCCGGTCAAGGCGGCAGGCACCATCGAGCAGGGAAAACTCGGTGTGCAGGTGCAAATGGACAAAGTCAGCATGTGACATGAGTTGATTTTAAGGTGCGGACGGAGGTGGGCGCAAGCCAAGAGCAAGGCGAAGTTGGGCGGGAGGTGGTTGCGGATTTGGCGTGGTGGCGGTGGCGGCGAAAAATGGCGCGGGTTTCGGGATTGCATTGCAAACCGTCGGGCAAATGATATTTTTGTTCACGAATGGTCAGGCTGGTATTATTTGATATTGACGGGACGTTGATTCACACGGCCGGGGCGGGTGTCAGGGCTTTTGGGCGTGCGTTGGCGACGCAATTTCAGGTGCCGGAATTGACCGAGAGCGTCAACTTCGCGGGGCGCACCGACACCGGGCTGGCACGGGAGTTTTTCCTCAAGCATGGCATCGCGCCGACGCCGGAGAATTTCCGCCAATTTTTCGACTGCTACGTCTATTGGCTGGATCACATGCTATCGTTTGCCACCGGGGAGATTTGTCCGGGTGTCTGGCGGCTTATTTACGAACTGCAACGGTTGCCGCAACCGCCGACCATCGGGCTGTTGACGGGGAACATCCGGCTGGGGGCGGAGATCAAGCTGCGTCGTTTCAATCTGTGGGAATTTTTCACGACCGGGGCATTTGCGGATGACCATGAGGATCGCAACCAGATTGCTTTTGTGGCGCGGGAACGGGGGGCGAATTTGTTGCAGCAGAATTTGCGCGGGGATGAGATCGTGGTGATTGGCGACACGCCGCTGGATATTAAATGCGGGCGGGCGATTGACGCGCGGGTGCTGGCAGTGGCGACAGGCGGTTCCACGCTGGCGGAATTGAAGGCGCACAAGCCGGATTGGGCAGTGACGGATTTGCAGAAGGTGAAGGCGCGGGAACTTTGTTTACAGTAGGTGCTTGCGCACGGCCAAGGGGGGATGGATTTTCACCACGAAGATCACGAAGGTGGGAAAAGGTGCTTCCGCACGGGGCATTCAAATTCGGAGTGTAGAATTCGGAGTTCCACCGTCGCCAAGGCTATGGCGGACAAGGCGGAATTGGAGAATTTCGGAACCCTCACCCCGGCCCTCTCCCGTCCGAGTGCTTCCGCACGGGTCACTGGGGGAGTGGATTGCGTTGGGTGGCAAAGCGTGGCTTGCGAGTGTTAGCTCATCGGTTGTGATTGAGGTGAAGCGGAATAAATTCCGCGCGCCCTTCTTCCCGCTGGCGCGGGGCGAGGCGGGGACAAGCTGAAGCTTGAACTCCAAACCAGGAGGCGCGGGAGGATTAAATACTAATTATTTTAGTGGGAGTGCGGTTTGCCGGTGCCGCATTTGCCGCAGGAACTGGGGGTGCCGCTGCAGGAGGGGCCGGAGTCATCGTTGCCGGCGCTGGAGGCGAAGACGGAGAGTTTCTTGGTCAGGTTGGTGGAGCCGCAGTGCGGGCAAGGGGTGCCTTCCCATTGGCTGGAGCGGACGAGGATTTCACTCTCTTTTTTACATTTCCCGCATTGGAATTCGTAAATCGGCATGGGGTGAAAATAGCGTGTCGGGGGAAAAGCTCAAGGGGGATTGGAATGGGGGGAAGCGGACGGGGGGAGAATTTTGTTGTGGCACCTCACCCCGTACCCTTTCCCCATCCCGGCCAAGTACGCCGGGACGCGGAGAGGGAGACGGAAGGCGTAATCAGGTTTTGGCCGTTCGATGCCTTCTGTGCTCGCGTTCGGTTCTTGCATTGAAGCGGAAAGGATCGAGGACGAGGACGACGACGAGGACGATCAGAGAAGATTGAGGTCCCCCGCCCCACTTGGAGCGGGGCGAGGGAGGAGAATGGATTGATGCGAAATTATTCGCGGCCGGCGGCGGCGATGAAGGGCTTGAGTTCGCGCATCAGTTTGCCGAAGAGTTCGATGGAGACTTGTTGCGCGCCGTCGCTCCAGGCTTCGGCCGGGTTGGGATGGACTTCAATCAACAGGGCGTCGGCACCCATGGCGATGGAGCCTTTGCACATGGCGAGGACGAGGTCAGCGCGACCGGCGCCCTGGCTGGGGTCGATGACGATGGGCGAGTGCGATTCCTTCTTGATGATGGGAATGGTGGAGAGATCGAGCGTGTTGCGGGTGTAGGTCTCGAAGGTGCGGATGCCGCGTTCGCAGAACATGAGGTTCGGGTTGTTGTTGGAGAGGACGTATTCGCCGGCGAGGAGCCATTCCTCGATGCGCATGGAGAGGCCGCGCTTGAGGAGGACGGGTTTGCCGGTCTTGGCGGCGGCGATGAGCAACTGGAAGTTCTGGGAGTTGCGGGCGCCGATTTGAATGATGTCGGTGAATTCGGCGACCATTTCCGCGTGATCTTCTGAGAGTAATTCGGTGATGATGCCGAGGCCGGTTTCGCGACGGGCTTTGTCGAGGAGTTTCAAGCCTTTGAGGCCGAGACCCTGAAATTCGTAGGGGGAAGTGCGGGGCTTGAAGGCACCGCCGCGCAGGATGGTGGCACCGGCGGCCTTGACGGCATGGGCGGTGGTGAGCAATTGCTTCTCGCTCTCAACCGAGCAGGGGCCAGCCATGATCTGAATTTTTTTGCCGCCGATGAGGTGGCCGCGGACGTCCACGGTGGAATTGGCGGGATGGGCCTCGCGGCTGACGAGTTTGTAGCGCTTTTGCACCGGCATGACGCTCTCGATGATCGTGGGGAAGTTGCTGGGGAGACTTTCCAGGGATTGGTGGGTCAATTCGTCGCCAATGGCGCCGATGACGGTGCGGGCGACGCCGCGCATGATATGCGGTTTGTAGCCGAGCTTCTTGATTTCCTTAAGGACAGCAGCTTCGTCTTTCTTCGAGATGTTCGGTTTAAGGACAATAATCATAACTTCTATTTGTTCGAATCTGCCACGGTCTCCACAAAAAAACCGCAGGTGGCGACCTGCGGCTGGGTTGAGATTTCTCGGTGTCTAGCGCAGCCGCACACGCCAGCTTACCGGGCTGAAGTAAAACCAGCCCGCAAAGCAGCTTTTAAAGTAAAGGCGGCTCGAATTCATTATGGCAAACCCTAACAGAGCGGTGGAGGGCGTCAAGTGTGGGTGTTTCCCCGGTCCGGCGGGAGGGGGAAGGCGTTGGGTAGAGCCAATTTGGGGAGAAGGGATCGACGATCTGCCTTCGCCAAGGCTATGGCGGACAAGACGGCGGACGGGTGAGCGCGGTTTGGGCAGGCCAAAGCTTGAACTCCGAACCATGAGCGAGGACGACGACGAGGACGAGGGGAAAAGATTGAGGGCGGAGGAGATGGGCGGTGCTTGACCGGGCGGGGTGGAATCCGTAATCTGGTGATATCTGTTGCATGAGAACTTTTTTTAAGCGGCTGTTGTTGGTTGCGGTTCTGGTGAGCGTCCCGGAATTGCGTTTGCACGCCGAATTGGCGGATGGCATCCAGGTGATTGTCAGTGATGCGCTCGTCACTTACCAGCAGGTGGAGGTATTTACGGCGCAAACCGAGGATTATTTGCGGAAGGAGTATCGGACCCGACCGGCCGAGTATCAGCGGCAAATGGGGCGGATGGTGACCAATGCGATGGATACGTTGCTGCAACGGGAATTGATTCTGCACGATTTTCACACGTCGGGGTTTAACATTCCGGAGTCGATCATCGATGAATATGTGCAGGATAAAATTCATGAGAAGTTTTCGGACCGGGTGGCGTTTACGAAGCAATTGCAGGAGGAAGGGATGTCGTATGAGACTTTCCGCAAGCAGGTGCGCGACACGCTGATCATCAAGGAAATGACGCATAAGTTTGTGCCGGAGCCGATTATTTCCCCGCACAAAATTGAGGTCTATTACCAGGAACATCTGGAGGATTACAAAGTGGCGGACCAGGTGAAGACGCGGATCATTGTGCTAAACCAATTGACGTCGGACGAGGCTGGCGCGGCCAAGAAGCGGGCGGAGGAAATTTTGTTGCAGATCAAGGGCGGCGCGGCTTTTGCGGAGATGGCGACAGTTTATTCGGATGGTTCCGGTCGCGCGCAAGGGGGTGAGAACGGGTGGCAGGAGGTCAAGGTGCTGAACACGGCGTTGGTGGAGCCGCTGGCCAAACTCAAGCCGGGTGAATACACGGAGGTGATTGAGACGCCGCAGGCATGCTTTTTGGTGCTATTGGAAGAGCGGCAGGCGGCGCACAATAAGCCGCTGGCTGAGCTGCGGGATGAAATCGAGAACACTTTGATGATACGGGAAAGTTCCCGCTTGCAGCAGAAATGGATTGACCGGCTGAAGAAGAAGACGTTCGTGCGTTACTTCTAATCCGGGCAGCGGGTTAACCGGCGAAGCGAAGGCAACAAGAACCGGGGACCCTCACCCCGGCCCTCTCCCATCGGATGGGCGAGGGTGAGGGAAGTCGGTGGTGGTTTTTGATGAGCGATGTGATTCGTCGATGTTGGTTGGCAAAGAATCTTTTCAACGCGCAAAGGCGTTTGGTTGTGTGTTCTTGATTTCGGTCATTCGACCTGGGCTACAAAAATATGGTTGGCTGGATTGGCATTTCTCTGGGTGACGTCACGGGCATTGGGCCTGAAGTG
>JAQGPA010000019.1 GCA_028293325.1 Pedosphaera sp. | reverse complement strand
GCTTGCGCCTCCGGCCACAAAAGGCTTACGGCTTTGGCCTGATCGCCAGGACCATATACCAGCGTTACCGTGTTCGGGCGGCGCTCGGCCTGGTGCTTATGGCCTCCCAGGCATTCTTTTATAACTCGATCTTCTTCACTTATTCCCTGGTGCTGACGAAATTCTATAACGTGCCCGGCGAGAAAACTGGGCTTTACCTGCTCCCGTTCGCACTGGGGAACTTTCTCGGCCCGCTCGTGCTCGGCCGCTTCTTCGATACGATCGGCCGGCGCAAGATGATTTCCGGCACCTATGCCCTGTCCGCTCTGCTGCTGGTCATCACCGCCTTCCTCTTCAGCCACAATGTCATTTCGTCAGTTGTGCAGACCGTGCTTTGGACGGTGATTTTCTTTTTCGCCTCGTCGGCGGCCAGTTCAGCCTACCTGACCGTGAGCGAGATCTTTCCGCTGGAGATGCGGGCCATGGCCATCGCATTCTTTTTCGCGATCGGGACGGCGATTGGTGGTGTGGCGGCTCCGTGGTTGTTTGGAGGCCTGATTGGTTCTGGCTCTCGCATGAACCTCTTTTATGGTTATCTGGCTAGTGCCGGGCTGATGATGGCAGCGGCCGCCATGGAAGCCTTTTTTGGGGTCAAAGCGGAGCGGCAGAGTCTCGAAGACCTGGCAGCTCCCCTTTCAGCAGAGGAATCGGACGGCTCCCAGGCTTCGCTCACAGCATGAGAAGATGGCCGTCGATGACGGTCAATTTGTTTCCTGACGAGGCGGTTGAACTGCATTAGTCGGGTGGCCTGGTTGGGCAGTTTTCGGCGGCTTCCCCGACCCTTTTTTTACGCACTTTAAGGGAATCGATAGGTAAATGTGCCGAATATGGCGTGGGCGGAATAATTGTTCGCACCGCCGCTGGAGGGTTCATTGTAATAAAAATAACCGTATTGCAGTTGCGTGGTGAAATTTTTCGCGATGCGCCGGGTGATGCCGACCTGAAGCCCGTGTTGCTGGTAGCGAAGGCCCAGCGGCAATCCGTCAACAAAGTTGCCCTGTGAAAAATCACCGTAGGAAAAGGAATAGGCGAGAATCAAATCGCTGGCCTGACTTAGCACATAGGTTCCGCTGGCCAGCGCGGTATAGATATCCCCCCGATAAGGGACAATAGCTGTGGCGCCATTGTTGGCGGTGATGGTGGCGGAGTCTTGATAAGAAAACGTGGTTGAAAGGTAGAGGCGTTGCCAAGGCGTGAGCGTGGTGCTCAGGGTATAGATGTGGGAATCATATGTACCGGCAAGGATTTGACTGCCGGAGGTGATACCGCCGGGCACGGGATCGGTGGCGGTATGGTAATCGGTGGAGACGAGTTGATAGGAGAGGGTTGTTTTAAGCCAGCGCAAGGGGCGGAACACCGCCTTGGTCTCGACTTCGTCGGTGAGGAGGCTGCGGGAGCGAATAAAGGCGGAATAACCGAAGCCGGGGAAACCGATGGGCGCCTCATCCCGCGTGTTGTTATAACGGCTTTCGTTGTCATACCGGCGGTAGTGGGCACTGAGTGAAACCCAGGTCCAGGGCGAGGTGTTGAAGCCAACGCGCATGTCATACGATTGCCGGTCGAAGTCGGTGTCGCGCAAAAATTCCGAAAAACCGCCGACTTGCTCCTCGAACTGGCCAAGGCTTTCCTGCTGCAATTTAACTTCGGCGAATAAGGCGGTGAAGGGAATTTTGGTGTAGCGCAGCGCCACGTTCTCCTCGACCTGCGCCTTGTCCAAGTCAGTGAACATCATGACGGGAGAGGCGAAAAAGAAATTACCCGGGAATATGATGTCGTCGAGATTGTCGTTACCAAAACCCTTTTCACGGGTCCATTCGCTTTGCACGCCGCTGGAAAGAGTCAAGCCGTCCCATGGGCCCAGCAGCATGTTCAGGTTTAAAATATGGGACTCGCGTTCCAGCGTGACCTGCTGGGAAGACCAGCGTTGCACGGGCAGCAGCGGACCGGAGACGTTGAAGGTGTTCACGGTGAAACTGGCGTCCGCATTGAGCTGGCTATAGAAATAGCCGCCGGAGGCGAAGAGCCAATCATTGAACTGTTTTTCGAGCCGGAAGCTGTTGGCTCCTTGAAAGTGCCGGTAGCCTTCCCGATTATCGTCCGTCTGAAAGGAGCCAACAAAGGGGGAAAAAAGAATGTTGGTGCGGCGGGTGGACAGGCTGTAGAACTCGCCGCGAAAACTGTCTTCAATGCGCACACCGGAGATTTCATGTTCCAGATCAAACTTGATGATGTGAACATGCTCGTCGAGATGTTCACTGGCGGGAGCGATTTTCCGGTCAATGCCGGCCTGGACGACATCGCCCCATTGGAGAGTTGATTGATCGCCTTTGCGGTATTGATATTCATAGCCGAACACCATCTGTGGCCAGTTTGGGAGGGTGAGGCCGAAATCAACCCAGGCCCGGCCATCATCGAGAAACAAATCGCGATCCAGATTGAAGGTGGAGGGAGTGAACAAGGGGTAATAACCGCCGGTGTTGTCGTAATACTTGCGGTATTGCTCCCAGCCAGCGCGGATGAAGCCGATCTCATTTTTTTCCAGGGCCAAGCGCAGTTGATAATCATTTTGCAAGACATGGCCAGAAGCGGTGAGGCCGGAATCCGGGGTCAACTGCCGGTGCCAGTCAAATTGTTCCACGCCGCCATTGACCCCTTCTTTTTGCCAGTAATGTTCGCGGAATTTTTGGTTGTCGCCACTGACGCTGATCAGGCGCAAGGTGGGGGAAAGCGAAAATTCGAGCGGCGAAACAGGTTCAACCGTTTCCCAAGCCACTCCCTGATCAATCCAGGCGCGCAGCAGGGAAATTTGATCGGCGGTAAGCGGGTCACCCTTGCCAAGGGGCGGCATTTCCATATCCGGAACCAGATGTGCGACATAATGGATGAGCGGACTTTTGGCGCTGTTGCCGGGGAGAATGTCCACCCCGTTGTCGCCGCCCCGCAAAGCAGCGTCGCGATTATCCAGACGGAAATTGCTGCGGGGTTTTTCCGGTCCATGGCAACGGAAGCAGGAATTTTCCAGGATGGGTTTGATGTCGCGGCTAAAATCGATGGTGACCGAGGCGGGCGGCGGGAGTTTGGATTCATCCACTTCAGCAGCCGAAAGCGAGAGCCCCAAACAGGCGGGCAGAATGGCAAACAGGATGGGATAGCGCAGAGGGCCGGCGGCAGGTTTGCCTAAGGATTTAGAACACGTAACAAATCGGCGAAAAAGCAGATGCAATGGGACGAGCGTTTGGGAACCCTCACCGCAACCTTCTCCCCGCGCGGGCGGGGCGAGGGAAGCGGAAGCTGTGCGATGATTCGGCACGGCGGATGGGAGCGAAGCGGTGGTCGGGTCCGGTGTTCTGGGGGGAGATGTTAGAGCCTCGTTACCTCGTCTCCTACTCCGGTGTGGCACGGTGGGCGGTTGGGTATAATTCACGCCGATTTGGCCGCGAGCAACGCTGAGTTCTCCGCTCCGTGCGCCAACGGCGGGGGGGACAAATGGTTGGCAAATTGGCTGGTCGGTGCGCAATTGAGTTTTGTTAGGTGTTCTCAGGCCGTGCAGCATTCATTCGCGTCAATAGAACATGCGCGGATGGACGTTGGAGCCATGGACAGCGGTATGGCAACCAGCCGACCAACAACTGCCAAAACGGAGCAAGTCGGTATGATCCACCTGACCGATGAAAAGATGGCCTACGCCGCCAGTGCCGGGGCCTTGCATTTGGGCATGGCATTTGAGGCAGAGATTGGAATCCCGCTGGACGAGCAGCTTGGGATTGATGGAGCCATGGGGGTTGTGGCAGACGGTGCAGCCTTCGCGCAGAGCTTCGTGCTCAAAAATGAACGGGCGGCTTTGTTCGCGATGGCATTGCGCACAGGTCTGGTTGAGGCGGGCCATGGCGAGGCCACCGGCGGGTTTCATGATGTCGGCGCCATGGGGATCGTGGCATTGGACACAATTCATTTTGCCTTCGATGACCGGATGATGCTGGGGCAAATGAAACTGGGCTTGAATTTCCTGATGGCAGGCGAAACAGGCTTCCGGGTCCTTGCCGGGATTAACGATGAATTTGCCACGGCCACCGCCGGCGGCGACGTGTTTGCTGCCGGGACCGTGGCAGGATTCGCACCCCTGCTGGCCGGCCATTTGAGAATGGTCCAAATGCAACCGGGCATGCGGACTGGCCGGAAACACGTGACTGATGGGAGCGTGGCAATCCGCACAGACTTTATCGCCGACAAAAGTGGCGCCCTCAATTTGAGGCGGGGCCATCACCGTACGCGAAGTGGTGGAGCAGGAGCTTACCAAAGCGCAAAGCGCCCCGGCGACCGACAACACAGCCAATCCGACCCACCAGCGACATTTTTTCACAATACGCATCGAAGCTGAGGCAATAACATGAATTTTGCCATTCGTATTTTATGACTCGCGAACCGCGGTTGTTGTTCCCAAGGAAATGATTGAGATGAACAAGAGGAGGAATTTTGTAATACGGGAAGAAGGAAAACAATCATGTCACACTGGAGAAAATTAATTTCTTTGCGACAACGGGGTTTCACTGCGGCGAAGTATGCGGGAACAAAATTACGATTTCAAGTGTCATACCGGCAATCTGAAACATAAACCCATTTGTACAACCGAAGTATCGATTATGATGAAGCAGGGGAAATTTTCACGGTGGAGCGTGGTTCTATTATTTATTGGCCTCGCTGTCATGACTGTTCGAGGTAACACGGTAACCGTAGTCAGCTCGGCTGATACCCAGTTGGACAGGAATTCTCCCGACGATAATACGGGGGGAGCAATTGATACTCCTGTTTCCGGCGGTTTGGGAGCCAACTCGGGGCAGGATGTGCGACGGGTGCTGGTCAAGTTTGACCTTACCGGAAAAATCCCGGCGCAAGCTATCGTTACATCGGCGACGGTTGCCGTCGCGGTGACAAAAAGCCCTCCGGCAGCGGGGTCAACTTTTGATCTGCGCCGCCTGTTTCAGGATTGGAATGAAACGGACACTTCTTGGAATTCGCGTCTCGCAGGCATTTCGTGGAGTACGCCCGGCGCGACGGGGGCCAATGATTCGTCCGGGAGCGCCAGTTCCTCGACAAGTATAAATGGCGTTGGGGCTTATTTATTTCCTTCCTCGACTGGATTGGTCGCCGATGTGCAGGCTTGGGTGAATAATCCGGGCACAAATTTCGGGTGGCTTTTAATCAGCAAGACTGAAGCCTCCGAAACGGCACGGCATTTTGCGTCGCGGGAATACTTTGATCCCGCCAGCCAGCCTACCTTGACGATCAACTTTACAGTTCCAGCGCCACCGGCGGTTCCGCCCACGATTGCAGGAACCAGCCCGGCGGGCGGGGTTTTTGGGTTTTCGTTTAACGCGGAATCCAACCGGACTTATGGCGTGGAATTCCGGGGTTCGCTGACGACGGACACGTGGGCCACGCTCACGAACATTCCAGCGCAGCCGACCGCGACGAACATAGCGGTCTCCGATCCGCTGACCTTAAGCAACCGGTTTTATCGGGTGCGGACTCCTTGAATCAACTTGAGAAAAATATGGCCAATAGAGTTTTGTGCAGCGTGACGCTGGCGGCGCTGGCATTGTTATCCGGTGCCAACGGGACGGCGTTTGCAGCCACTGCGAATTTAAGCGCAGTGGCGGATACGACACTGCTGCAGAACAATCCAAACAACAACCTGGGCGGGCATACCAACTTTGCGGCGGGCACGATGGCCAATGGGTTGCACAGTCGGGCATTGTTGGAGTTTAACATTGCGGGATCGATCCCGACGAATGCCATCATCAATTCGGTGAGTCTGACTTTGAATGTCACGGCGGCGGCATCGCAGAGCGCCACTTTCGAATTGCATCCGATGCTGGCAAGTTGGCTGGAAGGAAATAAAACCGGGCAACTGGGCGCACCCGCAACGACGGGTGAGGCGACTTGGAACAACCGGGCGGCTCCGGGCACGGCATGGGGCGCCGCCGGCGGGTTGGCGGGGACGGATTTTTCAGCGACGAGCGGTGGGTCGGCTTTTATCAGCACGGGAACGGTGCTTACTTTTGGTTCCACGTCCGGACTGGTGGCGGATGTGCAAAACTGGCTGCTGGATCCCAACGGAGATTTTGGGTGGATTTTGCTGGGGCAATCTGAATCGACGATTAACACGGCACGGCGGTTTGCCTCGCGCGAGGATGGTTCCGGCGCCGGACCGACTTTGATAATTGATTACAGCCCGGTGCCTGAACCTTCCACGCTGGGGTTGCTTGGCCTCGCGGCGGGAATCGGTTGCTGGTTCAGACGTCGCCGGGCGACTTGATTTTGGAGTAAAGCGACCCGACTGTAGTTCTGCATTGCCCTACTGCGGCAGTTTCTTCAGTATGCCGGGCTTATGTCAATGGGTCGCAGACAATATCCGTTTGATTTGATCGAGCCGAAATGGCAGGCCATTTGGGATCGGCAACAGACTTTTCGTGCCTGGAATCCGGGCGAAACCGTGCCGGGGGAACATCCCTTTGCCAAACGGCACCAGACAATGCCGCCGAAGTATTACGTGCTGGACATGTTCCCCTACCCTTCGGGCGCGGGATTGCATGTGGGGCATCCGGAGGGTTATACGGCCACGGACATATTGGCGCGGTATCGGCGGGCGGTGGGATACAATGTGCTGCATCCGATGGGGTGGGATGCGTTTGGATTGCCGGCGGAACAATATGCGGTAAAGACAGGACAGCATCCACGGCAAACCACGGAAGCAAACATCACGACGTTCAAGCGGCAGGTGAAGTCACTGGGGTTCAGTTATGATTGGACACGCGAAGTCGATACGACCGCGCCGCATTATTTTAAATGGACGCAATGGATTTTTCTCAAACTGTATAACTCGTGGTCTAATCCAAAGACCAACAAGGCGGAGCCGATTGAAACGCTCCCCTACCCGGCTGAGTTAAAGACGGAAGCGGAAAAGCGGGCGTATCGCGACAACAAGCGGCTGGCGTTTGTTTCGGAAGCGCCGGTGAACTGGTGTCCGGAACTTGGCACAGTTTTGGCGAATGAGGAAGTCATTGATGGCAAAAGCGAAGTGGGTGGGTTTCCCGTGGTTCGCAAGCCGATGCGGCAATGGATGCTGCGGATCACGGCTTATGCGGAACGGTTGTTGAATGACCTGGAGCGAATTGATTGGAGTCATTCGTTGAAGGAGATGCAGCGGAATTGGATTGGACGCTCGGAAGGGGCGGAGGTGGATTTCCAAGTTGCTGGTGCGGAGGCGAAGATTCGCGTGTTTACCACGCGGCCGGACACGTTGTTTGGCGCGACGTATATGGTGTTGTCGCCCGAACACAAATTGGTGGACCAGCTCACGACGCCCGAGCAGCGGGACGCGGTCAAACAATACCAGCAATATGCGTCGGGCAAGAGCGACTTGGAGCGGACTGAATTGGCAAAGGATAAGACCGGGGTGTTCACGGGGGCGCACGCGATTAATCCGGTGAATCAAGAGAAGGTCCCGATCTGGATTGCGGACTATGTGCTCGCGACTTATGGGACGGGCGCAATCATGGCCGTGCCGGCGCATGACGAAAGAGATTGGGAATTTGCTAAGAAGTTCGAATTAAACATTCGGGCAGTTGTAATGCCGCCCGTCGGCTGGTTGAGGGAAAATGCTCCGGAAAATTGGTCGCATCTCGAACCTGATTCTTTCACAGTTGAATTCGCCAAGATTCCAAAAATTTTCAAGGCGGCATTTGCCGGCGAAGGCCACGCTATCAATTCTCGCAATATCGAAATCTCGCTCGATGGGTTAAGCGTTGTCGAAGCTAAAACGAAAATCACCGCTTGGCTGGAGGAGAAAGGCGTTGGCAATAGGACCATCAATTACAAGCTGCGCGATTGGTTGTTCAGCCGGCAGCGGTATTGGGGCGAGCCGTTTCCGATTGTGTGGAAGAACGGGGAGCATGAGGCGTTGCCGGAATCGGCACTGCCGGTATTGCCGCCGGCTTTGACAGATTATAAGCCGACGACTTCGGGTGAGCCGCCATTGGCGCGGGCGAAGGATTGGGTCAATTTGCCGGATGGCTCGACACGCGAGACGAATACCATGCCGCAATGGGCGGGGAGTTGCTGGTATTATCTGCGTTTTCTGGATGCGAGCAATGCCAAGGGATTTGTCGGGAGCGACGCAGAGCATTATTGGATGGGGACGGGAGAGAGTTCAAAGACAGCCACGCCGGGTGTGGATTTGTACGTGGGCGGGACGGAACATGCGGTGTTGCATCTGTTGTATGCTCGGTTCTGGCATAAGGTGTTGTTTGATCTGGGTTATGTTTCGACACCGGAGCCGTTTTATAAGTTGGTGAATCAGGGGCTGATTCTCGGCGAGGATGGGCAGAAGATGTCGAAGTCGCGCGGGAACGTTGTAAACCCGGATGACATTCTGGTTGATTATGGAGCGGATGCGTTCCGGCTTTATGAGATGTTCATGGGGCCGTTGGAAATGGTGAAGCCGTGGAACACCAAGGGCGTGGAGGGAGTTTATCGGTTTCTGGGTCGCGTGTGGCGGTTGTTCGTGGATGAGACGAGCGAGACCGAGTTTGAGCAGGGAATGACAGCAGAGTCGCAGCAAGGCGCGGAGTTGTTGGAGAGGATTCAATTGAGCGCGGGGATTAAGGATGTGGCGGCCAATCCGGCGCAGTTGAAGACGTTGCACGCCACGATCAAAAAGGTGACGGAAGATTTGGACGGGTTGCGGTTTAATACCGCGATTTCCGCGCTGATGGTTTTTATTAATGAAGCAATTACCTGGGAAGTGAAGCCTTACGGGGTGATGCAGGATTTTCTGACGTTGTTGCAGCCGTTTGCGCCGCATTTGGCGGAGGAATTATTTGCGAAGCTCAATGCGGTTCGCAGCACGGGGCAAGCGACGCTGGCTTATCTGCCGTGGCCGAAATATGACGCGAGTTTGCTGGTGGAAAGCACGCTGGAGATACCGGTGCAGGTGAATGGGAAGTTGCGTGACCGCATCGTGGTAGCGGCGGATGCGCCGCAGGCTGAGTTGGAAGCCGCGGCTTTGGGGAGCGAGAAGGTGAAGCCGTTTATTGAGGGCAAGACGATCAAGAAGATCATCATTGTGCCGAAGAAACTGGTGAATATTGTGGCGGCGTAAGGTTGAACTCCGAGCCTGGGCGCGCAGATAGCGGTTCAAGGCAGGTGAATGACTTGAACTGGTGCAAGAGTGGGTTACATTGCGCGCTTCAAACTGGTGCGGGACAGGTTCCTGCGCAGGGGGCCGGTTGTGTAAATCGGGATTGTGGACTAATGATGAAGGCGTTATGCTGAGTGCGTGATTCACTTGACCAAACAGGAACAGTTAGTGCTATGTATTGTGATTGGGCTGTTACTGATTGGTTGGACGGTCAAGACGTATCGAACTGCACATCCGCCATTACACGTCAGTGAGTCGGTTAAAAATTAAACCATGCAAGCAGTTTCATTTGAAGAAGTTCTGGAGCATATCCTGAAAAAGGATACGCGGTATCATCGCGACGCTTACCTATTCATTCGCGAGGCGCTGGGTTACACCCAAAAGACCGTTGGCAAGGAGACCAAGGGGCAGATCAAGCATGTGAGCGGCCAGGAGCTGCTGGCCGGCGTGCGAGACTATGCCTTGGAAACCTATGGCCCCATGGCGATCACCGTGCTCGAGGAATGGGGCGTGCGGTCCTGCCAAGATTTTGGCGAAATCGTTTTTATCATGGTGGAGCATAGTCTGCTGGCGAAGACTGATCGGGATTCGCGGGCGGATTTTGAGAACGGCTATAATTTTCAGGAAGAATTTCGCAAGCCGTATTTGCCAAAACATAAGCAGGCAAGGTATCTGCTTGAGGCCAAGACCAAGACCACCCGGGCGTGAACGGCCGAACAGGCCGTGGCGGAATTTTCGAGCGGGCGCAATCCGCCCCCAAAACTAATCGGTCACTAAGCTAAGAACACGTTATAGAACCTAAAAACAAATGGGACGAGTGTTTGGTACCCCTCACCCCTTACCTTCTCCCCGCTCGGGCGGGGCGAGGGAGACGAATGGTTTGCAAATCATCCGGTCCAGGCGCAATCGTGTTTTGTCAGGTGCTTTAACTCTGACTCCAAAAACCAAGATTACAATTTACGAATCAGAAAAATTAGTTTGAGAACCATTGTTACATGACGAATCCAATTTCATTAGTGGCGGGACATAATCTGCGAGCGGAATTACCGGCCATTCCCACGGGAGTTCAAGTGACCACATTGGAGAATGGTTTAACGATCATTGTCCGCGAGGACCACAGCGCGCCGGTGGTGTCCGCGCAAGCATGGAGCATGACGGGGAGCATCAATGAAGGGCGCTGGCTGGGTGCGGGCATGTCGCACGTGCTCGAACATATGCTGTTCAAGGGAACCACGACGCGCGGGGCTTCGCGCATTGACCAGGAGGTGCAGGAAGCGGGCGGCTACATGAACGCCTACACGTCGTTTGATCGCACGGTTTATTATATCGACGTGCCGAACACGGGGGGAAAGATTGCGATCGATATTTTGTGCGACATCATGCAGCACGCCACCCTGCCCGCCGAGGAGATGGCAAAGGAAAAGCAGGTGATTCTGCGCGAGATGGACATGAACCAGGATGATCCGGGCCGGCGCGCGGGCCGACGTTTGTTTGAAACGGCTTATACGCGCAGTCCCTATCGTTTTACGATCATTGGCTATCCGGATATTTACAATGAACTCCAGGCGGAGGACATCGTGACGTATTACCGGGAGCGTTACGCACCGAATAATGTTTTTTATGTGGTGGTAGGAGATGTGAAGGCAGATGAAGTGGTGACGCAGATTCGCGAGGCTTATGCGAAAGCCAAGGCCAAGGCGATTCCCCCGGCGGTGTTGCCGGAAGAACCGAAACAGACGGCGCCGCGGGAGATCGTGGAAGAAGGGCCAATTGAAATGGGTCATTTTTACATCAGTTGGCATATACCGGAATTGCGGCATCCTGACGTGCCGATTTTGGATGTGCTGGCAGTGGTGTTGGGGAGCGGGCGCAGTTCGAGGCTTTACCAGGAAGTGCGGGAGAAGCTCGGCGTGGTTCATTCCGCAGATGCCTGGACTTACAGTCCGGGCAATCCGGGACTGCTCGGCATGAGCGCGTTGGTGGATGCGGATAAATTCATCCCGGCACGGGAAGCCTTGCTGACAGAAGTGGAAAAGCTCAAGAGCGAACCGGTGGCGCCGGAGGAAGTGACAAAGGCGATCAAACAATTTATTTCCGCGACGCTTTCGACGCGCAAGACCATGGGCGGCCAAGCGCAGGATTTGGGAAGTAACTGGCTGGCGGCGAGCGACCTGAATTTCTCGGAGCGCTATCTTAATGCCGTCAAGCGGGTGACACCGGCGGATTTACAACGGGCGGCGCGCCAATATTTGACGGCGGATAATCGCACCATTTATGCGCTGTTGCCCAAGGGCGCCGCGCCGAAGCAAATCGTGGCGGACGAAAAGACCAGTGACCACGCCATCCAGAAATTTGAACTGCCCAATGGCCTGAAACTTTTGGTGAAAGAGGATCATCGGTTACCTTTTGTGCAAATTCGTTCCGTGTTCGAGGGCGGCGTGCTGGCGGAAACGGCGGCGAACAGCGGGTTGACGCACCTGACGGGCAAAATGCTGATGAAGGGAACGAAGACCCGGTCGGCAGAGGATATTGCGCGGGAGATTGAATCGGTAGGCGGGAGTCTGGATGCCTATGGTGGCAACAATAGTTTTGGAGTGAATGCCGAAGTGTTGAGCGATGATTTCGCGACCGGGCTGGGCCTGGTGGCGGACGTGCTGCTGAACCCGACCTTCCCTGCCCCGGCATTGGAACGGGAGCGGCAAATTCAACTGGCCGGCATCAGAGCCCAGCGGGATCATCTGCTCAAGAGCGCGGGCATTGCCATGCGGCGCGCTTTGTTTGGCGAGGTGGGTTACGGTCTGGATGTGCTCGGCAATGAAGAGAGCGTGTCGAGTTTGAAAACAGAGCAGTTACGGGCATTTCATCAGCGGTTGACCGTGCCGAATAATTGCGTGCTCGCGATTTACGGCGATGTGGAAACGAATGCGGTTAAAGCCGCGGTCGAAAAGGTATTCGGCCAATGGAAGGCAGGGGCGAAGCGCATGACGGACTTTCCTCAATCCGGACAGTTGGGCGAAATCAAGCGGGTGACGCAAACCCGTGATAAAAAGCAGGCGGTGCTGCTGGTGGGTTTTCAGGGCACGACGGTGCATAGCGAGGATCGTTATGCGCTGGAACTGGTGCAGGAAGCGTGCAGTGATCTGGGTTCGCGGTTGTTTTTACGCGTCCGCGAGAATCTTGGGTTGGCATATTACGTCGGTGCACAGAATTTTCTGGGGCTGGCACCGGGCTACTTTGCATTTTACGTCGGGACCGCGCCGGAAAAGATGGAGTTGGTGGAAACGGAATTATTGCGCGAAGCCGAGTTGCTGCGCACCGAGGGGTTGACGGCGGAGGAACTGAAGCGGGCGAAGGCAAAAGTCATCGGGCAAAAGAAGATTTCCCGGCAGGATTTAGGCGGGTTGGCGATGACCACGGCGCTGGATGAACTGTTTGGCCTGGGTTATGCCTACAGCGAAACAGATGATGCGAAGTATGAAGCTGTGACGCTGGAGCAAATCAAGGCGGTGGCGCAGAAATATTTGAAGGCCGATGCAATGGTCATCTCGGCGGTGACACCGGAGAAATCGTAAGAAACGTCCAGTTCCGGAGCAAACGGGCCGGGAAAAACGTCGTTCCGGGTGTGTTTTTTATCGACAAGGCGCGGGCGGTGGCATAATGATTTTTTAATCATTGAAGAAGGCCCTTTAACTAAATATGTCGCGACTGGTCATTAATCCGCGCACACCACAGGCACGTGAAATTCAGCTTAAGCCCGGCGATAATTTCATCGGACGCGGTTTCGCGAATGATTTTCAAGTGGAGGATCCCTCGGTGTCCGGCTCGCATTGCCAGATTGTGGTCAACGGCAATTCAGTGGTGGTGAAGGACTTAGGCTCCACGAACGGGACGTTTATCAATCGCGCGCCGATCAAGGAAGGGACTTTGCAGTTGGGGCAAACGCTGCAATTGGGCGGCGTAGAGATGCTGTTTGAGAATGATGTTCCGGTTGGGACGACGTTTGCGCCCCTGGGCACGGCAGCAACAGCGCCCATCGGAGCAGCCATGCCGCCGCCGCCGGTGGTGGGGTTGAAAATTGGAACGGCTGCGTCGCCCCCACCACCACCGCCAGCAGGGATAATGATTGGAGCGTCGCCGCTGCCACCGCCGCCCCCGCAAATAAGGATAAGTCCTGCGCCAGCAGCAGCCGCTCCGATGGCTGGCTTGCGAATTTCCGGGGCCAGTGCTGTGGCGACTGCCGTGGCGGAGCCGCCATCGGCCGCAGTGGCACCGCCGATGCCCCCACCGATCGCCGCGACGACGCCGCGCAAGGCGCCCACCGGCAAGTCCGTTTGCAAGTTTCATCCCAAGTCCGCCGCCCGCTGGAACTGCCCGAAATGCAGCCGGTTTTTCTGCGATCTGTGCGTCACGACACGGGCGACCCATGACGGCACAAGCCATGTGTGCCGCACTTGCGGAGTGGAATGCGCGCCGATAGCGGTGAAAGTGGTGATCCCGGCGGAAGTAAATTTTTTTACCGTGTTGCCAACAGCGTTTGCTTTTCCATTTAAGAAGGACGGGACGTTTATTCTGGCTGGGGCGACAATTGTTTTTACCCTGCTGGAGTATATGAATTTAATCAGAGGCGGAGGATTTATATTCTTTGGCATGTGGTCGGTGCGGGTCATTTTTTATGGCTATTTATTCGCCTATCTAAAAAGTGTGGTGCATACGACTGCGTACGGAGATGAGAACGAACCGGCGCTACCGGATGTGACGGATATTGGCCAGGATCTCGCAGCGCCATGCGCGCAGGTGTTCCTGACGATTTTCTTCTGCTTTGCGCCGGCCGTGGCCTTGATGATCTGGGCCTTTTTTGGTGAGACAGACAATTCGGCGTTATATATGTTTGTCGCGGTCAGTTTCAGTTGTTTGTATTATCCGATGGCCTTCCTCGCGGTGACCATGTTTGACTCCGTGGCGGCCATGAACCCGCTGGTGGTGATACCGGCCATTGCCAAGATGCCGCTGCAATATATCGTGGCATGCGTGTTTTTGGGGGTGGTCCTGCTCGCCCGTTGGATTGGTTTAACATGGCTACCCGTCCTGATTCCGGTGCCGGTATTACCGGTGGTGCTGGCGACATTCATTGGAATTTATTTATTAAATGTGCAATGCCGCATTCTCGGTTTGTTGTATTACGCCAACCGGCTTCGCTTTGGCTGGTTTAGCAGAACTTCCTAGTAGGCGGACGGCGGAGCAGCGGTACCGGAGATTGATATTATAAGAAATGGCACGCCTGCTTTTTAATTTCGGGAAGACGCAAGGGTGGGAAATCCCGCTTAAGCCGGGCCTGAATACGCTGGGTCGCAGCCTGGAGAATGATTTCACCATTGAACATCACTCGGTTTCCGGGTGCCACTGTCAGGTGGTGATGGAGGATGGCGGCGTGATGGTGCGGGACCTGGGTTCGACGAACGGCACGTTTATCGATCTGCGACCGGTTCAGGAGGCGGCGCTCGCCTCGGGGCAAACGCTCAAGCTGGGCGATATAGAGTTGCTGTTCGATTCGGATACGCCGGAGGAGTTGACGGTGATCCACCCTGCCCTGCCGGTTGCGGCGATGCCTGCGTCAGGCGCAGAGACCATTGAGCCGTCGATACCGGTAGCGGCCACGCCGGGGACATCGGGCGACTTGCTGTGCAAGAATCATCGGAGGTTCAAGGCGCAGTTGCAGTGCAAGGAATGCGGCACTCTTTATTGCCATATTTGCGTCACGATGAAGAAAACTGCGGGCGCGGTGAAAAGGTTCTGCGGCGCTTGCGGGGGTGAATGTGAGCGATTGAGCGTGCTGTTGCTGGTCAGACCGGAGGAGGGAAAAAGTTTTTATGCCTCGCTGCCGGAGGCTTTCAAATATCCATTTCAGGGGGATGGTTGGGTCCTGATGGCGGCGGGAACGTTCTTCTACATGTTCGTTGATTTTGTGGGCCACGCGCGCAGTTTTGGCGTCGGCTCGATGGTGGCGATCCTGGTGGTTTCGGTTTTTGTATATGGGTATCTGTTCGGTTACCTGATGCGGATTATCGCCTCGACCTATGAAGGGATGAAGGAGATGCCGAACTGGCCGGAATTTAACGGTTGGGAAGATGTCATGGTGCCCCTGCTCCAGGCATTGGCCACGCTGCTGGCGAGTTTTGCGCCGGGATTGATTGCCTTGGGAGCATTTTACGACCAGCCGTGGGGTGGCATGGTGACCAGAGCCATTCTTTGCCTGGGAATTTTCTATTTACCGATGTCGTTTTTGGCGGTGGCGCTGTTCGATTCAGTGACGATACTCAATCCGTTGTTCATCATTCCGTCGATTCTGCGCGTGCTGAAGCCCTATCTGGCAGCTTGCGGGGTGCTGGCAGCGGTAGTTGTGCTGCATGTTTTGGTGAATTTTCTGCTGGAGAAATATGTGAAAATCTTGGTCTTGCCAGGGTTGATTTCGGGTTTTCTGGGGCTTTACTTTTTGACGGTGGAGATGCGGGTGTTGGGGATTCTGTATCGGACGGAGCGGGAGGCGTTGGGGTGGTTCAAGAAGTAGGTGCTTGCGCGCGGGCTTGGGGGGAAAGGATTTTAACCGCGTCGCGGAGGGGGAAAACTACTTTTTGTGAAATTATTAACCACGGATAGCTAAATCTTTTTTAGGATCAATTTCGTATCCTTCAGCGAGGCGGTTTGAGTGAGTAATCAATGTATAAATTCCTTCGGTGCACAAAATTAGACGACGTTCGCGTTTCAGTTTGCCATGATGAAGTTTAATTTTGTGAAAGTAAGATGCCGGTGTCACTTCAACCTTCAAACCTGTAGAACGGTGATAGGATTTCATATGAGAAAGCAAAGTGTTGTTGGGATGGACGTGCTTATAATCCGAATTCCATATAGAATTCTGCTGATTGCTGCTTTGCTGATGTTGGGTGATTGCGTCCGGGCATCCGAACTGCCTCCAGGGCATCCGTCCATCAGCGGAGCATTGCCCCGGGTGGATCCCCAGCACTACTGGTTCAGCCGCCGCGGGTCGTGGCTGACGATCTACCCGAACGACGCATCCACGCTGCGATTGTATTATAGTTACTTGTCGGATGCGTGGGATGAAGCGTTTAACATCCGGTTTCTCCGCGACGGCAAAGCGGTCGAAACCAGATGTTCAGCCTCTCCTGTGTCGCTTGAGGTCGAGGACAAATCGTCCGGACAGGATGGGGCTCATCTTATATTATCAGGCAAACGAGACGCGCTGATCGCGGCTTCCGGTTTGGGGATTCAACTTAGCCCGGTGCAAAAGGAATACAACTTTGAGAAACTGGTGCGAGAAGATGAGCGCACTTGGAGCACTCATTGGCGGGAATGGACGGTGCAACTTGTGATCGTGGAAGGTCGCTTTACCGGCCTACAGGAAGGGCGTTGGGAAGTAATTCCGGAACGCGGCAAATGCCGGGTGGCGGTTCGCATTTTCAAGGACGCGCCGGCGATTTTGCCGGAAGATTGGAAAAAAGTGGAAGCGGTTACTTTGACGGACTGGCAGCAATTTAGCCGCAAAATGCCCGGCATGCCCCGGCGATATGAAGTTGCGGCTGGACAAGCCTGGCTCAATACCTGGTATGCGATGGCGCCCGCGACACCGCCAAATTTCCCGACCGCTCCGGTGCTTATGGCCAAAGCCCACATGAATTCCCTATGGCCATGGGATTGTTGTTTCAACGCACTGGCCCTGGGTGTCACCGATTTGGATGCTGGTCTCGATCAGTTGATGTTGCCCTTCGCCCTTCAAAAAGAGGATGGCCAATTACCGGATAAAACCGGCCCGGACGACGCCTTCTTCGGTTGCACGAAGCCACCCATTCAAGGCTGGGCACTGGGCAAATTGATGGACAGGCATCGGATTCCCAATGCCAAACTGGAAATGATATATCCCAAGCTGGTCAAATGGACGGATTTTTGGTTCACGAAACGCGATCACAATGGCAACGGCATTCCAGGGTTTTCCGGGGTCAACCCCGGCTGGGATTCCGGCTGGGATAATTCCACGGTGAGCGGAGGCGAAAGCGACAACGAAGCGCCGGAGTTGCAGACCTATCTGATTCTGCAAATGAAAACGCTGGGTCGCATTGCGACCCAACTCGGGCGAAAGGAGGAGGCCGCCAAGTGGAGTGACCGGGCGGTGGCCCATTTGAAGTTGTTCCGGCAGACTTATTGGCTGGAAGGCCGATTGGTGACCCGGCTCGACGGGGGAAAACGAATCATTTATCAACCCACGTCACTTGAGCCAATGATGAGCCTGGTCCTTGGCGAGAATCTTGATGCGGAAATGTTTAACAGTATGGTCAAGCAACTCGACGATTACATGACACCCTATGGGCTCGCCTCGGAAATGCCCTCGAGTCCACTTTACCGTCCCGATCCTGACGCCTATTGGTGTGGTCCCATTTGGGCACCTGCCATGTATCTCGTGATCGACGGTCTAAACCGCGGTGGACGTGGAGATTTGGCAGTTGATCTGGCACAACGCTTCGACCGGTTGATTCAGCAAGCGGGAGGCTATTATGAAAATTTCGATGCCAAAACTGGGAAGGGGCTCAAGACCAAGGCTTATACTTGGACATCTTCCGTGCATTTGCTCCTTTTGCACGAGTATGGAGCTGAATTCAAATGACCGTAGGTGCGGGCGAGGTGCAAGTTGAGGATGGGTTGGCGGCGGTAGTCGTGCTGCATGTTTTGGTGAATTTTTCGCTGGAGAAATATGTGAAGGTCATGATTTTGACAGGGTTGATTTCGGGTTTTCTGGGGCTTTACTTTTTGACGGTGGAGATGCGGGTGTTGGGGATTCTGTATCGGACGGAACGGGAGGCGTTGGGGTGGTTTAAGAAGTGACTTTTAGAAATAATTAACCACGGATGGACAGGGATAAACACGGATGTGCTGCTGCATGGGCATTGGGGAATGGAATTTCACCACGAAGATCACGAAGGGCACGAAGGTGGGAGAAGGGGCTTGGGCTCGGGCACGAGAGAGAAATTAATTTTAACCGCGGAGTCGCGGAGACGCGGAGAGGGAAGACTGACAATTATTAACCACGGATTCACACGGATGGACACGGATGGGGGAAGGGGCTAGGAGCCGATGTGTTTTTGAGCGGGCTTCCGGCGCCAGGTTATGAAACATCCCGCACCCACGCCAAGGAGCACCCCCAGTAGTGTTGCCGAAAAAGGTCCGGAGTGAGCGCCTTGGTATGGCCAGACATTGATAATGGACCACTCATTGTCGTGCCTGCAGAGCTCGATTATCCAAGGAAGGGTTATAATAAAAAATCCGACAAGCAAACCCCAAACGGAAGAGAACAGATATCGGGCTATGCTAGAACTCAAATGTTGAACAATGAGCGCCAAAATCAGAATCACCATCGCCAGTGAAACCACCCAAATGCAAAACACGCCAAAAGGAACTGAATTTAAGTTGTTCATGCTTTATTGAGAAAGATGTCCTGTAATGGACAACAAGTTATTACCTGGGATCTATGTTCACGAATTCCACAGGTTTTCATCGGATAAACAAACGGTTAATCCGAGGAACCACAGGTAATAGGCCCGGCCTCCATTGCCGCCTAGATTGCTGGCGGATTGGCCATAATTGACCACGACGATAAACGGTAAAAGAGTTGTGGGATGGCAATAAAAGTTGGGAAATTTGACTTCGTTCCTGGAGCTTTGTTCCAAATCCGTAAATCCAACAGTGCTACTTAACCCCATTTTATTCAATTGGGCTCGTCTCACTGATGAGGTCCCAAATCGGGTCGTAGATACCCACATCATTATGGCACAAGCCAGGAATGTCATTCCGGCCAGCAAAAGATGGTTTCGCTTTGGATTCCTCACAAAAAGTTCCCACGATTTTCTCGTGAAGCCGTCATTGCATGCGCGTCAGTGGATAATTGGATTTGATTGGAGGAACGGCAGCTCCATCAGGAGTTTCGCGCCATGTACTCCCATCAAACGTAATGACAACGTTGGTTCCCTCGGTTGGGCACTCGTACCATTTGCCCAAGTAATAAATTTGTCGGCTTTTCTCCCCATGGATTTGCCGGAGATCAGGTACTCCATCAGCATTCATATCATAAATATCATACCCAGGCTTGCCGTCAGAGTCTGCTGTTTCAAAGAGGGTGGCCTCTGGCTTCAAGGTAGTTTCATTAAAGAAGATATGGAGGTTTCCATTTGTTCCAAACTGAATATGCACGTCAGATCGACGAGGAAGTATCTTAAGGCCGAATGTGGATTTTAGCACCTGCACAATCTCCCCTTCCGCTCCCCCTTCCATAACGGTGTTCGTTAGGGAAAATAACTCTCCATTTCCAGCCGCAATTGACGGACTGTTCTTTTTGCAATTTGCAAATAAGAGGATGAGCACAGGAGTGAACAGAACAAAATACAAATTTTTTCGGCACATAGTGGTTTTAGAATTGTTTTGGTTCCCCGTGATTCAGCACATTATATACGGCCTTGGATATTTGATTCTGAACTGACGTACCACGTTGCGCAGAATGTCAGAGCGATGCGCCAATAGCAAGGCACCATACAATTTTGGGATGTCCTCTTTATTGAGATGCTCGCATGGCTCGCCGCGCTGTGCGCGGAAATGAGGTGGATATAGGGCGTGGCACCCGGGGTAGGCCCGCCGGAAAGAAGAGGCGGGCCAACCCCGGGCTGGATGACGAAACCCACTTCGGGGTTTTAAGATGGGTGCTTGCGCATGGGCATGGTGGGGAAAAGGTTCTTAACCGCGGAGGGACGGAGGCGCGGAGTGGGAAGATTACTTTTCTGAAAATTATTAACCACGGACTTACACGGACTCGCATGGTCTCACGCGGGAGCGTGGAGGGAATTGGCGGATGCTGGCTCGAACTCCAAGCCCAAGCGTTTTAGCAGGTGGGTTAAATCTGCGCCGGAGGCTGGAATGGCGGCCAGGATTTTTGCGCGGTGCTCCTTGACCCACTCGTCGGCGGAGGGCGCTGGTTTTGGATCACCGTTGAGGCCCATCAGTGCCCGCCATTCAGCACGGTGGCGTTGGTCGTAGTCTGCCAGCAAATCCGGCGACGCTTTTTCGCGCAGAATGAGTTTCAGACTGGCGGCCAGGTCCGTCGCCTCGCGCAACCCAGCGTTCAAGCTTTGCATTCCCAGCGGCCC
>JAQGPA010000085.1 GCA_028293325.1 Pedosphaera sp. | reverse complement strand
AGGCTGATCTCCGCGACAGGATCAGTAGTCCTTAGCCGCAAAACAGTCTCTCCGCTCCCACCCCAGTTGTAGTTTGCCCGTCGGCTAACCACAAGCGAGTTGCCCATTCACATACAAGTCGCGGAGGTGCTGTCGGATGGGGTGTTTATGGTTTCAGGGTATCGTTATCGCGCACTTGGGCGCCGATGCGGGTGGCCCAGTGTTTCATGATGCGGGCTTTTTTTGCGGGCATGGTGAACCGGCGGGGAAAACCGAGTTCGATTATTTCGGGCAGGCGCATGCCGAGAAATTGGTCGGTGAATTTATGTCCTGATTCGTTGAGGGGGATGTCATCGATTCGTATCGTAACGGGCCAAAACTCGGGGCTGCGCGAGATTTGTTTCAGGAGGTTCAGGTAATAACCCCCGTACGCCAGCGCGACCACCTCGCTGCGGATGACGGTGGAGATGGCATCGCAACAGATCAACTCGAATTGTCCGTAAATGGCCGCTGCTTCGGTGAGGTCAGGGTTGATGGTGATGGGTGCAGGCCGCTGCGACAATTCGATGGCCTTGGATTGGCCGCACTCGTTGATCCGGGAAATGGCGCGAACCAGACGCGAAGGGTCCACGCCTTTCTGAATCAGTACCAGGGCGAACTCGGCGACTTTGGCGGTCGAGAGCTTTGGCTCAGCCTCTTTGTGCAGGATTGCCTTGGTTTCGGTGTCGAGCCAGTTCATGAGCTAAGGGTCCAGCCTTGAGAATGGAATAGCGCCATTGGACTAGGTTGTCCAGTGGGATGTTGCCGGAAGCCGGGAAGCAACCTCTGATCATAATGATCTGTCCGGTTTTGGGGGGATACGGCAGCTTATGGGTGAAATGATGATGGGGTCGCCTGATAACGAATTGGTGAAGGCCTATGCGGCGGAAGGGTCGGAAACGGCTTTTCGCGCGTTGGTGGCGCGGCATGTGGACCTGGTCTATGCGACGGCGATGCGGCAGGTGGGCGATGCCGGGGTGGCGGAGGAGGTGGCACAAAATGTTTTCATGGCCCTCGCGCGCAAAGCGCCGCGATTGGGCGGGATGGAGACGCTGGGCGGGTGGTTGCATCGCACGGCGATTTTTGAAGCGAAGGCGCGGATCCGGGCGGAATTGCGGCGTCGGCGACGCGAGGAAACGGCGGCGGAATTGGTGGCGATGCAGCGGGAAGGGGCGTCGCCGCTGGCGGCAATGATTCCGTTGCTGGATGAAGGATTGCTGAGTTTGCGCGACGGGGATCGGTTGGCTTTGGTGCTGCGGTTTCTGGAGGAGCGGAGTTTGCGCGAGGTGGGGACGGTGCTGGGAGTGGATGAAGATGCGGCGCGCAAACGGATTTCGCGCGCGCTGGAGCGGTTGACGCGATTTTTTCGCCAACGCGGTCTCACGATTCCGGGCGATGCCAACAGCGCGGCCTTGCTGGCGGACGTAGCAATGGCGGCTCCAGCGGGAGTGGCAACGGCGTGCGCTAACGCGGGACTCACGATGGGCGGAGCGGCCACGGGATTAAATCTTGCCTTATTTAAGCTTATGACTCTTACCAAAACACAAACTCTGGTCTTGTGCGCGGTGGTTGCGCTGGCGCCGTTGGCGTGGCAGTGGCAAGCGGCGGCGGGCGTGGCCCGCGAACAGGCGGAGGCCCGCGCGCAACGCGCGTCGGCGGGCGGCATGGCGATGGAATTGGAAAACAATTTGCGGCAGACGCGCGCGAGCGTGGAGCGGATGAAAGCCGAGACGGCGACGAATGAATTGCGGTTGGCCGAACTCAATACCCAAATTGAAGGGCGGGCGCCGGCCCCGGTTTATCAGTGGGATGATGCGTCGCCGGTGGTGCGGGTGCCGAAGCAACTTTTGGGAATGATTCCGGTAGCCGCCGTCAGCAGCCCGCGCGGGCAATTGAGCGAGCAGATCAAGGAAGTGTTGCAGTTGACCGATGCCGAAACGCAACGGGTGCAGGAGGCGTTGGATCGTTTTAAAGCGGAGTACAACGCAGCACAGGCGGTGAAGATAAAACGGGTTGAGCCAAGCGAGCAAGATTTGCGCGGAGGCAAGCCGGAAGAGACGCGGGTATTTGAAGTGCCGGCGATTGGTGACAAAATGGGGGAAATGCGGCAGGCGTTGTTTGGAGAACTGGAAGCGACGCTGGGGACGGAACGGTTTCAGGGTTTCCGGAGCGCGCTGGAGGATTGGATGCCGGTGGATGATGAAGAACGCGGCATCAACTCGGGCATGGGGGTTTTCAATTTTGATCATCGCATGATTTTCCGCCAACCGCAGCCGGGTTCGCAAACGATCAAGGCGAGCTTGTCCAGGCCGAACGGCCAATGGATGTCGGAGCCGACTAAGTTGGAGGATATTCCGGAAATATTCCGCGCGCAGTTGCAGGATTGGATCACCATCGCGCAGACCAAGCCAGCGAAGAATTGAACTGAATTAATGTCGATGAAAACGAACGCATCATTGCTGCCGCGCAAAACAATATTGATAGCGCTGGTGTTGCTCGCCGCGCTGGGGGTGGGGATTCCGCAGCAAATGAAATTGAACCAGGAGCTTCGGGCGTTGGCGGAAGCGCGCGGGGAGCGGATTGATTTGGACGCGCGGGTGGCCGCGGCCACAGCGGCTTTGGCGGGTGTGCGTGAGGAATTGCGCGCGGAAAAGGGGTCGCGCAAGCAGGTGATGGGCGCGGTGGCGGAGGCAGAGCAGGCGATGGTGAAGGTGAGTCCGGAGAGCCGTTGGGCGGTGGCGCCGGCGAATTTGCCGGACTGGAATGCGGAGTCGCCTTATGTCTGGCTGCGCAAGGAGATGTTGCCTAAATTGCCGGTGGAGGTCTTCACGAAGAATGGGGAATTGCAGCCGGAGGTGGCGATGGTGCTGGCGGCGAGTGGGAGCCAGCAGGGCGCGTTGAATGCGAAACTGACGCGGCTTTTGGGGGATTTTCATGAATTGCAGGTGGCCAAGGCGCAGCGGATCGATGAACATCCGCCGGGGATTGCGGGCGAAGAAGGGATTAAGGTGACGGTGCGAGTGGAGCCGCTGCGAGAGGAAGGGGGGCGATTGAAGCAGGAATTTGAGGCGGCGTTGAGCGATGAGCTGGGGGCGCAGCGGGCGGATATGCTGACGCAAACCGCCGAGAGTTGGCTTGATTCACAGTTTAGCCAGTTTGGGATGGAGCCGATGATCATTTCGATGATCCGGCATCCGGACGGGAGTTTGAACGTGAGCATTAAATCTGGCGGCAGTTCGATGTTCACCAGCGGCCGGAGGAGTATTGAACAAAATATACCGGCGCATTTGTTGCCGATGTTTGCGGAGGTGTTGGAGCAGAAAGATTCCGCCAGCGCGAGTCAACCGGTGAAATAAGCCAGGGAGTGTCCTTCCGGACGGGGCAATGGGGGAAAGGTTCAGGATTTGGCGAGGGTGGCCCTAGACGGGTGACGACGTTAAACATAATATTGGAGGATAATTAAAACGATCAGCAGGATCGGCAACTCGCAGGGCATTATCTTTGATGCGGCGCTGATGGAGTTGGCGCACCTTAAGGCGGGCGATGAGTTGAATGTGGAGGTGCATAGTGGTGGCACGATCACACTCACGCCGATCCG
>JAQGPA010000079.1 GCA_028293325.1 Pedosphaera sp. | reverse complement strand
AGAAGAGTTTGCGGCGCCCGAACCGGTCAGTGGCCCAGCCGAAGACCAGCGCGCCCAGGACTGCGCCAACGAGGTACCACGAAGCGAGCAGGCCGATCTGGGCGGGTGTAAAGCCAAGCGTTCGGGGACTGCCCAGAATGCCACTAATGGCCCCGACCAGCGTCACCTCAAGCCCGTCAAGAATCCAGGTGATTCCCAGCGACAAGATCACCAGCCAGTGGAAACGGCTCCAGGGAAGCCTATCCAGCCGCATGGGGATCTGGGTCTCAATCGTGCTCACTCAGGTAATTCGCAAAAGCGCGGACGCTCGTGTCTCCGGCTTATTTTGTGGCCAAAGATTGCTGTTCCTTTCTCGTTGTGGTCTGCGTGCTCCACGGCCGCAGAAAGCCGGTGATGAGCAAACCGCCCGCGCAAATATCGGTTCAGTGATCGGGAAATTCAAGCGGGGCTCTCCCGCTCCCTTTTTTACGCACTCTTAGAAATCCCCGACGTCATCGATTTTCCAAAAATAAATTTAATTTGTGCACTTTTTTTGGAACAAGGTCCTCTGCCAGGGCGTCATACCGGCATCATTGAACCTATTTGCCTGGATAACCATTGCTTGTGAGACGCGTGAAATCTGTTAGCGTAATGCCAACCAATCGAAGCGAATGATGTGTAATACTGCGAAATTGGCCTTTTTAATTGCTGGAATTTTCGGCCTGTCTTTTGTCCGCTCGGCGGAGGCTGCGACAACCAACGTTGCTTATGGAAACTTTTTCTTCCATCCCAGCGCCATCACCGTACACGTGGGGGACACCATTGTTTGGACCAATGCTACGACCTCTGTTCACACCATTACCGGTACCGGTACTGTCAGTGGCACCGGTACGGAAGCCATGTGCGGTTCCGGCACCCTGAACGGGACTTGTTCCCACACTTTTCAGAATATTGGTGTTTATACCTATCAATGCAATGTTCTCGGCCATGCGGCTCAAGGCATGACCGGTTTGGTTACCGTCGTCTCCGCTGCCCTGCCGCCCGTGGTAAATATTTCCAATCCCGCCAACGGCGCAATTTTCTCCGACCCCGCCAACGTGAAGCTCTCCGCCACCGCCACCGCTTCCAACAACGGCTCGGTGACCAACGTGCAATACTTCGGCAATGGCAACTCCCTTGGCTCGGCCACCACCGCTCCATTTAATCTCACCTCCGCTCCCTTGGTTGTGGGCAGCTATTCTCTCACCGCCAAAGCCACGGATAGCGGCGGCCTTTCCTCCACGTCATCGCCGATAACCATCTCCGTGGTGACGGCCGTGGCTATCTCCAATTTCCAGGCCCGTATCACCAACGGTCAGTTCGTGTTTGATCACACTGCCACCCCCGGCCTGCATTACGCGGCCGAAAGCTCCCTCGATTTGACCAACTGGTCGCCGGTCGTTACCAACACCGCCGTCAATGGCACTGTCGAGGTCAGTGATGGTTTTAACGGCAACGGGCTTCGCTTTTACCGGGTGCGGCAGTTGCCCAATCCATGATTTCCGGGGCTTGGGCCTTGGGAGTGTGGGCTGGCTTTTAACCGGCAACCGTGATGCTGGTTTGAAAGCTGCCCGCACGATTTCGCCGGGAGAAAAGGTAGTTCCAACAACTCTTGACTCCCGGTGAAATCTTTTTATCGTCTCGCCCGCCCGGTTGTGGGATTTTATGCCCATGACGACCCTCGTTATCGCCACGCGTAACGCCCACAAGGTGGAGGAAATCCGCGCCATTCTTTCCGACCGTTTCCACTATCTGACGCTCCAGGATTTTCCCGCCGCGCCCGCCGTGATCGAGGACGCGCCCACCTTCGCGGGCAACGCCTCGAAAAAGGCCGTCCAACTCGCCCATTGGCTCGCCAAATCCCCCATTGCCGATGCCCAATTGCCCGTCCGCTCCCCACTGTTCGTCTTGGCCGATGATTCCGGCTTGGAAGTGGACGCCCTCAACGGCGCACCCGGAGTCTATTCCGCGCGATTCGCTTTGTTGGACACAAAACAGGAAGGCAATGCGCCCGATGCCGACAACAACGCAAAACTACTGCGCCTCCTGCGCGATGTACCATCGGAGAAGCGCACCGCGCGTTTCCGCTGCGTCCTGGCGCTGACGCCCGTTCTGAAATCGCCGGTTGAAAACGCTTCACCCGTTTGCGCCGCCGACGAATTTGAACTCCAAACCGAATTGTTTGATGGAACGTGCGAAGGCCGCATCGGCTTTGCACCCGGCGGCAAGGGAGGTTTTGGTTACGATCCGCTCTTTATTCCCACGGGCTACGCGCAAAGCTTTGCCGAGTTGGGCGAGGCGACCAAAAATCAACTCAGCCATCGCGCCAAAGCCTTGACCGCGCTGCGCGACCGCTCAATATTGCTTTCCCGCACCTAGCAAAAGCTTCGTCGAGCAAAGCCCTGAAACCCAACGCCCAACGGATCGCGGAATTCATTCCGCTCCCCTTCCGCCACCGGGTTACCGGTTGATGTAATCTCTGCCATTACCCGTTTAATCTCTAAAAAACCATTACGCCGCTTCACCTAAATCACGACCAGCGATCAAAACTTGCAAATCCCGTTTTACCGTCGGACGGGAGAGGGCCGGGGTGAGGGCGGCTGCTTCTGCTCCCCCTTGTCTTTAGCGAATCGATTGCAGTTTCTTCCTCAGCCGTCCATTGCTAGCCACCAACCGATATGTATGCTGCCCCGGCACCGCTTCATGCCAAAACTCGCCCCCAGCGCACTCCACGATCAATCCGCCCGCCGCAATGTCCCAGAGCCGGATGCCGCGCTCGATGTAGGCATCAAAACGTCCGCTCGCCACATAGGTCATCGCCAGCGCCGCCGCCCCCATCATTCTTACTTTGCGCACGCGCCGGACCAACTTGTTGAAATAGGGCAGGGTGCGATCCAGATTCGCCTTGGATTTGGCAAACCCAATGGAAACGATTGCCTCCCGCAGCGATTTTCCCTGTGAAACGTGAATACTCTGACCATTCAACCGTGCCGGCTGCCCCCGAATCGCTGTCCAAAGCTCATCGCAAAATGGATCATAGACAACACCCACGACGGTTTCGTATGCAGCGCCTCGGCTTTGAATTTGCAGCGCAATCGAAACACACGCATGCGGAATCCCGTAAGTAAAATTAACCGTCCCATCAATCGGGTCCACCACCCAGCGTTGCGGCGCCTTGGGATCGCCCGCCACCCCTTCTTCACCCAGCAACGAAATACGCGGAAATCCGGTGTGCAGTATCTTCTCAATCAACTTTTGGCACCGCACATCCAAATCCAGTTTGATGTCATGCGCGGAACTGGAATTGATCTTTTTGGTCTTGTTAAGATTCTGCCGCATCAGCTTCCCGGCAGCGCGGGCAGCGCGGACGGCACAGGCGAGGGCTTTCGTATGTTCGGAGAATGTCATAATGGGCTGCGGCTGTATCAACTGGTCATTGCGCTCAGGGAGGCCTGAACATGTTCCTTCTTCGCCAGCCAATCCACCAATCGCTTCTGATGCTCCCGGAGCACTTCGGGCGGCACTTTCTGTGTGAAGGCCGGATTCGCAAGTTTCTGTTCCACCTTGCCGATCTCCGCGTCAATTTTCTCCAATTCCTTGTTGAGTCGCGTCGTCTCCGCCGTAATATCAATTACCCCTTCGAGCGGCAGATACAAATTCCCCATTTCCGAATGCACCGCCGGTGTTCCTTTTGGCGGCTCATAGCCGGCATTCACTTCCAGCGGCTCGGCGTTTAATAAAATCTTCAACACTGCCATGTCCAGCGGCGTGACATGGCTCGCCGGCTTGAAAATGAATTTGGCCTTTTTGCTGGAGGGAATATTTCCTTCGCGACGCAGGTTTCGACCCTGTGTCACCAGGTTGTATTTGACCTCGGTCATCTCCAGGTAGCATTCATCGAGACCGTAGAAGCCCAGGAACTCCTCATCGAACGCCTTGGGCCACGGCGCATACATGATGCTCTGGCCGCCTTGGTTTTCGGGCATATCCTCGTGATAACCCATCCCGTGCCAAAGTTCTTCGCTGATGAATGGCAGAAACGGATGAAACAGCCGCAAGGTATGCGACAAAACAAAATCAATCACCGCCTGCGTATTGGCCTTCCTCGCCTCATCCGTCCCCTGGAACACCGCCTTGCTCGCCTCCAGATACCAATCGCAAAATTCACTCCAGAAAAAGCGATAGAGCGTCTGGGTCGCTTCGCTGAATTTATATTCCGCCAGCGATTCCGTCAGTTCCCGAATCGCCGCGTTCAGCTTCAGCAGAATCCACTTGTCATCGCCGCTCAGCAGCTTGGGGTTGATTTCCCCCTGCACTTCGCCTCCCTGCATCTGGCGAAACCGGCACGCATTCCAAAGCTTGTTGCAAAAATTGCGACCCAACTCCACATGCTGTTCATCAAAAAGAATGTCCTGTCCCAGCGGCGCCGACCGCATCACGCCAAAGCGCAACGCATCCGCCCCAAACTTGGCAATCAGGTCCAGCGGGTCCGGCGAATTGCCCAAACTCTTGGACATCTTCCGCCCCTGTTTGTCCCGAATGATGCCCGTGAAATAAACATTCCGAAACGGCATCTCCCCCATGAACTCGTATCCCGCCATGATCATCCGCGCGACCCAGAAGAAAATAATGTCCGGCCCCGTAACTAGGTCAGTCGTGGGATAAAACTTCTTCAACGTCGGCGTCTGCTCCGGCCACCCCATCGTCGCAAACGGCCACAACCACGAACTAAACCAGGTGTCGAGCACGTCCGGGTCTTGAGTCCAACCTTCACCCGCCGGAGCTTCAATCCCGCAATAAATTTCACCGCCGCGATACCACACTGGAATCCGATGCCCCCACCAAAGCTGACGGCTGATGCACCAGTCCTGAATGCCTTCCAGCCAGTGGTCATAAACCTTTGCCCAACGCTCGGGAAAGAACCGCATCTTCCGCTGGTCCACAACATCTTTGGACTCCTTCACGCTGGGATATTTCAGAAACCACTGCTCGCTCAAGCGCGGTTCAATCGGCACATCGGCGCGTTCGCTGTAACCCACTTTGTTTGTGTAAGGCTCTTCTTTTTCCAGCAAACCAAGTTCCGTCAATTTTTCCGTCGCCACCTTGCGCGCCTTGAACCGATCCAGTCCGCGCAAATCCGCGCCCGCCAAATCGCCCATGGTGCCGTCCGCGTTGATCACTTCAATGATCGGCAATTTGTGGCGCGCTCCAATTTCAAAGTCCGCCTTGTCATGCGCCGGCGTCACTTTGAGCACACCCGTGCCAAACTCAAAATCAACGTGCTCGTCGCCAATGATCGGGATGAGTTTCTGTTCACGGGGCAATTCATGGGGCAGGGGACGCACCACATGCTTGCCGATTAAACTCGCGTAACGCGGGTCTTTCGGATTCACCGCCACTGCCGTATCGCCCGGGATCGTCTCCGGCCGCGTCGTCGCAATGGTCAGGAACGTCCCAGGTTGTTCAGCAACCTCCACCTTGAAGTAGTAGAGGAAACCCTTTTGTTCCTTCATCACCACTTCTTCATCCGACAACGCCGTGAGCGAAACGGGACACCAATTCACCATCCGTTTGCCGCGATAAATCAATCCCTTCTTATAAAGCTCAACAAAAACTTTATGGACGCACTTGGAATACTCCGGATCCATCGTGAACCGTTCCCGAGTCCAATCGCACGACGCCCCAAGCCGCTTAAGCTGTTCGATGATGATGCCGCCGTGCTTTTCCTTCCATTCCCAGACCTTCTCCAAAAATTTCTCGCGTCCAAGATCATCGCGATGCCGGATCTTCCCCTCTTTCTTAAGCGTCCGTTCCACCACCGTCTGTGTGGCAATGCCCGCATGATCCGTCCCCGGCAGCCAAAGTACTTCCTTGCCTTCCATCCGCGCCTTGCGGGCCAGGATGTCCTGAATGGTATTATTAAGCACATGCCCCAGCGTCAGCACGCCGGTCACATTGGGCGGCGGAATGACAATGGAGTAAGCCGGCTTTGGCGAGGCGGGATCCGCCACGAAAAGCTTCTTCTCAAGCCAGAATTGATACCACTTGGATTCAACCGACTGCGGTTCGTACGCTTTGGGAATTTCGGCCATACAAGATTAATCTAACCACGGATAAATACGGATGCACACGGATAATGAACTACAAGACCAGCCGGTCCCATTCCAACCGCGCGTTTTTAAAATTGAGTATTAGACCCACCCTCAATTTGGAAATACGGAGATAGTTGGTCATCTTGCCACGCTCATGATCGGTTATTTGATCGATAACCTTCATATCGCAAATAACAGCGTTGAACGCGACAAGGTCAGGAATAAATTCACCGATCTGAACATTCTTGTAATGCACTGGATACCGTTTCTGCTGTTCAAACAAGATGTCACGCAGCTTAAATTCAACCACCAACGCGTTTTCATAAATCTTCTCATGAAGTCCATGCCCAATTTCGTTAAGCACGTCAAACGCGCAACCGATAATCTGCTGCGTTTCTGTTTTGAGCAGCAGCTTGGTGCTGCCGCCAGTAAGCAAATTCGGTCTTAAATCCGTGTCCATCCGTGTTCATCCGTGGTTAAAAAAATTACCTTTCCAACAACCCATACTCCATGCTGTCCACGAGCGCCCCTAAGCTGGCTTCGATGAGGTTGTCGTTCACCCCGACCGTGCCCCATTCTTCATGGCCATCGGTGGATTCAATCAACACCCGCGTCCGGGCGCCTGTGCCCGTGGCGGAGTCGAGGATGCGCACCTTGTAATCGGTAAGCTGGATTTTTTTGACCTGCGGATAAAATCGGATCAACGCCGCGCGCAAAGCGGAATCGAGCGCATTCACCGGGCCATCACCCTCAGCCACCGTGTGCGCGGCCTCACCATTCACCAAAACTTTGATGGTGGCCTGACAAATTGAAATGGCCCGATCACGCCGTACGGTCGTTTCATATCCCTCCACCCTAAATGGAGGCTCTTCATGCTTGAGCGCCCGGCGAATCAACAACGCCAGCGAACCCTCCGCCGCCTCAAATTCATACCCCTTATGCTCCAGGTCCTTGATGCGATTCAGGATCGTCTTGAGTTCCGGCGTCTCGTTCGTGATATCAAAGCCCAATTCCTGGGCCTTCATCACAATGTTGCTGCGGCCAGCCAGATCACTGATTAGCACCGTGCGCCGGTTGCCCACGACTGTCGGGTCAATATGCTCATAACTCGCCGCCAGCTTCTGCACTGCGTTAACATGGGTTCCGCCCTTATGCGAAAATGCAGCCGACCCCACCCACGGCTGCCGCGGGCTGTGTCGAATGTTCGCGATTTCATCCACAAATTGAGAAAGCTCTTTCAGCTTGGGCAGCGAAGCCACCGGCACGCAGCTCTTTTTAAGCTTTAGCGCAATGTTGGGAATCACACTCGTCAAATTGCAATTACCCGTGCGCTCGCCGTAGCCATTGATCGTCCCCTGAACATGCGTCGCGCCCGTTTCCAACGCCGCCAGCGCATTGGCCACACCCAATCCAATGTCATCGTGCGTGTGAATGCCCAATCGCACCTTCAGCTTGCTGCGGGCGGCCTGCGTGATGCGCGCCACTTCCTCCGGCAAACAGCCGCCGTTGGTATCGCACAGCACCACCATGTCCACTCCCGCCTTTTCCGCCGCCTGCCACGTCGCCACCGCGTATTCGGGATCGCTCTTGTAACCGTCGAAGCAATGCTCCGCATCGTAAATCACGAATTTGCCGTGCGCCTTGAGATGGCGAATCGTGTCGGCGATCATCGCCAGGTTTTCTTCCGGCGTCGTGCGCAACACTTCCTTGACGTGCAACAGCCACGTCTTCCCGTAAATGGTCACCACCGGAGTTTCTGCCTCCAGCAGCAATCGAACCTGCTCGTCAGCTTCCACCGCCGTATTCTTCCGGCGCGTCGAACCAAACGCCGCCAGTCGCGCATGCTTGAATTTCTTCGTTTTGGCCTGCGCAAAGAACTCAATGTCCTTGGGATTGGACCCCGGCCAGCCGCCTTCAATGTAATGCACCCCGAACGCATCGAGCTTTTCAGCAATTCGAAGCTTATCCATCACCGAAAAATTGATGCCTTCGCCCTGGGATCCATCCCGCAGGGTCGTATCGTAGATTTCGACGTCCGGTTTCATAGCATTCCCGTTACACGGGGGAGAAATATCTACGCTAGAAAGGGATCGCTTGCAATGCCCAAAAGGTTGACGCCGGAGCACCGGCAGACGATGTTGCCTGCAGAGGGAGAACGAATTATGAATGACCTGGCTCAAATGGAATGTGTTCCCTGTCAAGGCGGTATGGCTCCGCTTCAAGGTAATGAATTAGCCCAACTGGCCGGACAGTTGCGCGAGGGCTGGCAGGTGGTGGACGAGCATCACTTGGAACGGGACTATGAATTTAAGAACTTCCGTGAAGCCCTTGACTTCACCAACCGCGTGGGGGCCCTGGCCGAACAAGTGAACCATCATCCCGATATTTACTTGGCTTGGGGCAAGGTAAAACTCACCCTTTGGACACACACAATTGACGGTCTGACGGAGAGTGACTTTGTCTTCGCTGCCAAGGTGGACCGCCTATAAAGCGCTCGGCAACTTCCTCGGCTCCGCACCAAACGGATTGGTGGCAAAGGCAAATTCCGTGACAATCCGGCCCTGAACCAAATGCTCCTGAATAATCCGCTCCAACACTGCCGGGGTGCAGGAATGATACCAGACCCCCTCAGGATAAACCACCGCCACCGGTCCCTGTACGCAAACCCGCAGGCAGTTGGCCTTGGTGCGATAGACCAGCGGTTCGGGACCAGCCAGCTTCAGTTCCTTCAATCGCTTCTTTAAAAATTCCCAGGCCTCCAACCCCTTTTCCTTCGGCGCACAATGCGGCTCCGTCTGGTCGGCACAAAGAAAAATATGCCGCCGGTAGGAGGCCAACCCCAGCGAGTCCGTCATTGCCTTTAATTTATCCGCCATATGTATCTTTGGGTCAGGCGTGCGGGAAATGCGTCTTGCGTGGATCGGTCGCGGCAATAATTACACTCACCGATTTTTGGTTGAATCCTTTGAACCCACCATGACGTTGCAAATTCTCCAAATGACTGCCCAGCGCCCCTTCCTGTGTGAACTGCTCAAATTGTTCCGGTGTGATCAACC
>JAQGPA010000073.1 GCA_028293325.1 Pedosphaera sp. | reverse complement strand
TTACTATCTCGTTTTTTCGGCGCTGCTCTTTGCGGTGGGACTCGCCGGCGCGCTGACGCGGCGTAATGCCATCCTTGTCCTGGTCGGCATTGAATTGATGCTCAACGCCGCCAACCTCAACTTCATTGCCTTTTGGCGCTTCAGCCCGGACCCCGCCGCGCTCATCGGCATTATGTTTGTGATTTTCTCGATTGGCATCGCCGCCGCGGAAGCCGCCGTCGGCCTGGCCTTGATCATCGCCATCTACCGTCATTACAAAACCACCAACCTCGACAAAATTGATTCACTGAAGGGATGACATTCCAGGTTCAATACTTGTTTCTGATTCCGCTGCTGCCGCTGATTGCAGCAGCAATGATCGCCGTTACGCGCCAGCCGCATAAGCGGTTTGCCGCCACGATGGGCATTGGGGCGATGGTTATCTCGCTGACGCTCTCCTGCGCGGCGTTCGCCAAAACTCTTCATCGTTCAAGTTCCGCCGCCAATTTTCATGAAGTCCACAACTTTAACTGGTTTACCTTCGGTGAAACCACTTTGCAACTCGGCTGGGTGCTTGATCCGCTGACCGCCATCATGCTGGTGATGGTGACATTCGTCAGCCTGCTCATTTTCATTTACAGCATTGGCTACATGGCGCACGACGAAAATTTCACCCGTTTCTTTTGTTTCCTCTCGCTGTTCGCCGCTGCGATGCTTGGGTTGATCATCGCCAACAACCTGTTGTTGCTTTTCATGTGCTGGGAACTGGTGGGTCTTGCCTCCTATCTGCTCATTGGGTTCTGGTATCAAAAGCCAAGTGCGGCGGCGGCGGCCAAGAAAGCCTTTATTACTACGCGCATTGGCGATGTCGTTTTCTTCCTGGGCATCCTCTGGCTCTATTCCCAGTCCGGCACACTGCTTTTCTACGCTGATGGAAAGGGCTGTTTGGAAAACTTACAGCAAGCCGAATGGGCGGCCCGCACCACCATTGGCGGCATGGCCATCACCACCGGCATTGGCCTGCTCATCTTCTGCGGGGCGATTGGCAAATCGGGCCAGGTGCCGCTCCATGTCTGGTTGCCGGACGCCATGGAAGGTCCCACGCCCGTCAGCGCGCTCATCCATGCCGCAACGATGGTGGCCGCCGGTGTTTTTCTCGTCGCCCGGGTTTATCCGCTCATGTCAGCCAATGGCGGAGAAGTTGCCGGTTGGGGGCCGGGCATTCATATCTCCGCGTTGACGGTCGTCACCTGGGTGGGGGCCATCACGGCCGTGTTCGCCGCATGCATAGCGGTGGCGCAAACGGACATAAAACGCATCCTCGCGTACTCCACGGTTTCGCAATTGGGTTTTATGATGATGGGGCTTGGTGTGGGCGGCGTCGCGGTGGGCATGTTCCACCTTATCGCCCACGCATTCTTCAAGGCGCTGTTGTTCCTCGGGGCCGGTTCGGTGATTCACGGCTGTCATGAGGAACAGGACATTCGCCGCATGGGCGGTTTGAAAAAGTTCATGCCGGTGACTTTTGCCACCTACGCCATCGGCATGATGGCGCTGTCCGGCGTGCCGATTTTGTTCTCCGGCTTTTGGAGCAAGGACGCCATCCTGCACGCCGCGCACGACTGGCCGGTTTCAAAGATTCCTTTTTACCTCGGCGTGTCCGGCGCGTTGCTCACGGCATTCTATATGACGCGGCAGATGTGCTACGTCTTCTTTGGCAATAATCGCGCCGACAGTCACCACGCGACGAAACCGCACGAAAGTCCGCGCGTAATGACCCTGCCTTTGACGATTCTGGCGGTGTTCGCCGTAATGCTCGGTTTCATTGGCACTCCGGCCTGGCCATGGTTTCAAAGTTACTTGAACGGCGGACAACCGCTCTTCAATTTTGCGGAACTTTGGCAGGGAGAGGTGCGTTCCATTCTCCTGCTTTCGACCGTTATCGTGGCGGTTGGCATCGGCTTAGGCTGGTGGTTTTATGGACGGAAACCGATTACGAGTCCCGATGCCGAGGATGTGTTGGAACGTTTGCGGCCGGATATCTATGAGCTGTTCCGCAATAAGTTTTACATCGATGAACTATACGAAGCCACGGTAATCCGCTTCTTCGTCTGGTGGGCGCAATTGTGCGACTCCATGGATTACTGGGTTTGGAACGGGGCGGTGCTGGCCGTCAGCTATCTCATCCTTGCGCTTGCTTGGGTGAATCGCCTGATCGACGAATATGCGGTGAATCTGGGTTTTGATGAAGGCTGCAAGGGAGTTGCGGAAGGGGGCAAATTATTTTCCCGACTGCAAAATGGCCGGGTGCAAAGTTATCTGCGGGTCATTGGCGTAGCGCTGACGGTGCTCATCCTGGTTTTAATTTGGGGGTGCCGGCCATCATGAGCACTTTCCCGCTGATCACTGTTTTGACCTGCATACCGCTGGTGGGCGCGGTGGTGTTGATCGGTTTGGACTTTGAGCGCAAGCAACTCGCGCGCGGACTGGCGCTGGGCTTTAATTTGGTCAGCCTCTTGGGGGCGGTGTTGCTATGGCTGCATTTCGATTCGGCTTCGCCAAACCTTCAACTTACCGAACGCCATGACTGGATTCCCTCCCTGGGCGCGGAATATTTTGTCGGCGTGGACGGCCTCGGGTTGCTGATGGTTTTGCTGACAGCCATCGTAGTGCCGATTGCCATGCTCGCGTCGTGGCGGATTGAAGAAAAGGTTCCGCTCTACTTTTCCATGTTTCTCCTGCTCCAAGCCGGGTTGTTCGGCACCTTTACCGCGCTGAACTTTTTTCATTGGTTCATCTTTTGGGAACTCAGCCTGGTGCCCGCCTTTTTTCTCATCAAACTTTGGGGCGGGCCGCGACGCAGCGCTGCCGCTACTCAATTTTTCATCTATACCATGGTCGGCAGCGTGGCGATGCTCCTTTCCTTTCTCGCCATTTTTTGGGCGGTGGGGACGTTCGATTTCCACACCCTCGCTGAAATGGGCAGTTCCGGCAAACTTGCCGGAGCGCTCGCGGACAAACTCGGTTGGATCAATTTGACCGGACATCAGTTGGCGTTGGTCATTTTTGCCGGTGTATTTCTGGGGTTTGCCGTGAAGGTGCCGTTGATACCGTTCCATACCTGGTTGCCGGTGGCCTACGCCGAAGCGCCCACTGGCGTCACCATGGTCCTCACCGGTCTCATGTCGAAAATGGGTGTCTATGGTTTCCTCCGAATTTTGCTCCCGATCTTTCCCAACGAAATGCGTTTGATTATGACCCCGCTGCTCTGGCTGGCGGTGGCCACGATTGTTCTTTCCGCCTGCGCGGCATTTGCCCAACGGGATTTGAAACGGATGTTCGCCTACTCCTCCATTAATCATCTTGGTTACTGTCTCCTGGGGGTTTTCGTGCTCGCAAGATTCACCGGCAACGACGGGCCGTTGAATGTCGAGAAGACGGCGGTGCTCAACGGTGTGCTGTTACAAATGTTCAATCACGGGCTGACGGCGCCCATTTTATTCTGCTTCATTGGTTTCCTGGAACAACGCAGCGGCGGTTTGCGCGGTTTGGACGACTTCGGCGGCCTGCGCAAAGTCGCGCCGATCTTTTGCGGACTGATGGGCATCGCCATCTTTGCCTCGTTGGGCCTGCCGGGACTCAACGGTTTCATCGGTGAATTTCTTATCTTCAAAGGCTCGTTCCCGCTCGCCACCTGGGCCACGGCATTGTCCGTCCTGGGCCTGTTGGTCACGGCCATCTTTCTGCTCACGGTCTTGCAGCGCGTCTTTAGTGGGCCGCTGAATGTCAAATGGTCCGCGCTGGCCGAACTGACCTGGCCGGAACGGTTCATAGTCATCCCCGCCACGGCTTTGATGTTGCTCATTGGAATTTGGCCGCAGGTTTTGATGGGGAAGATAAACCTGACGGTAATCCAAATGGTGGATCATCTTAAATTTTAGGAAACACGCTTGAACCGGACAATCACATAACATGCTCGCCTGGACGGTTTACATTTCATTTATCGGAGTGCTCGCCCTGATGCTGGTGCCAGCGGGGCAGGCCAGGGCGGCGCGCGGCATTGCCTTGCTGACCGCGGTGGCCGGCTTCCTGTTGGGATTGGTCAGTGCGTTCGCCTACCAACCCACCGCGGGAATCATGACCATCGTCCAAAAACCATGGATTCCCGGACTGCATATCGATTTCTTCCTCGCTGCCGACGGCATCAGCATCACGCTGGTTCTGCTTACCGGACTGGCGGCGATCGTTGGCATTTTGTTTTCCTGGAACGTTGAGCATCGCACAAAGGAGTTTTTTGCATTTTACCTGGCCTTGATCGGCGGAGTGTACGGTGTGTTCCTCAGCTTCGATTTGTTCCTGTTGTTCGTTTTCTATGAACTGGCGATCATTCCCAAATATTTCCTCATCGCCATCTGGGGTTCCACCAACAAGGAATACGGCGCGATGAAACTGGCGCTCTATTCCTTCATTGGCAGCGCCATGGTTTTGATTGGCATCATTGCCGCGTATGTCGTTTCCGGAGCGCACAGCATGAACCTGCTGGAATTGGCAAAATATCCGTATCCCGCGAGCTTTCAGTATTGGGCTTTCCCGTTGGTGTTTGTTGGCTTCGCGATTCTGGCCGGCTTGTGGCCATTTCACACTTGGGCGCCGACAGGCCATGTGGCGGCGCCGACCGCGGCTTCCATGCTGCTTGCGGGTGTGGTGATGAAACTTGGGGCATATGGCGCGTTGCGCGTGGCCATGACTTTGTTTCCCCTCGGCTTGGAGGCCTGGCGCAATGAGATTGCAGTGCTGGCGGTCATCGGCATCGTGTATGGCGCGATGGTGGCGCTGGTCCAGAAAGATTTTAAATTTGTGATCGGCTATTCGAGCGTGAGCCACATGGGCTTTGTGCTGCTGGGCCTGATGACACTCAGCAGCATCGGCCTGAGTGGGGCGGTTTTGCAAATGTTCTCGCACGGGATTATTGCCGGGCTGCTGTTCGGTGTGGTGGGCCGGATGGTCTATGACCGGACGCACACCCGCGAGCTGCCGCTGCTGGAAGGGATGAATCTGAGCCGGGCGTTGCCATTTGCCGCGGGCACATTCGCCGTTGCCGCTTTTGCCTCGATGGGGTTGCCCGGCTTCAGCGGTTTTCCGGCGGAAATGTCGGTGCTCATTGGCGCGTGGCGGACCTTTCCGACTTTTGCGGTATTGGCGGGCTTGGGCATTTTAATTGGCGTTGCCTATACATTGCTCGTTTTGCAGAAATCCTTTTTTGGCGATGCCGCGCCCACTCCGGAAGTCCCCGCGCATCCTTTGCCGCCTATTACCGTGCCGGAACGAATCGGCGCTGTCATTCTGCTCGCGACGACGCTCCTGATCGGCCTCTATCCCAAATTGCTGCTCGACCTCATTGTGCCCAGTTTCAATTCGCCGCTCTTTGAAGCGTTGCGGAATGAAGCGTTGCGGAAGGGAGGCATACTGTGAACGGACTGAGCTATTGGCAATTGCTGACACTCGTCGCGCCGGAAACCATCGTGGCTCTCACCGCCATTGTTGTGTTGGGGGTGGATTTGCTGGTGATGCGTGAAGAGCCGTTGCGCAATCGCTTTCGCATTGGGGCGGCATTTGCCGCACTGGGCTGTCTCGCGGCCATCGTTTGGCTATTCACGCTGAATTTGCCGAGTCATGCTCTGGGCGCAGATATAGCCTTGCCGATGCTGAAAGGGATGTTCGTGGATGATCCTCTCGTTCGGCTGGTCAAGGTCGCTCTGCTGGGGCTGACCATCTTCACCATCATCATCTCCATGGAATCAAGTTTCACCGATCATGTGGGCGAATATCTGGCGCTCATCCTGTTGGCGGCAGTGGGGATGATGTTCCTAGTGGCTGCGGAAGACATCCTGATGATTTTCATTTCCTTGGAGCTCACCAGCCTGTCGCTCTACATTCTGACGGCTTTCAATAAACAGAATGTCAAATCCGCCGAGGCGGCGTTGAAATACTTTTTGTTTGGCGGTATGTCGGCGGCGTTCACCCTCTTCGGCTTAAGCCTGGTTTACGGCCTTTCCGGTTCGACGGAGTTGCGCGAAATTGGGGCAAAATTAAATCAACCCGTGCTGGATCCTTTGTTGGTGGCCGCCATCGTGATGACCGTCATTGGTTTTGGCTTCAAGGTCGCCGCCGTCCCGTTTCATCTCTGGGCGCCGGATGCCTACCAGGGCGCACCGACCCCCAGCGCGGCATTCATTGCTTCCGGTTCGAAGGTCGCCAGTTTCTTTATCTTCGCCAAGGTGATGATGTTTGGTTTCAGCCACGCCAGCGGCAGCGGCGCCTGGCATGATTATGTGCCCGGATGGCTGCCGGTGCTCGGCATTCTAGCCGCGTTTTCCATGTTGCTGGGAAATTTGACCGCGATCGCGCAAAGCAATGTCAAACGTCTGCTGGCTTACTCCGCCATCGCCCATGGCGGTTATGCGCTGCTGGGGATTCTGGCCAACGGTCCGCAAGGCGTGACTGCGTTGATCTATTATGTGGTGACATACGGAGTCACCGTGTTGGGTGCGTTCGCCGTCGTGGGCGTGGTGGAGGAAAGGGCAGGGGACGCGCGGCTTTCTGATTTTGCCGGGCTCGGCCGCCGCGAGCCAATACTGGCGTTTTGCATGATGATTTTCATGCTCTCCCTCGCCGGTATTCCGCCGCTGGCGGGATTCTTCGGCAAATTTTATCTCTTCACAGCGGCAGTGGGCGGCGCAAAAAACTTGGGGCTGCTTTGGCTGGTCATCTTCGCCATCGCGATGAGCGCGGTGTCGCTTTATTATTATCTTCAGGTCCTCAAGCAAATTTATGTCGTCCCCGCACCCGGGGAAAACCGCATTGTGGCCGCGCCGATTTCGACCAGGATTATCATCGCACTGCTGGCCGTGGTGGTTTTGCTGCTGGGCTGCGCGCCGGATTTGATAGTTGGGCCGTTGCTGGCGGCGATTCAGTTTGCGGGATTCCAGTGAGTCCCGGTGATGCAACACAGCGACCCAAATGCCTGGCTATGTTTAAGGCTGTAAGCAAGGGGAAATAGGCCGATGCCACGACATTCTGCGGGTTTGACTTTGTACCTTTTTTACCCATACTGGCAGGGTGAAACTAACTATCCTTCTCGCCATCCTTATGCTTGCTCAGATCGTTTCTGCCCAGACCCAACCCTCACTTTACGACATCCCGCTCAAGGACATCGATGGCAAAGACACATCATTGAAGGCGTATCAGGGGAAAGTCCTGCTGATTGTCAATGTGGCTTCCAAATGTGGATATACGCCGCAGTATGAAGGTTTGGAGGCGATCCAGAAAAAGTATCAGGACAAAGGGTTCACCGTCCTGGGTTTTCCCTGCAACGATTTCGGCGCGCAGGAACCGGGCACACCCGAGGAAATTAAGACGTTCTGCTCGAGCAAATACAGCGTCACCTTTCCTCTCTTCGCCAAGCTGCACGTCAAGGGCGACGAGCAGCACCCGCTCTATGCCGCCTTGACCGGCAAGGACGCACCGTTTCCCGGACCCATCAAATGGAATTTCGGCAAGTTCGTGGTCAGTCGCGACGGAAAAATTCTTCAGCGCTTTGATTCGAAGGCCAAGCCTGAATCGGCGGAAGTGACCGGCGCCATTGAGTCGGCTTTGTCGGCCAAAAAGGTCATGTTGAACGACATCGTCGATAAATGACGGTTTTTTGAATCCGATGTTCTTAGGTTTCATCAAGCGGCCCCGCATTTGGCGCGTACCCTCGTTTTTTCCCACCAGCTTCCTCCTCGGTTGGATGTCAATCGTGGTGTTGTCGCCGAGCGCGACGGCTGGTGACGGCGGAGCCAAAGCCAAGGACTGGGTGGGCGCCGTTGGTGTTCAGCAGACGACTGCGGACATCATGTTACAGCAGTCAATCAATGACGCCATACGTCTCGAAACGGACGGGACACCCAAGAAAATCACCAAGCACGGCAAGTGGGGAGCCCGTATCGGTCTTACGATGAATCCCAATTCGCCCAGCGTGGCCAGCTCTCCCTCCGCTGGCGCTCCGGGCGGCGGCGGTGCGGGCGCGCCACTGGATGCCGCGCAGGTAAACATCAATTTCACTGGCGCAACGCTGACCGATACCAGCGCGTTTCCGCCGGACTCCATGGGCACCGTCGGGCCGGCGCAATACATCGTCGCCGTCAACGGCCGCCTTCGCACCTTCGACAAAACCACCGGCGTGGCTGATGGAGTGCTGGATTCGGATATGGATACTTTTTTCAACTCGGTCATGACCCCGCCGGTGAACAATAACTTCACCTCGGATCCGCGTATTCGCTACGACCGGCTTGCTGGAAAGTGGATCGTCATCATCATCGATGTGCCGGGACAAAGCGGCACGCTGCCCAATCGCATATTGCTGGCGGTAAGTGATTCGGGAATTATTTCCGCCAGCACGGTTTGGACTTATTTCTTCTTCCAACAGGATCTGGTTTCCACCACCGGCGATACCGGCAAGTTCGCGGATTATCCGACCCTGGGGATCGATGCGAATGCGCTATACATCGGGGTAAACATTTTTAACTCCTCCGGCTCTTTTTTTAACACGACCGGATTTGTGGTGCGAAAAAGTTCGATTCTTGGCGCGGGTCCTATTGTGGTCAAAGCGTTCCGGAAATTAATCAGCAACCAGGGCACAGGGATGTATACGCCGCAAGGAGTGGATAACTTTGATCCCGCCGCGACGGAGGGATATTTTATCGGCGTGGACGCATCAGCATTCGGCAAGCTGGATTTGCGCCGGGTCAGCAGTCCGGGCGGGACGCCGACCATATCCGCCAACGTGGCCATCACGGTGCCGACAACCGCTGTCCCGCTCACGGTGCCGCACCAGGGAAATACCGGCGGCAGCAACGGCAACGTGGACGGCTTGGATGATCGTCTGCTGGCAGCGCATTTCCGTAACGGCAGATTATGGACCACTCACAGCATCGAGGTGGATAACACCGGGGTGGCCTCAAGTTCAGGGAGCCGGAATGGAGTGCGTTGGTACGAGTTGTCGGGCATTCCCACCGGGCAAACGCCATCGGTCGTGGAATCCGGGACCGTTTTTCAACCTTCGGCCAACAATTCAACGGACCAACGCTATTATTGGATGGGGACCGTCATGGTGTCCGGGCAGGGCCATGCGGCGCTGGGTTGCAGCGCCGCCGGGGTAAATGAATTCATCAATGCCGGGACGGCGTTTCGCCTTGCGGGCGAAACGCTCGGGACGATGCATGCGCCGTCGCTTTATACTGCCAGCAGCACTGCGTATAATCCTCCGAGCGACACCGGCAGTGCTGGCTCGCGCCGTTGGGGGGATTACTCCTACACGAGTCTCGATCCCTCCGATGATATGACAATGTGGACCATCCAGGAATTTTGTGATCGCACGGATTCCTACGGTGTCCAGGTGTTGAAGATTTATGCGCCCTTGCCGGCAGCTCCCACGAACTGCAATCCTGCCACTGTGCAGTCGGGCGCCACCAATGTGAACTTGGTGGTGATTGGGTCAACCAATGGTGGGGCCGGTTTTTTTGATCCTGCGGCGGCCATTCCCAATCACATTGCGGCCACTGTGAGCGGTGGCGGCGTGACCGTGACCAAAGTGACCTATACCGATCCGGCGCATATTACGCTTACGGTAAATGTTTCCCCTGGCGCGGTCGCCGGCGCACGAACCATTACGGTCATCAACCCGGATAGCCAAGCGGTGACCAGTTCCACCAGCCTGTTGACGGTTCTAATCTCAAATTCAAATACTCCACCGGTGCTCACCGTGATAACGAACCAAACCATCAATGAGTTGAACCTGCTCACATTCATTGCCACGGCCAACGATTCGGATCTCCCCGCGCAAACGCTGGCTTTCACCTTGGACCCGGGCGCACCCGCTGGTGCGAGCATCAATCCCACCAATGGGGTTTTCACCTGGACACCTACAGAGGCACAGGGACCGGGCACCAACTTGATCACGGTGCGGGTCACGGATAATGGATCGCCGCCGTTGAGTGACACCAAAAGTTTTACCGTGGTGGTGAATGAAGTGAATAGTGCGCCGGCATTAGCAGCAATTGCCAACCAGGTGATTAATGAAAACAGCACGCTGACCGTGACAAACCTGACAACGGATGGCGACATCCCCGCCAACACCCTGGCCTATAGCCTTGATCCGGGCGCGCCCGCTGGTGCGAGCATCAATACCACCAACGGCGTTTTCACCTGGACACCCACGGAGGCGCAGGGGCCGGGCACCAACGTGATTACGGTGCGGGTTACCGATAATGGTTCGCCGCCGTTGAGCGATGCCAAAAGTTTTACGGTGGTGGTAAATGAAGTAAACAGCGCACCCGTCCTGACTTTTATTCCAGATCAGACAATTTTCGAAGGCAGCACGTTGGTGGTTACAAGCTCTGCAAGTGATGCGGACTTGCCCATTAACACTTTGAATTTCAGCCTGGATCCCGGCGCACCGGTTGGCGCAAGCATCAATCCCACCAACGGTCTCTTTGTCTGGACACCGACGGAAGCGCAGGGTGGGACCACGAATCATGTCACCGTGCGTGTCACTGACAATGGCGTGCCGAACCTGAGTGACTTCAAGAACTTCACGGTTACTGTCGGGAAGACAAACAGTCCGCCAACACTGGCCGGGATCGCTGATCAAATTATTGCGGAAGGCAATGCGCTTAGTATCACCAACACAGCCACGGATACGGATATTCCGACAAACATCCTGAGTTTCAGCCTGGATCCCGGCGCACCGGTGGGGGCGAACATCGATTCAGCCACGGGCATTTTCACATGGACGCCCAGTGAAGCCCAAGGTCCCAGCACCAACGTCGTAACCGTGCGCGTGACGGATAACGGCGTGCCGGTCTTGAGCGACAGCAAGACATTTACGATTGTGGTAAGCGAAGTGAACGTGGCGCCGGTATTGGCCGCCGTGGCCGATCGCACCATTCATGCGGGCTTCACGCTGGTGATTACCAATAGCGCGACGGATGCAGATATTCCCACCAACACACTGACCTTCAGCCTGGATGCGGGAGCGCCCGCCGGGGCAACCATTCAGTCGGACACCGGCATCTTTAATTGGACACCCACGGATGGTCAGGCGGGCACCACAAATGCCATCACTGTACGCGTGACTGACAATGGGGTGCCACCGTTGAACGATGCAAAGAGTTTTAATGTGACGGTTGTCTCGCGTCCGACCATCGAAAACATTTCGGTTTCGAGCAGCGACGTGACCCTCACCTGGACTTCCGTGGCCGGGAATGTGTATCGGGTGCAGTCCAAAGCGGACGTGCAGGCAGCCTGGAACGATTTGCCCGGCGATTTGACGGCCACGGGAACCACCTCAACCAAAGTGGATTCCTCAGGTCTGGTGACGCAGCAGTACTACCGTGTTATGCTGGTGCAGTAGGAATGGCGGCGATTGCCAAATCCGCGTTTAAAAAACTTTTTGAATTCCTTAAGCTTAACAATTGTTTTGATTTTGGCCTAGCTAACGCCCGCTGAGTCCTGCGAAATCGTTAAATTTCCCCGCAACAGCCATTCGCCATTCGCCGACTGTGAATGAGTGCGTCAAAAAGTCCAAAAATTCCCTGCGAGTGACGTAATGTCTCGAAAAGTTCAAGCGACAATTCTTTGCTGTCCCCTGCTCAGCCGACTTCCGCGCACAATGAATTCTATGCATTAATGAAGTCATGACGTCCCAGAGAAATATCCGCTGCGGCACCTTGTGGTTGCATACGCTCACGGAACGGATGACCTCGGACCAGTCAAGATGGACTAACTAAACATAGGGCATAATACATGAGAGCGTATGGGATTTTTGGACTGCTATTGGCGTTGATCTGCAGCATTGCCGCTCCGGCGGCGCGCGCAAGTTTTTTACCGGGCGCGACAGCGGACCCCGATGACCCCTTTCATTTTACGTTCGATGAATTCGGCAATGGCGTGGTTGATACCGGTTCCGGCCCGAGCCCGCTGATCGGTTCCCTGATGGCGGATCCGACATTTCCCAGCCGGATGGTGTTGACCTACATTTTGCCGGCACCGGTATTTGCCGGGGATGTCCGGATTTGGTCCGATGCCAGCAAGACCACCTTGAGCGATGTAATTCGATTTACCAATGCGAACGGAGATCTTGCGTTCGGATCGGTAGGCGACCGGATGATTTATTATTCCGTGTCCGGCCCCGGCCAGACCGCTCCCGCAGATTCCGGCATTCCCAGCGTCCTGCAGGCTGCGTTTGATTTGGGCGGCGTGGTTGAAACCGGTGTCCCGGGCAATGATGGATTTACCTGGACGCCTTTTGTGCCGGGCGCGAGCGATAATATTTACACGGGCATCAGCGATGTGCCCGAGCCGAGTTCGGCGGCGGTGGCACTGTTGGGCATGGCACTCGGCGGCACACTCGTGGCGTACCGGCGCAACAGCCGGGCTTGACCAGGCTTGGTTACAACGGCGGCTTCACCGTCAACTTGTCTATTTGGATGTGCTTCGGATTGCTCACGCCAATCTCAAGCAAGGAGGCATTAGGGTACAAATCCAGGTTGGTTTTCACGTTCAGAATACCGGCCAGTTGACGCTGACGGTCGATTTCCTGGATGGACAACACATCCAGTGCGACCGGATCACGGCTGAATCGCAACTCATTTAGCACGCTCGAATAGTGCAGCAAGCCCCGATCCTGACCTTCATACTGGCAAATCAAGGCATCGACGATATTCAGGACAACGCGGTCGCCGAGGATGGGCAGGGCATAGATTTCCGGGATGGAACGGCCCATGGTGTCGGCATCAGTTTGAAAGCGGGTCGTATTGTCCACGCTGCCCATGGCCAACCCGTAGAGATTGCCGGAAACGCCGACCAGATTGTGATGCATTAAGGGCGTTATATTAATTATCTTGGTCATCTCCTTGACCACCAGTTTGGAGACGTAGGATTTCCTGCCGATGCCGGGGCCTTTCCTGCCGAACTCAAGATCGGTCCAAATCGGATTTCCCAAGAGTGCGGTTTCATAAAATGTTTTTTCATCATAACCGGCATCGCTGCTCCCCATCACCCGAATGCCGTAGCGTTGTTCCATGTCACAAAAGCCAGCCATGCGGAGATCGATGTTGCGTCTGTCCCATACGATTATGTGGTTGGGCGGCACGCCAGCGGCCAGTAAATCCTGCACCACCGCGGCTACCACGACGGGGCGCGTGCCGCTGTTCGGGCCGGGTTCGGAAAAGATTTTAATGCCCACGACGTCCTGGGTGGAAACAAGCGAGCGCCAGGCATCTGCCACCAGGGCTTTGCCCGTCAGGTTCGTCATGGCCCGTGCCACCATGGCTTGAATTCTATCCGGCACCGCCAGGAGTTCCTCGGTGGCGCCGGGATCCTCCACCACAACCACCCGAGCAGTGGGAGCCCGTTTATCCGGGGTGGGGGTGAAAAGGGGTGTTTGGGCCACTGTCGACCGCGGTAGCAGCAATGCGAGAACCAGGCCGGCGCCATAGATGACCAGACGCGGCGTCCGCGCTTTAAGTTGTGCGTTTCTTGACACTTTAAGGCGCGAATGTTACCACCACAGGCGATGGCAACCAAACAGAAAAGTAAATTCGGTGACCAATTAATATTTGGCTTGCTGGTTCTTGCAATTGCCTGCGTGGCTGGTTGCACTCCGACCGGTCCGGGCGCCTTGCTGGATGGCAAGCGCCTGGTCGAGCAGGGGAAATATGCACCCGCCGTCGAAAAACTCAAGTTAGCCACCTCCATTTTAACCACGAACGCCCAGGCATGGAATTATCTGGGACTGGCCTATCATCATGCCGGTCAACCGGCCAATGCGTTGGACGCTTATCAACGGGCTCTCCGTCTGAATCATGACCTGATACCGGTCCATTACAACCTGGGCTGCCTGCTCCTGGAGCAAAATAAACTGGAGGCGGCCAAAAACGAGCTGACCGCTTTCACCCTGCACCAGGGCAACTCACTGGACGGCTGGCTGAAACTGGGCACAGCACAAATACGGCTCAGAGAATTCGCCGCCGCCGAAAAGAGTTTCAATGAAGTGTTGCGCCTCAACCCGCAGAATCCGGAAGCGCTCAATGATCTGGGCATTATTCAAATGCAGCGGAATCATTCCCGGGACGCGGTTACGTATTTCAACGCGGCCTTAAAGCAGCAGCCGGACTTCGGCCCCGCTTTGCTTAACCTGGCGGTCATTTCACAAGCAAACCCGGCCACCCGTGCGTCGGCACTGGAAAAATACCAGCAATATCTCGCGCTCAATCCGCGACCCGCCAATTGGGATGCCGTCAATACCGTTGCGCAACAACTCGACCAGGAATTGAATCCGCCCGTGGTGAATCCGCCCGTGGTCACACGACCGCCGCCGCCTTCGGCCCCGGTGACTACGCCCAACCTCGCGGCAAATCCGCCCAAGCCAGCATCCAATAACGCCACCCGGGTTGTGGCCAATACGACCACCAATTATCCAAAATCAGAGTCGCCGGTGAATCCGCAGAAGGGGACAACCGCGGCCATGAACAAACCGCCCGCGCCAAATATGCCATCCGCAAATTTGCCGTCCGCTGTGACCGAGCCTGTTTATGCCCCGGAGGTGGTGAAACTTCCCGATGCTCCCATTGTCAGGCCGGCCAATGACGATCTTGCCACAGCGCAAACTTCGAATAATGCGCCACCTCCTCCGGATGATAACATCATGGGAACTCCCCCAGCACCCGCTCCCATTGCCACCACGACGACCAAAAAGGGATTTTTTCAGAAGATGAATCCCGTCAATCTGTTTCATCACGATCCAAAGGCGGTCGCGGCGCCGACTCCTTTGCCTCCAGTCACCCTGCCGCGTCCGGAGATTGGGCGGGGCGCGGCGGTGTCCACGAATCCTGTCGCCATGTCCAAAATGGCGGCTGGCGGAACGGCCGACCAGGTTTCCCTGACAGCCCGTTATAATTATATTTCACCCGCCAAACCGGTCTCCGGAAACCGGCTCGAAGCGGAACGGCTCTTTATCCAGGCCTTGTCGGCGCAACGCGAGCGCCGCTATCGGGATGCCGTTACTCTTTACCGCACTGCGACGCAAGCGGACCCGGGCTTTTTTGAGGCTCAATCCAATCTGGGGTTGGCGGCGTATGAGGCGGGTGAAATGCCCCTTTCCCTATTGGCTTATGAAACGGCGCTGGCCATCACGCCGGACTCATTTAATGCCCGTTTTAACTTCGCGCAGGCGCTTAAGAAGGCGAATTACATGATCGATGCGGCGCAGGAGTTGGAAAAATTGCTGGTGATTAACACCGGTGAATCTCCCGCTCACCTGGCTACCGCCCATCTGATGCTGGCCAATCTCTATTCCGAACAGTTCCACCAGCTTCAGCCCGCCCGGTCGCATTACGTGAAGGTGTTGGAACTTGATCCCCAGAACACCCAGGCCACCCCGATTCGTTTTTGGTTGCGGGATAATCCCTGACCGCATTTTCCCCCGGTTCCGTCGCTGGCCTCCGAATTGGCCAGCGAGTTGCTTACAATTACCTGCGGCACTCGAAGAGTGTCCAAAAATTGAGCATTATGAACCTGGAAACATTTCAGATTAATTGGTTCGACTTTGTCCTGCTGATTATGATTTTGCTGGGCGCCAACAGGGGGCGTAAGCATGGCATGTCGGTGGAGATGATGATCTCCCTGCAATGGGTGGCCATCATTTTAATCGGAGCCTTCTTTTATCGTCCCATTGGCGACGTGCTGGCCCAATCCTCGGCTTTCAGCCATCTGTTTTGTTACATTGCCGTGTACATTGGAATTGCGATGGTCGTGAAGGTGATTTTTGCGCTGCTCAAGAAGGGCGCGGGCGGCAAACTGGTGGGCAGCAGTATTTTCGGCCGGGCCGAATTCTACCTCGGCATGGTGGCGGGCGGCATCCGTTTTGCCTGCATCGTTTTGGCGGCCATGGCGTTGCTCAACGCGCGCGCTTATAACTCGCAGGAAATTACCAACGATCTCAAGTACCAGAAGGACCTTTACGGCAGCAATTTTTTCCCCCAACTCTACAGCATACAGGCGGCCGTGTTTAGGGAGTCGCTCGTGGGCAAAGCCGTCAAGGATCACGCCGAATTTCTGCTCAGTGCTCCGACCGCGCCCGAGTATAAGACCCTCCAGCGAAAAGACAGTTCAAAAGACAGTTTGCCTTAAGCCATCCGGCAGGCTAGAACAGACCCTTGTGTTGAAACAGCGGTTTGTTCCGTCTCATGGCTGGCTTGATCTCTCCCGCAACGCTCGAACAGATTCGTTCCGCCAGTGACATCGTCGATGTCATCGGCTCGTACGTGCCGTTGAAGCGCGCCGGCGCCAACTTCGTGGCCCTCTGTCCGTTCCACAAGGAAAAGTCCCCCAGTTTTAACGTCAATCCCCAGAAGCAAATTTTCCACTGCTTTGGCTGCCACAAAGGCGGCGATGTCTTCACCTTCGTCAAGGAATTCGAGAGCATTCAGTTCATGGATGCGGTACGGCGTCTGGCCGAGCGCGCCAAAATCCCGCTGGAGTTCGACAACCAGCCCGGCCAGCAGCAAAGCCGCCATTTGAAGGACAACCTGCTCCAGATCCACGAGCAAATTACCCAACGCTGGCAAAACGCCCTGGCGAATGAAGCCGCCGGCCAGCCCGCGCGCGATTATCTGGCCCAACGCGGCGTCTCCGACGAAGCTGTGAAACTTTTCCGCCTCGGCTGCGCTCCCGAGGCTTGGGATGACACCGTCAACTGGGCCAAAAGCAAGGGCTACGAAATGGCCATGATGGAGCAGGCGGGCCTGATTCTGCGCAAGGAAGGCGGTGATCATTTTTACGATCGCTTCCGTGGCCGGTTGATTTTTCCGATTTGCGACGAGCAGGGCAGGGTGATTGGCTTCAGCGGACGTGTGCTCGCCGGCGACGCCAAAACGGCGAAGTACGTGAACTCGCCCGAGACGCCGATTTTTACCAAAGGCAAAGTCTTCTTTGGTTTGGATAAATCCAAGCGCGCGCTCCTGGATGCCCAATCCGCCATTGTCTGTGAAGGCCAGCTTGACCTCATCGCCTGCTACATGGGCGGCGTCCAAAATATAGTGGCGCCGCAAGGCACGGCGCTGACCATGGATCACGCGCGCATTTTGAAGCGTTATGTCGATGAAGTCGTGCTCTGCTTTGATTCCGATAACGCCGGTCAAAATGCGGCCGTGCGTTCGCTGGATAGTTTGCTGGCATCCGGTCTGGCTATTCGCGTGGCGGTGGTTCCGGCGCCGCACGATCCCGACAGCTTCATCAAGGAAGCTGGCGGCCCGGCCTTTCGGGAACTGATTGAGCACGCCCAGGGATTCTTCGATTACTATCTGAACCGGCTCTGCCTGCAGAACGATTTAGGTTCGGACAAAGGGCGCCTGGCAGTTTTACAAGATATGGCTCAGGCTGTGCATAAGACCGGTAATGGTGTGCTCGTGGACACCTACGCGCAAAAGACTGCGCTGCGTCTGGGCGTTGCCTCCGAAGCGGTGCGCGCCGAGTTCCGCAAAGCCTCGCGCTTGAAAAATGCGGGACCCGCCGAACCGGCCGAGGAAATTGCCGAACCCACTGAGGCATTGGTGCGCCCGTCCACTCCCGAGTTTTGGCTGCTCAAAGTGATATTGATGCACGAGGAGACCGCGGAATGGCTCCAGGCCCATCTCGATCCGAATTGGGTTCAACATGCAATCGTGCGCCGCATTGTGTCACAGCGGTTGGCGACGTTTGCCGACGGAAGCTGGCAGGGAGTGGCGGCTTTTCTAACCCAGTGCGAAGCTGCGGCGATGCGCAGCCTCATCACCGAAGCCACCGCGGAGGACCGCCCGATTCACAATCCGACGCAACAACTCAATGATATTGTGCTGCGGTTGCGAAACCAATTCATTGATCGTCAAATTGCCGCGCTAACCCAGCAATCCGCCCAGCCGGAGGTGGACGAAGCCGGGCGACTCACGCTGCTGCGTGAACAACAAGACCTGCGGCAACTCAAACGCCAGCCTCTCGTTCCCCTGGTTGGTGATGTTGAAGGGCCATTTTAGCCCATTTTTAGCTTGATATTTTCGCCTCGGCAAATGAGAATTCCTCCTCAATCATTTCCTTTGCTAAACCGAACAACGCGCCATGAAATCGAAATTTCTCCGAAATAGCGGCTTGTTTTTGCTCAGTGTTCTGCTCGCGGGGTGTCCGGCGTCCAAACCGGCTTCACCGGCCACCACCGATGGGAAAATTGTCATCAAAGGTTCCAACACGATCGGGGAGGAATTGGCGCCACGACTCATTGCGGAATACAAGAAGGAGCATCCGGCCGCCGATTTTGATCTCGAATCCAAAGCCACCGGTTACGGCCTGGCGAATCTGCTCGCCGGCCAATGTGACATCGCCGGCGCTTCCCGCATGGCGATCAAGGATGAACTGCAACTGGCCCAGTCCCGCGATGTGGAATTAAAGGATAATATCATCGGTTCCTACAGTGTGGCGGTGGTCGTGAATCCGGGCAACCCGGTCGCAAACCTGACGCAGGAACAGGTGCGGGACATTTTTACCGGCGCAGTGCAAAACTGGAAGGACGTGGGCGGGCCCGATGCCCCCATTCATATGTTCATTCGTGATCCAATTTCGGGGACCTATTTGGGTTTTAAGGAATTGGCGATGGAAAACAGACCGTATGGTCCCGGTCCAAAACTGTTCCCCAAGTACGAGGATATTGTTCAAGGTGTGGCCCAGGATGCGAATGGCATCGGTTATTCGAGCATAGAACTTGCGGCAACGTCCGGCATTAAACCTGTGTCAATCGGCGGAGTTGCTCCCACGCTCGATTCTGTGAAACTGGGCAAATATCCGTATACTCGTGTGCTGCGTTTTTATACCAATAAGACCAAGGAAGCACCGGCAGCGCGCGACTTCGTTCAATTCGTCCAGTCAACCCGCGGCCAACAGATTCTGGAGCAAGTGGGCTTCGTGGCTCATCCTTAAAGCTGCGGTGGCTAGCGTCGGCGGACGAATGCGCCCAGTGCAAACGGTTGCTGGTATCACAATGGTTGGCCGCTCCCGACGCCTGACTTCATTTCCCTTGCGCCCCGGCGCGCGCTCATTATCTTAAGCGCATGGAAGTGGTCATCACATTGCTGGCGGTGGGGGCGCTGCTAATGCTGGCGGAAACCATCCTGCCGGGGATGGTGGCCGGAATTGTGGGCTGCTGTTGCTTGCTGGCTGGTGTGACTGAAGGCTATATCCAGTTTGGCCCACGGGCCGGCAACTTGATCCTGATGGGGGTATTGCTTGGTTTGATTATTGGCTTTTGTCTCTGGTTGAAATACTTTCCCGACAGTTACATTGCAAAATTCTTTGTCTCCCGGCGGGTGGTGGTGGAAATCGGTACTGACCGGCCTGAGTTGCTGCACCAGACAGGAACTGCGTTTACGCAATTGCGTCCGGCGGGAACCGCCGTCATCAACGGCAAACGGGTGGATGTGGTTACGGAAGGACAACTGATTGAGAAAGGCACTCCCATCAAGGTGGTGGCCGTGGAAGGGATGCGAATCGTGGTGCGAACAGTCTGAAATAAAATCAAGCGAACCTAAAATCTATGAATCGAAACCTGACATTATTAGCCGGTATCCTGACGGAAAACATGCAGTGGGTGCTCTTTGCAGTGCTGCTGTTGATCGCCCTGGTCATCGGCATTCTCATGCTCAATTTCGGCATGATTTACATTCGCGCGCTGACGTCAGGCGCGAAGGTGAAGTTTTCAGAACTCATCGCCCTGCGGTTGCGCGGCGTGCCCGTAAGTTTGATCGTGGATAACCGCATTACCGCCGTTAAATCCGGCATGAATCTTTCCATCGACGATTTGTCCACGCATTACATGGCGGGCGGCAACGTGGACATGGTGGTTCCCGCGCTGATTGCTGCGCGCAAAGCCGGCATTCATCTGGAATTTGACCGCGCCTGCGCCATTGATCTGGCCACCAAGGGCACGGGCAAGACCGTGCTTGAAGCCGTGAAAACTTCAGTAAATCCCAAGGTGATCGATTGCCCGGAAGCAAGCTCAGGTAAGACCACCATTGACGGCGTGGCCAAGGATGGCATCGTCATCAAGGCCAAGGCGCGCGTGACGGTGCGCACCAACCTGGATCGTTTCGTCGGCGGTGCGACGGAGGAAACCATCATTGCCCGCGTTGGTGAAGGCATCGTTACCACCATCGGCTCTTCCAATTCGTACAAAGACGTATTGGAAAATCCCGACCGTATTTCCAAAACTGTTTTGGACAAGGCGCTGGACAGCAATACCGCTTTTGAAATTCTCTCGATTGACATCGCCGATGTAGATGTCGGCGAAAACGTGGGCGCGAAATTGCAGGCCGAACAAGCCGAAGCCAATAAGTTAATCGCCCAGGCCCATGCAGAAGTCAGGCGTGCGGCGGCGGTGGCGTTGGAACAGGAAATGTTGGCCCGGGTCCAGGAAATGCGCGCGCGCGTGGTCGAAGCCGAAGCCCAGGTGCCATTGGCGATGGCGGAAGCGTTTCGCCAGGGGAATTTGGGCGTGATGGATTATTATAAGATGAAGAATGTCCAGGCGGACACGGGGATGCGCGATAGTATCGCCGGCAGTGGCAACGCATCACAAAACAAGCCGGCCGGAACTTAAACCGAAGTTTCATTGGTATGGAGCAACTGATTATCATGTTGGTTAAGGCCATTTATAAGGCCTTCTCCAACTTGCAAACAGGGCCGGATGAAAGTGATGACGGCGCTGAGAATCGCGCCGGGGCACGGTCTCCCGCCAGGCCTCCCACGCGTCAGAATCAGCCGTTGCCGCCCAAGACGGTCAAGGTCACCAGTTGGGAGGAGGAATTGAAGCGATTGCTGGAAGGGGACAAACCGATAGTTTCATCGACTCGTCCCCAGCCAGGGCCAACAGCAGTTGTCACGGCCAAGCCGATGGCTCCGCCGCCGATCCCGCCGATCGTCCGGCCAAAGACCCGGCCGGTAATGGTTATGCCTTCGCTGGTCAAATCCAAGGCGGTGCGTGCGCCAAAACCGGGACCCACGCCCATTCCGGTGCCGGCAGTCACCACGTTTGCCACGCGCAATATGGCACCCATGCGGGAATCACGACAGGCCTATGCCCGGGCCGGTCAGCTCGACAAAACGATGTCGGCTCAGATTGACAAGGTCCCCACGCAGCGGGTTCAGCCCACTTACGTTGAGCGCGCGCCGCTTTCGCCGGATGTGGCGCAGGTCATTTCGTTGTTTAAGAATCCCCGCACCGCGCGGCAGGCGGTAATTGCGTCGGTCATTCTCGGCCCACCACGGGGTCTGGAGCCAATGGCAACATAAAAAAACCGCTTTCAACCTTGCAGTCGAAAGCGGTGTGAAAGAGTAAATTTCCCGTGGATTATTTCGCCCCTTGGTCAATCCAGGCGCGAATCAAACCAACCTGTTCCTTTGTCAACGGGCCAATGTTCGCCTTATTTTTGGGCGGCGGCATGAAGTCATCTTCATCACCAGCATGGGCGACTGCATAAACCAGCGGGCTTTTGTCGGCCTTGCCGGGAACGATGTCCGGGCCGTTTTTGCCGCCCTTGACGGCACCCGACTGGGTTTCGAGGCTCAGCCTGGATTTTGGCTTTTCGCCGCCGTGGCACTTGGCGCAGGACTTCTCAAAAATCGGTTTGATGTCCGTGTCAAACGTAACCCCTTTTTTATCGGCGGCTGGGGGCAGTTTGCCGGCATCGAATGTTTTATCCTGGGCCGCGGCGGTGAGCGCGGTCAGGGCGAGCGCGGAGACGATTGCGAGGCTGAATGTGAGTGGTTTCATTGGTTTAGTGTAGGCCTAGATTTATCGCTATTCTTAACCAAGACGCAATCCAAGTCAAAAAGTTTCAATCGTAATGGATTATTTTTTATTAATTCCGATTCGAGCCTGTCAAAGGCTTATTATCCGATTTTCAGCAATGCGGCGTCTTGCGGTTTGGACAAGGTTAGGCTAACCATTGCGCGTGAATGTGGATGACTTTTCCGATGCCGCCCTGGTGCTCGTGGGCCATGGATCGACGCTGAACGCCGATTCCAGCGCGCCCACCTACCAACATGGGGATGAATTGCGTCGGCGGGGGATGTTTGCCCAGGTGATTGAGGCGTTCTGGAAGCTGGAACCGGGTATTGCGGGTGTGCTGCGCGGGGTTTTTGCGCCGCGTGTCTTCATCGTCCCGCTCTTTATCAGCGAAGGCTACTTCACCGAGCAGGTGATTCCCAGGGAACTCGGGCTGACCAGCAACGACCAGATCGATTTTCCCCGCGTGCAACAGCGCGGTGAGCAGACCCTTTATTATTGCGGCCCGGTCGGCACCCACGACAGCATGACCGAAGTGATCCTGTCACGCGCCCGGGAAATCGTGGAAAAATTTCCCTTCCCGCGCGCGCCAAAGCCGAAGGATACGGCGCTGTTTATTGCCGGTCATGGCACCAGCAACAACGAGAATTCCCGCAAAGCCATCGAGCGCCAGGTCGAAATCATCCGGCAACGCGGTCTTTATGCCGAAGTGCATCCGGTATTTATGGAAGAGGAGCCGCGCATCGGCGATTGTTATCGAATGGCCTCCGTGCGGCACATTGTCATGGTGCCGTTTTTTATCAGCGATGGCCTGCATTCGTTCGAGGACATCCCCGAAATGCTGGGCGAACCCAAGCGATTGGTGCAGGAGCGTTTGAAAAGCGGCCAGCCCACCTGGCGGAATCCAACCGAGCGTCAGAGCAAATTGGTCTGGTACACGCCGAGCATTGGCAATGAGCCACACATTGCCGAAGTCATCCTGGAACGGGTCCGGCAAATGGCGTTGACCGAACCGGAAACGACTGCTGTGGGCCGTAAATCCGGGGTTTAGTCCTGTCCATTCGCTGTTAGTCTTTCTGCTGCATCGCAGTCGACGCAAAACGCGCTGTGTTTTCTATCTTCCATCACCCGTCCTCTATCCTCTATCCTCAGGGCATGCAGTGGCAGAAAGTGACATTGGTCGGCGTCGGTTTGTTGGGTGGCTCCTTGGGGCTGGCCATCAAACAACGCGGCCTTGCGTCCAAAGTGGATGGTTACGTGCGCCGCACCGCCAGTATTGCCGAGTGCGAAAAAATGGGGGTGGTCGATCATGCCACGCGTGAGCTGGAACGCGCCGTGGAGAACGCCGACCTGGTTATCCTCTGCACTCCGTTGGGGAAGATGCGCGAGTTGACGGAGAAAATGCTGCCGGTGCTCAAACGGGGCGCCGTGGTCACCGATGTGGGCAGCGTCAAGGGGAGTGTGGTGGAGGAACTGGAATTGCTGGTGGCGGGCGCGGGCGCGCATTTTGTCGGCAGCCATCCCATGGCGGGCGGTGAGAAGATTGGCGTTGCCGCGGCGCGGGCGGATTTATTCATGCAGGCGGTTTGTCTCATTACTCCCACGTCGAATTCGAACCCCAAAGCCGTGAAGCAACTTGAAGAATTTTGGCAGGCAGTGGGCGCCCGTCCGTTGAAACTTTCACCCGGTCTCCATGACGATCTGGTCAGCCGTTCCAGCCACCTGCCGCATGTGGTTGCCGCCGAGCTGGCCAATTACGTGCTCAGCCCGGTCCACCCGCCGGAACAAGGCATCGTTTGCGCCAATGGCTTTCGTGACACAACGCGCGTGGCATCGGGCTCGCCGGAGATGTGGCGCGACATTTCGATGGCCAACCGCAAAAACCTCAGCCGCGTGCTGGGCGTGTTCATTGAGGACCTGGAGGAATTCCGGCTGGCATTGGATAACGGGGATATCAAAGCCATCGACGAATTTTTTGAGAAGGCCAAACAGCGCCGCGACAGTTGGTGCGAACAGGGGAACTCGCCGGGATTGGAATAAATGGCGCTTCCTGAACTCATTGAAATCGTCCCGCTGACAAAGCCGGTGGATGCGGAAATCACCGTGCCGGGTTCCAAGAGTATTACAAACCGGGCGTTGATCCTGGCGGCGCTGGCCAACGGGGAGACCACGATTGAGGGCGCACTCTGGAGCGAAGATACTCAGGTGATGGTGGAGTGTCTGCAAAAGCTCGGTTTCACAGTGCAGGTCAGGCCCGATCCGGAAGAGTTTTGCAACCGGAGCATCACCGTGCAGGGTTTGGCTGGAAGAATCCCCCGTGCTGGCACGAAGGAGGAACCATTGGAGTTATTCGTCGGTAATGCCGGCACCGCGGCGCGGTTTTTGTCGGCGTTGGTTTGCCTGGGGCAGGGTATTTATCGGTTGCATGGCGTGCCGCGCATGCACGAGCGGCCCAAGGCGGCACTGTTTCAGGCATTGCGCGAACTGGGTTACGGAGTGGAATCACCCAATGACAAGTTGCCGGTGATCATTCACGGGAAAGGGCCGCGCGCGGGTCGTTGCGTCGTGGACATCGGGGAAAGCTCGCAATTTGCGTCGGCCTTGTTGCTCTGCGCCAAAGTTGGGGGCTGGCAGGTGAAGGTGGTGGGCGAGAACGCCGAGGAGTCGCCGTATGTCGCCATGACATATAAATTGATTGGAGTATTTCCAAAGAATGGCGGCATGTTTCAAATTGAACCGGATGCTTCCAGCGGGAGTTATTTTTGGGCGGTGGGATGTTTGTGGCCGGACCGAGCCAGCGCGAGCGAACAAACCGTGAAAGTTCTCCATTGGCCGCTTTCCGACTGGCAGATAGATTCGAGATTCCCGAAATTTCTGCCTTTACCCGAGCAGCCAGTTTCCCGGCAGCGCGATTTGGGCGATAGCATCATGACTGCGATTGTCATTGCGCCCCTGGCCAGTCACGCCACAAAATTTACCGAACTGGGGCGTCTGCGCCTTCAGGAATGCGAGCGGGTGGTGGCTCTGCGGACGGAGTCGACCAAATGCGGCGCGCAGGTGGTGGAATCGGGCGATTCGCTGGAAATTTCGCCGTCCCCACTGCACGGGGCGGAAATTGAGACTTATAATGACCATCGGATGGCGATGTGTTTTGCAATTCTGGGATTGAAAGTTGCGGGGATTAAAATCAAGAATCCTGCTTGCGTGAAGAAGACGTTTCCCAATTTTTTCCAGAAACTGGCCGCGGCAGCGCCGGCAGGCCTGGGGGCCAGCATTTTGGACGTAAAAACCGGGCGGGCTTTGCGGGGAGCGGAATTGTTCGCAGAATAAAATTAAACCGATAGACTTTGACCATTGAATAAAAGGCCGACAGTCATAGCAATTGATGGGACGAGCGCCAGCGGCAAGAGCACCAATGCCAAAATGGTGGCCAAGGCGCTGGGATTCGTTTACGTGGACACGGGCGCGATGTACCGCACCCTGGCATGGTATTGCCTCCAGAAGAAGGTGGATGTGAACGATGAAAAGTCCGTCGCGACCCTTTGTCGAAAATGGAAGACCGCGCTGGAATGCGTCGATAACCAGGTGCATTTGCTGGTGGACGGCCGTTATCCGGGCCGGGAAATTCGCACAGCGGAGACGAGCGCGGCGGTTTCCCACGTGGCTTCCGTCGCCAAAGTGCGGGAATGGATGAAGAAAAAGCAGCGTGAGTGCATCCAGTTCGGCAATCTGGTGATGGAAGGCCGTGACATCGGCACCAATGTTTTTCCGGAAACCGATTTTAAGTATTATCTGGACGCCGAGTTGGATGAGCGTTCCAAGCGCCGCGCCGCCGAAGGCGTGCATGAAAATCTTGCCGCCCGCGATCAGCGCGACAGCCAGCGCGCCGCCGCGCCGCTCATGATCGCCCTCGGCGCCAAGGTGATCAATAATTCCGGCATGACGGCGGAGGAGACCAGCCGAATCATCATCGAAGATATTCAGGAACGGATGAAAGACCGGCTGGCGGCAAGGAAATGAACCTCTGTTATTTCATCGGCTGGAGCTGCTACCGGCTGCTGTTTGCCACCTATTTCCGCTGGCGGGTTTATAATAACGAGCGGGTGCCGCTAAAAGGCGGGGTGATATTGGCCGCCAATCACGCCAGCTTTCTCGACCCGCCGCTGGTGGGTTCGGCTTTGCCGCGGGACATTAATTATCTCGCGCGAAAATCACTTTTCCGCATTCCGCTATTGGGGTGGATTCTGCGCAGCGTGAATGCCGTGCCGGTGGATCGTGATGGCGGCGGTGCCGCCGGATTGAAGGCCATCATTGACCGCCTGCACGCAGGCGGCGCGATTATTCTGTTTCCGGAGGGGACGCGCACGCGCGATGGCAGCCTGCAAGCCGCCCGTTCGGGCATAGGCTTGACCGTCATCAAGTCGGATGCGCCCGTGGTGCCGGTGCGGGTTTTTGGAACCTTCGAAGCGTGGGGGCGCGACGTGCGCTTTCCGAGACCGCATCAGGTGGTGGTGAAGTATGGCCGCCCGATGTATTTCGAACAACTGCGGGCGGAGGCGAAAAGTTGTGCCAAGCCGCGGCTCAAGGAAATTTATCAGCAAGTCGCGGATGAAATCATGGCGGCCATTGCGAAATTGGAGCCCGCCGAAGACAAGACAACCTTTCCGTAAGTCCGTTACCGCGTCGGCGATGCGCTAAATGCCCAAATTCGACAGGGTATTGCTGATGGAGTTTACAATCTGGACCAACCTGGGATGGGAAGTCTCAAATTCTTCGACTGAGGAAGTCAGCCCTTTCAGCGAGTCTTTTAATAGCTGGGGGTTTTGTTGTTTCCGGGTGGCTTCGCGGGTTGAGACCTCGGTCAAGCCGGCGATGCTTTGCGCCTGTTCGGCGTGAGTTTTCGACAGGCCGGCGACTTCCGACTTCAACGTCGCGAGCAACTGTTGCAGCTCCCGCCGCTTGTCCTCATTGATGGCGTCGGTGCTTTGAATCCGGGCTTCGATTTTTGCGAGCGTGTCTTCGATCATATTGTGTTTCCCGGCCTTTCTTGCTAACCACCCAATCTTAATGGATTTCTGACAAATTGAAAAGCAACGTTTTATTAATTCGACGGCGCGTTTAACCGCCTCAACCTTGGCTGCCGGCCAGCAAAGGTTCCAACTGCTGCCAGATGCCGGCACCGACGGCCGCCACCGTATCGGTCGCATTGATTATTTTGACCCGCTGTGGGTCGGCGGCCGCAATCGCCTGGTATCCCTTCACCACCCGTTCAAAGAAATCGCGGTCGGCTTCCTCGATTCGGTCACGGATGAAGGGCAAGGTGGATTGGCGCGAAGCCAGCCGCGCCGCGCTCACTTCAGCCGGTACTTGCAGCAATAGCGTGAGGTGCGGGCGGGTTTCGCCAACGGCAAAATCAATCACCGCCGAGACCAACTTCAAATCCAGTCCGCGTCCGTAACCCTGATACGCCGAGGTCGAATCATAATAGCGATCGCACAAAACGATTTCACCCGCCGCAAGTGCCGGACGGATGATTTCGCGCACCAATTGCGCGCGACTGGCATTCATCAGCAACAACTCCGCTTCCGCCGTCATGGCGTGATTTTTGTCACTGTGCTTGAGGGTATGACGAATCTCCTCGCCAATGGGCGTGCCGCCCGGCTCCCGCACGAGGCGCACGGTGCGCCCTAGGGCGTGCAGCCGCTCCGCGAGCAGCGCAATCTGGGTTGATTTGCCGCAGCCTTCCGTGCCTTCAAATGAAATCAGCAATCCTTTCATGCAGTGATGTCGGCCCGGACTCGCAGGCAATCCGCTAAAAGTGTGGCCGGTTCCGTCCTCATCTTAATCTTTTTTGGCCGGCGCGATTTTTGGTTGGGGATATTGGGTTTCCAGATAGGTGACGAGAGAGGCAATTTGCTGATCGTCCAGCGGCCCGCCTTCCTTTGCGGTAAACGCGGGCATCAGCGTCCCTTCCTTGCCGTGGGTCACCCAATTCTTCCAGTAATCCTGGTCCATTTTCCGGTGCAGCGTTTTCAGGTCTGGCACCATCGTGGCACGATGTGTTGCGTCGTGGCAAATCCCGCACGCCACCTGATATAAGGCCGCGCCGTTTTTGCCAAAGGCCGGTTCGAGATGGCATTTCACGCAACTTCCCTTGAAAACCGACTGTCGATCTGCCTGAGACATTTCCTGATTGAAGAGCCGGTCCGCCATGGTGGGGTTGAGGCCGTTGGTGAAGCCGGGAGGCATGATGACCCTCACGTTTAATTGTTTGGGGGCGGTTGGAGATTGCACCACGATTCCTTTAAACAATTCCCCGGACTTTCCGCGCAAATCCACCACCACCTGGATGCGGCCGCCAGCTTTGGGCGTCAAACGCCACGGATCGCTCGGCAACCTGGCAACTGTGCAACCGCAGGAAGTGGTCACTTCTGTGATTAGAACATCGGCTTGCGAAACATTGGTGACGGCAAAGAAGAGATGCGCGGCGATATCGCCGTTTTTGGCGGTGTATTCCTTGGTCGACGCATCCCAAACCAGCGGCTCCGCGGAAGTGGCGGAGGCTACGGGCACCACGGGGGGCGTGGTCGTCGCGGGCTTGGGCAAGGCACACCCGACCAGCATCATTAAACTGAGGAACATCAATAACCGCATAAAAGAAAAATTATCGGTCAACTTAGTCAGACGCTGTTGGGTTGACGAGTAATATTTGCTCATGGGCGGTTGTGTTGAGCGGGAAAATCAAAGCTTTTTGAATCGTGGCCCCTTGGGAGTATCTTCAATCACCCAGCCTTTGGCTTTTAGTTCATCGCGAATGGCGTCGGAGCGTTTGAAGTCTTTGGCTTTGCGGGCGGCCTGGCGTTGTTCGAGCAAGGCGGCGAGTTCTGCCGGAACTTCAGCCTCCGGGGCGGCGCCCACGCCGAGCACGGCATCCACGGTGCGCCATGCGGCCAGGGCAGCGGCGGCTTGCGCAGGCGTCAACGAGTTTGCCGCCAGTTGAACGTTCATTTGCCCAACCCATTCAAAGATGGCGCCCCACGCGGCGGAGATGTTCAAGTCCTCGTCCAGCGCAGCGGAGACGGCCGTCACCAAGGAGGCTTCCGCAGGCGCTTCGGCATGGCCGGCCACTTCGCGCAGCTTGGTCAGGCATTCGTCGATGCGCGCCAGGGAGGTCCGCGCGCTATGCAAGCCATCCAGCGTAAAATTAAACGTTCCCCGATAATGCGCTGAGAGCAGCAGGTAACGAATTTCGCGTCCCGTAAAACCTTTGGCCGTCAGATCGCGCAGGACGTAAAAATTCCCCAGCGACTTGCTCATCTTTTTCCCCTCGACGAGCAAATGCGCCCCGTGCATCCAATGTTTCACGAAGCGTTGGCCCGGCGGTTGCAAATGGGCGCCTTCGCTCTGGGCGATTTCGTCCTCGTGATGCGGGAAGATCAAATCCTCGCCCCCGAGATGCAAATCAAAACTTGGTCCGAGCAATTTCATGGCCATGGCGCTGCACTCAATATGCCAACCAGGCCGGCCTTCGCCCCACGGACTGGGCCAGAACACCGCGCCGTCTTCCGGCACCCGCGCCTTCCAGAGCGCGAAGTCCGCGACCGATTCCTTGGCATACTCGTCGCTTTTCACCCGTTCGCCGGCGCGCATCTCATCGAAATTCAGCTTGAGCAACTGACCATAGACGCAGCCGCAGCCGCGATACTTATCGATGCTGAAATAAACCGAGCCGTCCGTGGCCTTGTAGGCCAGGCCGCGCGCCATCAATTTTTCCACCAGGGCGATGATTTCGGGAATGAATTCCGTGGCACGCGGGGTATCGTGCGGCGGCAGGCAGCTGAGTATCTTTAAATCCTCAAAAAATGCCGCCTCATATTTACCCGTATATTCCCGCAGAGAAACATTGGCCGCCCGCACCCGGGCGATGATTTTGTCCTCCACGTCGGTGATGTTCATGACGTGACGGACGGTGAGTCCCTTGAACGTCAGGTAACGTCGCACGAGGTCGGCAAAGACAAACGTCCGAAAATTGCCGATGTGCGCCGAGTCATGCACGGTGGGGCCACAGCAATACATGCCCACTTGTTTACCAGCGGGATCCAGCGGCACGAACTCCTCGACGGAGCGTGTTAACGTGTTAAAGAATTTTAAGGCCATGTTTCAATCTCCGGTAGAGTAAAGCCCATTGAGCCAAAGCAAAAGCCGAAAAATCCCTTTCCGCTCTTTCTCTCACAATATGCGGCAACGAGCGCATGCCATGACTGGCGGGGCTTGATTGCGGCTGCCAAATGCGGCTAGGATGGTCTCATGATTTCGATGCGATCCGCGTTTCTGCTGGCGATGCTCGCCGCTACGCCATTGTTTGCCGCCGAGACCGACACGCCCCCGTCAGACCGTTGGGCATTGGGCGACCGTCGCTCCATCGTCTGGAAGGTCGCGGCCGATGCCAATTTGCCGCACAAGGATTTCATTGAGCAAAGCGGGCGGTTGGTGTCGCAGGTGTTCAACTACGAAGTCGATACCAATGGCGCGCTCACGGTGAGCCGGAGCATTGTTTGGCCGACCTTGCGCAAATTTCCCAACGACACACATGGCAGTATCATCCATAAATATGCGGCGGAGGCTGAGCCTGTCATTACGGTGGATGGCCAGTCTCTGGGGCCGGTAAAAGTGCAGTCCATCACTCTGGATGGCACCCTGACCATTCGCGGCCAGGCTGGCCCGAAAATTCAGGTCGAACGCATCGTTTTCCCAACGACGGAACGCAGGGCGACGATTGACCGTTGGAAGCTCCGCAATACGGGAGCCACGCCGGTTACGGTTGCCATTGATGCACTCACGTTAAGCGCCACGGAACGCGGTCCTTTTGGTGTTTGCCTTTTGGAAGTTGGACATGATGCGCCCGCGTCGGTTCGCCTGGGAGCGGGCAAGGAGCTCTCCTTCAATGTCACGTTCAGCGGACGCATTGCCAATGAACCGGTGCTGCGGCTCAATGCGGCGGAAGAAGAGGGGAAGCGTCGCGCGTTTGTGGCATCAGTCCAGAATGCGTTGCGGCTGGAAACGCCGGATCCAGTCCTCAATCGCACCTTTGACTTTGCCAAAGTGCGGGTCGCAGAAAGCATCTATGCCACGCGCGGCGGCCTGATGTTGGGCCCGGGCGGCTTGTCTTATTATGCCGCGGCCTGGTGCAATGATAATGTCGAGTATGCCGGACCATTCTTCCCGTTTCTCGGTGACACCGGCGGCAACGACGCCTCACTGAACACCTACCGCATTTACCAGCCTTTCATGGGGCCGAATTATTATCGGATACCCTCTTCCATCGTTGCTGAGGGGGTGGACATTTGGGAAGGCGCGGGCGATCGCGGCGATGCGGCCATGTATGCTTATGGGGCGGCGCGCTTCTGCCTGGCGCGGGGTGATAAAGAGATTGCCGAGGAACTCTGGCCGGCCATCGGTTGGTGTCTCGAATATTGCCGCCGCCAGACCACGCCGGATGGGGTGATTGCGTCCGACAAGGATGAACTCGAAGGCCGGTTCCCTGCCGGCAAGGCGAACCTCTCCACCGCGTGTTTGACCTACGGCGGTCTGCGCTCCGCGGCGGATCTGGGCCGCGCGTTGGGCAGGGAGGACGAGGCAAAAGTTTATGATGCGCGCGCCGGTGAATTGTCCAAGGCGATTGAGCGCTTTTTCGGCGCGAAAGTTGAAGGTTTTGAAACTTATCGTTACTACGATGGCAACGATGTGTTGCGCTCCTGGATTTGCCTGCCGTTGTGCATGGGCTTGATGGAGCGCCGAGACGGAACGATTGCCGCGTTATTTTCTCCGCGCCTCTGGACGCCGGATGGTTTGGCCACGCAAGCGGGCGATCTTACGTTCTGGGATCGCTCGACGCTCTATGGGCTGCGCGGCGTTTTCCAGGCGGGCGAGACGGCGATCGCCATGCGCTATCTCACGGCTTATAGTCAACGACGGTTGCTGGGAGATCATGTTCCGTACGCGGTCGAGGCGTATCCCGAAGGGGGACAGCGCCACCTGGCGGCGGAAAGTGGACTTTATGCGCGCATCTATACGGAGGGTTTGTTTGGCATTTTGCCCACCGGACTGGATCGGTTTCGTTGCACGCCGCGCCTGCCGGATGGCTGGGACCACATGGCCTTGCGTTCCGTGCGTGCCTTTGGCCGGGACTTTGACGTAGTGGTGGAACGCGCGGGCAAAGACCGGAAAGTCATCATTTATCCGGCGCATCATCGCGCGATAAAACGCATCATACCGGCCGGAGGCAGCGTGGAAATTGTCCTGCCGAAATAGAATCAAAAAATTATAGGTCACTTAAAGTACGATATGAAGAACATGAAAAACCATTTTGGGACGGTGATGTTGTCATTGGCGCTGGTTTGGGGAACCGGTGCCCATGTGATCGCGGAGCAAACCAACTCGCCCGCGAGTCAGGTGGAGAAGAAAACTTCGCATCAGCTCGTTGATGTGGCCGAAGCGGAAAAATTGATTGCCGACAAAAAGGTGGTGATTCTGGATGTACGCACGCCCGCTGAATTTGCCGCCGGCCATCTTGCGGGGGCAACGAACATCGATTTCAAGGACAAGGATTTTCAGGCCAAGCTGGGACAACTGGATAAGAACCAGCCTTACCTTGTGCATTGCGGGGCGGGTGGACGGAGCGCCAAGGCTTGTGAGGCCATGAGCGGATTTGATTTTAAATCGGTCTATGATCTCAAAGGCGGACTGAAAGCCTGGGAAAGTGCCGGCAAACCGGTCGTGAAGCCAGCGGACGCGAAATAAAGTGCCTTTGGTTCCAGACATTATGAATAGACCGTTGCTATCACTCCTTGTTGTCATTGCGTTTGCCTGCGCGGCAAACGCGACAGATCTGGCGCTTCATTATGACCAGCCAGCTCAGTCCTGGATGACGGAGGCGTTGCCGATTGGCAATGGTCGTCTCGGCGGGATGTTTTTTGGCGGCTTGGCGCAGGAGCGCATGCAGTTTAACGAAAACACCCTGTGGTCCGGCGGTCCGGGCGAAGATCCGGGATATAAAGGCGGCAATCTTCCCGGAGGCGCGGAACACATGCAGGAGATTCAGAAATTGCTGCGCGACGGTAAAACGGAGGAGGCCGGCGATCTTATCACGAAACATCTATTTGGCACCATGAAGGCCTTTGGCGCTTACCAGGCGTTTGGCGATCTGCTGATTGATTTTCCGGGTGGGCCTGGTGATCTTTCGCAAGTTTCCGGTTATCGGCGCGAACTGGATTTAAGCCAGGGAATTGCGCGGGTGCATTATAATGTCAACGGGATTGCCTATGACCGTGAGTATTTCTGCAGCTTTCCCGACCAGGTGATGGTGCTGCGATTTACTTGCAGCAAACCCGGCGCAATGAATCTTCGTTTCCATATCACATCGCCCCATGCTGGTGCCGCCATTACGGCCAAGGGTGATACGCTGGTTCTGCGAGGTAAGGTTCACGGCAACAACATGGAGTTTCAGAGCCTGGCGCAAGTCCGGGCGGAGGGTGGCTCACTGGCTGCGACGGCTGATGCCATCGAGGTAAAAGGGGCCGACGCGGTGACCATCATCATGACCGCGGCCACCGATTATCTGCCGCAATATCCGGTTTACAAAGGCAACGATTACCAGGCGTCCAATCAAAAGAATCTAAAGGCGGCGGCAAAAAAATCTTATGCCGCGCTGCTGGCCAATCACCGGAAGGATTACCAGTCATTGTTTAATCGCGTTGAATTGGATCTGGGGAAGAGCGCCAATGCGGAATTGCCGACCGACCAACGATTGATTGCCTATCACCAAGGCGCGGACGATCCGGGAATGGAAGCGCTGTTTTTTCAATATGGCCGTTACCTGTTGATCAGTTCGTCGCGTCCCGGCGGCATGCCGGCCAACCTGCAAGGTCTTTGGAATGATTCGAACGAACCCGCGTGGAGCAGTGATTATCATGACAACATCAACCTCCAGATGATTTATTGGCCGGCGGAAGCGACGGGTCTGTCCGAGTGCGCCTTGCCTTTGATCGATTTCATCGACGGCCTGCGTAAACCTGGACGGGTTACCGCCAAAACCTGTTACGGCGTTAACGGGTGGGTGGTGCATTTCACGACCAATCCATTCGGCTACACTGCTCCCGGTGCGAATCTGAATTATGGCATTTTTCCCGTTGCCGGCGCCTGGCTTTGTCAACATCTCTGGGAGCATTATGCCTTCACACAGGACCGCGACTACCTCAAGCAGCGTGCCTACCCCATCATGAAGGAAGCCGCGCAATTCTGGGTGGAGCACCTCTATGAAGATGCGGATGGCACACTTGTTTCCTCGCCTTGCGCCTCGCCGGAGCATGGGGGCATCGCAGCGGGATGCGCCATGGATCAGGAGATTATATATGACCTGTTCTCGAATTGCATCGCAGCCAGCACCGTGCTGGACAGTGACGCTGAGTTCCGCGCCAAACTGGTCGCATTGCGGGAACGTCTTTCCGGGCCCAAGATCGGCAAATATGGGCAGCTTCAGGAATGGAAGGAAGACAAGGACGACCCGAAGGACACGCACCGGCATGCATCGCATTTATTTGCCCTGCATCCCGGCCATCAGATTTCCCCGCAAACGACACCGGACCTCGCCGCCGCGGCAAAGAAGTCGCTGGAATTTCGCGGTGACGGCGGCACCGGTTGGTCGATGGCCTGGAAAATCAACTTCTGGGCGCGGTTGCTGGACGGTGACCATGCCCACCTCATGCTGCACAACCAACTCACGCCAGTCGGCGGCACGGGAACCGATTACAGCAATGGTGGCGGGACTTATCCGAACCTGTTCGATGCGCATCCACCCTTCCAAATCGACGGAAATTTCGGCGCCACCACCGCCATTGCCGAGATGCTTTTGCAAAGTCAGAACGATGAAGTTCAACTTTTGCCCGCGCTGCCCAAAGCCTGGGCGAAGGGGCAGGTAAAAGGTCTGCGCGCGCGTGGCGGCTTCGAGGTGGATGAGAAATGGAGCGACGGTAAACTGGTTTCTGCCGCGATCCGAAGTTTGGGTGGCAAGACGTGCAAAGTGCGTTACGGACAGAAGGTCGTGATGGCGAGTTTCAAGCCCGGCGCGACTGTCCATTTGGATGCGAGCCTTGAACTGCATTGATGTTTGTAGCCGCGTGAAACTTCGATTGGCTTCTTGCCTTCCCGTCGCGGTTGGCTTTTCTTAACGCCATGTTGATTGCGTTCCATAAACCGTATGGTGTGATTTCGCAGTTCACGCCGGATGGTTCGCCGAATCGCACGCTGGCGGAGTTTGGCCTGCCCAAAGGGGTTTATCCCATTGGCCGGTTGGATGCGGATTCGGAAGGGTTGTTGCTGTTGAGTGATGAAGCGGAATTGAATGAGCGCTTGCTGCATCCGCGCCAGGCGCACGGGCGGATTTATTGGGCGCAGGTGGAGAACATTCCGGCATTGGCAAGCCTGCGGCAGATGGAGCAGGGGATTATGGTGCAAAATCGGAAGACATTGCCGTGCCATGCGTGGCTGCTCGAACCGCAACCGGAGATGGCGCCGCGCGTGCCGTCCATCCGCGAGCGCAAAAGCATTCCAACGGCATGGATCGGGTTGGAACTGGTGGAAGGGAAAAACCGGCAGGTGCGGCGGATGACGGCGACGATTGGGCATCCGACGTTGCGGTTGGTGCGGGTGCGCATCGGGAACTTTGAACTCGGCGGGCTGGCCATGGGGCAGTGGAAGGAGTTGGGTGCGGGTGAACGCGAGCTGGTGTTGGGCAAAGGTGGGACGGAAAAATAATTGGATTTAAAATGCCGACTGTTGCCTCAAGGCCAAAGGCGGCTACACTGGTTTCATGATTCGGAACATCATCTTTGATTGGTCGGGCACGCTGGTGGACGATTTGCCGGCGGTTTGGAAGGCGACCAACCATGTCCTGAGCCAGGCCCAGCGTGAGGAGTTGACGTTGGAACAGTTCCGCGCGGAATTTTGCCTGCCATTCACCAAATTTTACGATCGCTACGTGCCGCATATTCCGTTGCCGCAACTGGAGGTCTGGTTTCACGGGCATTTCAAACTGGCGCAGGACTCCGTGGTGGAACTGCCGCATGCGCGCGATTTTTTGCAATTCTGCCGGCAACAGGGGTTGCGCACCTTCTTGCTAAGCACGGTGCATCAGGATCATTTCGCGGTCCAGGCCAGGGTCACCGGCTTTGGTGAATTTTTGGAGCGTCCGTATGTCGGTGTGGTGGACAAGACCGCCAAAATCCATGCCATTCTCGAGGAAAATAAATTGCAGGCGGAGGAAACCCTTTTCATCGGTGACATGCAGCATGACATTGATACCGCAAAACATGGCGGAGTTCATTCCTGCGCGGTGCTGACCGGTTATAACGGGCTGCAACAATTGCGCGCCAGCGAGCCGGATTTGATCGTGGAACACCTGGGTGAACTGCGGGAAATCCTCGAAGCCAGCGAGCTCGAAATGAAACCGCACGCGAACGGCGCGGAAGCGAACCGCATGCCGGTGGTAACGGTCGGGGCGCTGATCTTTAACGCGGCGGAGGAAGTGTTAATGGTGCGGACCCATAAATGGTCCAATCTTTGGGGCATTCCCGGCGGGAAGATTAAATGGGGCGAAGAGTCCATGGCTGCGTTGCGGCGCGAGATCAAAGAGGAAACCGATCTGGACATCGACGACATCCAATTTGTTTTGGTCCAGGATTGCATTCATTCAACGGAGTTTTATCGCGATGCTCATTTCGTGCTGTTGAACTACACGGCCCGCTGTGTGGGCCCGCCGCAGGTAAAACTGAATGATGAAGCGAGGGAATTTGCCTGGGTGGCGGTGGCCAAGGCCCTGGCCATGTCCATCAACCAGCCGACACGGATTTTGTTGGAAGCGGTGGCGAAAAGAGGGAAGGGTTGAACGAAAATTTGCTGATTTACCGGCTTGAGTTTCACGTTTGTTGAGCCATTGTACGCGCCGTCATGTCTAAAATTACGATTGTCGATCTGGAAGTCTTTTATTGCGTGGGCGTCACCGACGAGGAGCGCGCGCAGCCGCAACGGTTGTTGCTGACGGTGGACATGGCCTTTGATTTCTCCGTGGCCGCGGTGAGTGATCGCATCACCAAGACCATCAATTATTTTGAGGTAGCTCAAATGTTGTTGAAATTTGGCGAAGGCCGAAACTGGAAGTTGATTGAGAAGCTCGCGGCTAATATTGCCGACTCGATTATTGCAGAATACAGCCCGCAAGCGGTGACGGTGGAGGTAAAGAAATTCCCGATTCCTCAGGCACGCTATGTTTCAGTGACTTGGACGAAAAAGAAGGCGTGACGCGACCGCCGGTTAATTGCGGCGCAATCTTTTGCTGCGGGGCAGACCAAAGGCCACTTCGTCTTCCGACTTGTCCACACCCGCATCCCGTTCCACGGCCCTTGCCGCGCGCCGGGGCACGGGTTGTTCCTGGGGCTTGAGCACGACCTTGATGCAGCCGTCCTGCCGCTTGGAAAAAATGTCGTAGGCATCCGCCGCATCCGCGAGGGCAACGCGGTTCGTAATCACGAACGAGGGATCAATTTTTCCGTCCTGGATTAATTGCAACAACGGGCGCAGATAGCGTTGCACATGCGTCTGGCCCATTTTTACCGTGAGCCCCCTTGCAAAGGCGGCGCCGAAAGGGATTTTGTCAATGAACCCCGCATAGACTCCCGGGACGGAGAGCGTCCCGCCTTTGCGGCAAATCCGCATGGCCTGGCGCAAGACATAGGGACGGTCCGTTTCCAGGCGCACGGATTGTTTGATGACATCGTAAGCGGAGCCATGGGCTTCCATGCCGACGGCATCAATGCAGGCGTCCGGGCCCCGGCCACCGGTCATATGTTTCAGAATCTCATGCACATCATCATCTGATGAAATTGTCAGGGCTCCGCCGGCCTCGGCCATGCGCAGGCGTTCGGGGACATTATCCATGGCGATGACTTTTTCGGCTCCCAACAGGAAGGCGCTGCGAATGGCGAATTGTCCGACCGGTCCGCAACCCCAAATGGCCACGACATGGCCCGGCTTGATGTCGCAATTCTCCGCCGCCATGTAACCTGTGGGAAAAATATCCGAGAGAAACAGCACCGATTCATCCGGGAGACCCTGGGGGATTTTGATGGGGCCGACGTCCGCGAAAGGGACGCGGGCATATTCGGCCTGGCCGCCGGCATAGCCCCCGTAGAGATGGGAATAGCCGAAGAGTCCCGCCCCGGAAAAGCCGTTGAGCTTGGCGTTCATCGTGGCGTTCGGGTTGGAATTATCGCACAGCGAGAACAGATGGTGCTCGCAATAAAAGCAGCGGCCGCACGCGATGGCGAACGGCACGACGACGCGGTCGCCCGGCTTCAAATTTTTCACCCCGTTGCCGACCTCTATCACTTCGCCCATGAACTCATGACCGAGGATGTCCCCTTCCTCCATGCTGGGGATATAGCCATTATAGAGATGCAAATCAGAACCGCAGATGGCCGTGGAGGTGATTTTTACGATGGCATCGCGCGGGTTTAAGATCCTGGGATCCGGCACATTCTCGACCCGGACATCACGGGTCCCGTACCAGCAGGCGGCTTTCATTGGTTTCTCCTTTTGCGCTTTTGATCGCCACCCACCGGCTGGCCTTCAATGGTGGGGATTTCCCCCGCTTCCATCAGTGCCTTAAAACGGCGCAAATCGTCCTCCACCTGCAGCTCCGGTTCCTCGCCAAAGATTTTGGCAATGGCGGCGCCCAGCTTCCCCGCGGGCGGCACGTATTCGAGGGAGACGGTGACTTCCGTGCCTTGTCCGGCTGGGGCGGGTTCAAAGCGCACCGTGCCGGCATTTTGAATTTCCGAACCCTGGACAGTTTCCCAGGCGATCATGCTGTTTTCGTGTTCGTTAATAATAATGGCGTCCCACTCCACCGTGTTTCCAGCCGGCGATCTCGCGACCCAACGTGAAAGTCCGCTGGAATTTTCGGTCACCGAGATAAGATGACTGGCAAACCGGGGAAGATTCTCCAGCCGCCGCCAGAAACGAAATAATTCCTCGGGGGTTTTGTTGATCGTGCAGGATTTGACCACCTTTTTGCCGCGATTCCCGGTGACGGCGGCACGCGATTTTGATTTTTCCCGGACTGTCGGCATGGAGACCTCCGTATTGGTTGCCTGGCAACCGTTATTTTACAACATACGACTCGCGGCGTGCGCGGATATCGGGTGGAAACATGCTTTTCCGCGCGCTTATGCCCCAAGCAAGCAGTACGATGAATCAGGGTGTGGGGGTGCTGGGCGCACTGGAGAGGCGCGTGCCGTCCATCGCACGCAAATCCCAGCGGCCGGGCCGAACCTCCAAGGTCACCGCACGGGCGAGGCTCTCGTAAATGACCGGGATTTTTCTCTGCTCCAAGCGCGCTCGCAACCGGGCACTGGCTCTTTTGGGCGCAGGTTGTGCGGAGTCGGCAATAATGATGACGCGCGGCTGGATGGCGTTGAGGAGATTGTCACCCAACGGTTCGCTGACGTCGGGAATACCGGCCACGACGATGTCCGCCCGAAGGTTGTTATTCGTGTGGTCCAGCAAGGCGCGCTGTCCGGGTTGGCCAAGGCTGGAGAGCAGCAGAATGCGGGTGCCGTTGATTTCCGCGCGCAAGATGAGGGCATTGTCCTCACCGCGGGGAAAATTATTCGTGGCGTTTGGGTGCAGAACGGTCCATGGGCCGAATTGATCTCCGGATTGGAGCGAGTTTTTTAATTCCGCGCGAAACTGGTTTGTTTTCAAAAGCGCCTGAAAATCCTTATACGCGGGCGAGCGGAAATTGATGGGGCTGGTGAAGATGCTCCGTGGGGCGAAGAGTTCGCACACCAAGCTGGCACCGTCGGTATAGCTGGCCGCGCCATGGGTGAGGATGAAATGCGGCAGACGGTTCACGCCTTGCGCGCGCAAAAATGGCTTTACCACGGTGTCCACGGAGGATTCGTTGCCGCAGTCGATAAGCCATTCGTTACGAGCACCGGGCGATTGGACATGAATGGCGTGACCGCCGTAGAGCGGCAGGAAGGTCAATTGTGTGACGGGACGCTGCGCCAGCCACTGGACGCACCAGACCAGGATGAGCAGCGAGAGGCTGATGATTTTGCATTTGCGCCATTTCTCCCTGAACAGCCAGCCCGTGAGGACGGTGAGCAAAATCAGGTAGTAGAGAGCCAGCGTGAAGAGGCTCGGCATGGGGAGATAAAAATAGGCGCCTGGCCAGTTGGCGGACCAATGGCTGGTGGCTTGGATGGATTTCATCATCGCCCAGCCGGCATGGTTGAAGATTTCGGAGGCGAAGGGGAACCAGCCGGCCAGGAGCAAGCTAGAGAGGTTTGCGATCAGCACGAGGATGCAGAGGGGAATGGCGAGGACGTTGGCGGGGCCGCTCAGGGGTGTGACCAGATGAAAATAATAAGCGACCAGCGGGATGGAACCGAGCCAAGCCGCAACTGAAGCGAGAAAGAGATCCAGCAGCCAAAGCGTTGGAGTACGCAGGACTTTTTGCCAACGCGGTCGCAATTCATCGGGCAGAAAGGGTTCAGCCCGAAATATCATTTTACCCAATTTATCGAAGGCGGGACGGATCAAGACGATGCAGAAGACCACAAAGAAGGAGAGCTGAAAGCCGGCTTGAAATAATTCGCGGGGTTCCCATACCAGAATGATAATGGCCGCGGCAAAGAGCGAGTTGATCAGATCGCTCGGGCGTTTCAATGCCCATCCGACAAAAACCACGATGACCATCACGATAGCGCGAATGGCCGAGGCGGGCCAGCCGGTCAGCGCGGCATAAAACAAGATGAAGGGAATGGTAACGATGCCGCACCAGACGCGGGGCACGCCCGATACCCGGAGCAGGTGCATGAGGATTGCGGCAATAATGGCGATGCGCAAGCCGTCGACGGCAAAGATATGGTAGGTGGCGGCGCGGACAAACGGCTCGGAGACCTGCTCGGTGAGGGCGGGTTTCCAACCGAGGGTCAGGGCCCATTCCAGTTGCAACGTTTCATCCTCCACCGGCAAGCCGCGCGCGAGGGCGCTTCTCGACCAGGCGCAAAATCGATCGGCCAAGGGAGGTTGGGCCGGGGAGGAAATGATTTTCCAGGCCGGCGGCGACTCCACACTTAAGGAATAATAAATGCCGAGGTGTTCCAGGTAGGCGGGGTAATCGAAGAGTCCTTCTGCCACCGGCGGGGTGGGTGGGTCCAGCACGCCGTTGATCACGACGGTTTGGGCTTTAAAGAATTTTTCAGGCAGCAGGCCGCGCGTGGTGGTGACAATACGGCCAGCGGCGGGCTGCCATGGGTGTCCTTCGAAGCTGAGGTCAGTTACTTCAAGCTGCGCGAGCGTCGATTCGATCAGACGGCCATCCTTTATGTGGCTGCGTCGTTGCGGAGTTTCCAGCAAGCGGCCGCGGACAGTGACGATGTTGCCCGCTGGGGAGACGAGGTTGCGCAGATCATTGGGCGAAAGAATCGCCACGCGCTGGGCGAGGTTGATCCAGCCGGCCAGCACACAGAGCAGGCAAAGCAGCACGGGGCGGGCGCGCGTCCAGCACAACGCAGGCAGGAGCAAGGCAAAGGCGGCGCCGAACAACAAGGGCAGCGGCGGCATCCAACGGGCCAGCAGGATGCCGGCAACGTAAAGCAATGTCACAAAGACGAGTGGCCGCTTCATGCAGCGGGAGATCCTTGTAATTGCCGGCGCAACAACCCGGCTGGGAACAGTGGTTGCACGCGGGCACAGTAATGTGCGCGGCAAATTTAAAAAGCAAATTGTGCGGGTGTTTGGAGTGGATTCATTGGAGCCAACTGCATTGCAATTGGGCGGGGCGAGGGAGACAATGGTTGGCAAATTATCCGGTGAGGGCGCAATCGTATTTTGTTAGGTGCTGTAAGTACGTTTACGGACTTGGTGTAGGGTATTTTTGGCCTTGCTTCCGGAAATCTGAATCCTAGAGTCGATACTGTTCTGGGTGCTTCAGATGATTGCGCCGTCGCATGTACTGGTTTGTATTTTCAGGAGCATTGTGAGTTGTCAACCTCCCTGCATTAGCACATCCCGTTTTCAATAAAAAATCAGACGAACGCGTTGGAAAAAAGTGTTGGTGCCTAAATCAGCTAAGGTTTTGCCATGACGACCATCAAAGAAGTTAGCCTCATTCACCCTGGAAAATTTATCACACGCGGCAAGATTGCCGCGCGATTTTTATGTTTTGCCGCCATCGGAATTCTGGCCATGGCCGACAGCCGACCAACGGCGGCGGCCAACACTTTGCCGGGGTTAAGCGGCGGCTCGATCAATTACACGAATGATCAGTCGCTGGGCGTGGACGTGTTGGTGCCAGCGGCGCCGCACACAGTGAACGTCCTCGATCTGAGCACGGGCATCGCGCCCGTCCAGGGCGTGACTGGCATCAATGTGAAGGTAACCGACGGCGGCTTTCTTTCGTTTAACTTTGATGGCAGCAAGAACATCAGTGTCTCGGGCGACAATGCCTACGGCATCCACGCGCGGAGCGAAGGCGGCAGCGGCGGCAGCTTTGAATTGGCAACCAACGTCATTGCTTCGATTACCACCAACACCGTTTTCGTCACCAACCTGAATTCGACCATCACGACGAACATCAGTTTTACGACCAACCGGATTCAATACGGCAACACCGGTTCGAACGGTCCGGCGTACACGGCGAGCGTGGTTCGCGGCGGGAGCATGATTGTCAACAGCGCGGGGAGCATCACCACGAGCGGAACCGCCGCGCACGGAATTTTGGCCGAGAGCGTTTATGGAGGCATCACCTTTAATTTTTTTGGGATTAGCATCCCGTTTACTTATGGGGATGGCGGGAGCGTTAATGTGGCGAACAGCGCGAATATCACCACTCTTGGCGTCAATTCACACGGCATAGCGGCGGAAAGTTTGGGCGGTGTGAACGGCAACGGTGGTTTGGTCGATGTATTGAGCACCGGAGATATACATACATGGAACGTAAACTCGCACGGCATCTTTGCGCTGAGCCAGGGTGGGCAGGGGAGCAGCGGTGGCGGTGGCACGTTTGGGGGAGGCAGTGATGGTAATCCCGGCGGGAACAGCACCAATGTGACGGTACATGGGAGCGGCAATATTACGACCCGGCAGGATAACTCGGACGGCATCTTCGCCATCAGCCAGGCAGGCAACGGCGGCGGAGGCGGCGACGCGGGTTTGGGCGGCAGCGGCGGCTCCGGTGCGACTGGCGGTCGCGCCGCCGACGTGCTGGTGGATGGCAATTGGGGGATTACGACCTCCGGGACAAATTCGCACGGCATCGCCGCGGTCAGCGTGGGTGGTTCCGGCGGTGGTGGCGGTTCCGGCGGATTTTTTGAAGGCAGCGGCGGATCCGGCGGCGGCACGGGAGATGGTGGCCGGGTGACGGTGAACAGCGCCGGAACGATTTTTACCGTGGGAGACGTTTCGCACGGAATATTTGCGGAGAGCGTAGGGGGCTTTGCGGGCAGCGGTGGTGATACTCCGTTTGGACTTTTTTATGCCGAGGGTGGCAATGGCGGCAGCGCCGGCAAAGGCGGCACGGTGACGGTCAATAACAGCGGAATCATCGATACCTTGGGTGTTTTATCGCATGCCATCTTTGCGGAAAGCATCGGCGGCGGCGGCGGGAGTGCCGGCAGCGGGCATGGATTGGTGGCAGTGGGTGGCGATGGCAATGCTGGCGGTGATGGCGGCGCGGTAACGGTGAACAATTCCGGTCACTTGCAAGCGATTGGCGCAAAATCCCGCGGCATTTTTGCCCAGAGCGTTGGCGGCGGTGGCGGTGATGGCGGAAGTGCGGGCGGAATTGGATCCGTGGGTGGTAGCGGGAGCGGCACCAGCGGCGGCAGCATCGTGATTGTCACGAACAGCGGCGACATTTTTTCCCGGGCTGAGTCGATCTTTGCGCAGAGCGTGGGCGGCGGTGGCGGCAACGGCGGGTCGGCCGGCGGTTGGTTTGCGGTTGGTGGCAATGGCGGCGGCGGCGGCGATGGCAAGAAGGTCATCGTCAACAACAGCGGCAACCTTGAGAGCACGGAAGCCGATGCCAGCGCCATCGTGGCGCAGAGCGTGGGCGGCGGCGGCGGCAATGGCGGCAACAGCGCGGCAGCGGGGCTGTTTGGCAGCCTGGCCATTGGCGGCACAGGCGGCAAGGGCGGAAGCTCCGACGTGGTAACCGTGGTCAGCGGCACCAATACCATTCTGACATTTGGAGATCGCTCGCAGGGAATTTTTGCGCAGAGCGTGGGTGGCGGTGGTGGCAGCGGCGGGTATGCGTTTGCCGGCGCGGTCGGTGATGGGTTTTCGGTTTCCATTGCCATCGGGGGCAACGGCGGTGACGGGGGCAACGGCAGCAATGTTTTGGTAAGCAGCGGCAGCGCGATCACGACGATTGGTCAGAATGCGCACGGGATTTTTGCGCAGAGCGTGGGTGGCGGCGGTGGCGATGGCGGATTCAGCATTGCGGCCAGCGGCGGGACGGGACCGGCGTTGGCGTTGAGCATCGGCGGCGCGGGTGGCGGCGGCGGCAACGGTGGCCGGGTTGACCTTACCAGCACGGGCGAAATCCACACGTTCGGCGAACATTCCTATGGGCTCCTCGCGCAGAGCATTGGCGGTGGCGGTGGTGATGGCGGGTTTGCGATTGCCGGGGCTTTTGGAACAGGCCCGGCGGTGCCCTTGAGTTTTGGCGGGAGCGGTGCAATTGGCGGAGTGAGCAGCGCCGTCAGTGTGATTAGCACCAGCAAGATTACAACGGAACGCAACGACTCGCACGGGATCATGGCGCAGAGCGTGGGCGGCGGCGGCGGGTCGGGCGGATTCAGCGTTGCCGGCGGATTCAGCACCAGCAGTTCGTTGGCGGTCGGCTTTGGCGGGAGCGGCGCCCCGGGCGGCAATTCCGATAACGTGTCGGTTTTTAGCACAGGCGACATCACCACGTTTGGCACTCATTCTTACGGGATCCTGGCGCAGAGCATTGGCGGTGGCGGTGGTGACGGCGGGTTTAGCGTGGCCGCATCGTTTGGCAAAAGTCCGTCACTCGGCTTGAGTTTGGGCGGTTCCGGCTCTGGCGGCGGTTCGGCGGGCGCGGTGTCCCTGTTCAGTTCCGGTATAATTTCAACGCACGGCGAAGATGCGCACGGAATTTTTGCGCAGAGCGTGGGCGGCGGCGGCGGGTCGGGCGGATTTAGCATTGCGGCAACCGGCAGCCAAGGAGCCGGCGCGGCTTTGAGCCTGGGCGGGTCGGGCGCTTCCGGCGGGAGCGCCGGTGCGGTGAATGCCACCAACATCGGTGATATTTTCACGGCGGGAAATCATGCCTACGGACTCCTGGCACAGAGCATCGGCGGCGGCGGCGGCGATGGCGGGTTCAGCATCGCGGGTGAAGTCGGCAAGGGAGCGGGCGCGAGTTTTAGCATGGGTGGCAATGGGGGCGACGGCAAATTTGGCGGCGCGGTCACGGTCAACAATGCGGGGAACATTTTTACCGGTGGCGAATCCTCTTACGGAATCATGGCGCAGAGCGTGGGCGGCGGCGGCGGGTCGGGTGGTTTCAGCATCGCCGGCCAACTTTCGCAGGACAGTTCGGGAGTAGCGGTGGCGATCGGCGGTGCGGGTGGTGCGGGTGTTGATGGCGGCAGCGTGGTGTTGACCAACAGCGGGATGATTACGACCACCAATAAAGGTTCGCATGCGATTTTGGCACAGAGCATCGGCGGGGGCGGCGGCGCGGGCGGATTTGCCGGCAGCCTGCGCGGCGGGACGGGCGACAGTAAAAGTGCAGCCGTGGCCGTGGGTGGCAACGGGGGCACAGGCGGCGCCGCGAGCAGCGTGAATGTTACCAATTATGGGCGGCTGTTGACGCTGGGCGATTCCGCCACGGGCATTTACGCCCAGAGTGTTGGCGGCGGTGGCGGTGATGGAGGGTTTGGCATGGCGCTCGCGTTCGGCACGGGACAGAAGAATGTCAATTTGTCGGTGGCGATTGGCGGCAACGGCGGCACGGGTGGAGTAGCCTCCGCAGTTTTTGTGGATAACCGGAACATCATCGAAACCTTTGGCACGAATTCGCACGGCATCTTCGCGCAAAGTGTCGGCGGTGGCGGTGGCGAGGGTGGATTCAGCGCAGCCGGCGATTTGTCTTCGAGCACCAATGCAAAACAATTGGCCATCAGCATCGGCGGGACCGGCGGCGAAGGCAACCTGGGAGGCAATGTCGATGTCCTCAACAGCGCCACGATCATCACGCACACGAATAGTTCCATCGGCATATTGGCGCAGAGCATTGGTGGTGGTGGTGGTGATGGCGGCATGGCCTTTGCGGGATCAGTGGAGAGGGCCGGGTCCAAGAATATTTCCGTGGCGGTGGGCGGTAATGGTGGAACTGGTGGTGATGCTGGAATTGTGAATGTGGCGACCACCGGGAGCATTCTGACGTACGGCGATTCCTCGCATGGCCTCGAAGCGCAGAGTGTGGGTGGGGGCGGTGGTAATGGCGGGTTGGCCATGGCGTTGAACCTGGGGATTGGCGGGACCAGCGCGGTGGCGCAAGTGTCGGTTAGTATAGGCGGGACGGGCGGTGCGGGTGGCATTGGCAGCGCGGTTCATGTTAACGCGACCAACGACATCATGACGAAGGGACAGGATGCTTATGGAATTTTTGCGCAGAGCGTTGGCGGGGGCGGCGGTGCGGGCGGGTTCAGCCTGTCGGCGAACGCGGTGCTCGGATCATCGAAAGGGACGAATCGTTCGCTGGCGCTTGCCATTGGTGGCGAAGGTGGCAATGGAAACGATGGCGGAGCGGTCATGGTTAATCACGCAGGTGGCATCGATACTTCCGGCGACGGGTCCTACGGCATTCTCGCGCAGAGCATCGGCGGTGGCGGCGGTGATGGTGGAGGAGCGAGGTCGATGTCGCTGTTCATATCTGGTGGTACTGGCCAGACCAACAAGTTAACCAACAACAGCACGGCCATAAATATTAGCGTCGGCGGCAATGGCGGCGGCGCGAGCGAGGGGGGCACGGTGGCGGTCACGAATATCGGCGACATCATGACCCGGGGCGGTGGGGCGTTCGGCATATTTGCACAAAGCATTGGCGGCGGCGGCGGGTCGGGCGGCGATGGACACACGGGAGTGGCCGATCTGATCCCCAATTCGTTGGGAAGTAATTTGGTTTCGAGATTTCTCGCCACCAATACGAAGCAGTATCAACTCATTGTCGGCGGCCAGGGTGGCAGCAGCGGCAATGGCAAAGAAGTGGATGTCGATAATACCGGCAATATTACCACGCTCGGGGATGGAGCGTACGGCGTGATGGCGCAGAGTGTGGGCGGCGGTGGCGGCATTGGCGGCAACGGCGTGATTGGCCAAACCAACAGCATCGGACTGGGCGGTCAGGGTGGCGCTTCCGGAGACGGCGGAGATGTGAATGTGACCATCCATGGCAACGTGACGACGCTGGGGGCGGGGGCTTCGGGTATTTTTGCGCAGAGCGTGGGTGGCGGTGGCGGCACGGCCGGATTTACCGACTCAGGCCTGACGAGTCAAGGCGTTCTGGAAATTATTCACCTTGCCACCGGCAATGACGGACAAAACGGCGGCAATGGCGGCAAGGTCACGGTGAAGAGCACGGGAGACATCATCACCGTCAGCAATGGCGCCAGCGGTATTTTTGCACAGAGCGTGGGTGGTGGCGGCGGTCTGGTCAATTCGGGACTTGATCCAACCTCACCGGCGGGTGAATTGAATTCGCTACTTAACCTGGCGGGCAGTGTGGGCGGGTCCGGGTCCGGCGGCGATGTCATCATCAATCACGCTGGCAACATCACTACGCTCGGTTCGAACTCGCACGGCATCTACGCGCAAAGCGCGGGAGGCAGTAACGGCGTGGGCGGCACGGTCAGCATTACACTGACGGGTTCGATTACAGCACTAGGCTTGAACTCGGACGGGATCATGGCGCAGAGCGGCGGCGGAGCGACGGTGGTGACTCCGCTCAATGGGGATATTTCGATCAGCATTGCCAGCAACAGCGTGGTGCAAGGCGGTTCCGGGCAGGCAGCGGGCGTGCGCTTTCTGGATGGCGTGAATAATACTTTGGATAATCGCGGGACCGTTATGGCGTTGGGTGGTTTGACAGGGATGGCGATTGCGGGAACGGGCGGCAATGAAACCATTAATAATTACGGGACGTTGGTTGGCACGGCTGATTTGGGCGGCGGCGGCAACGCATTGAATAACAAAGTGGGCGGGTTGCTTATTTCGGGCGCGACGATCCAGCTTGGCGATGGGAACACGCTGTCGAATGAAGGGATGCTTACGCCCGGCGGCGCGGGGACGATTCAGACTACGGCGCTCGGCGGCAATTTTCTCCAGACCAGCAACGGGGTGATGGTCGCGAAGCTGAACTCGACGTCATCGTACGATCAACTGGTGGTGAGCGGCACGAGCGCGCTGGATGGGCGGCTGACCGTGCTCAGGTTCAATGACTTTCTGCCAAAGAAGCGGGATGAATTCACCGTGTTGACCGCGGACCAGGGCGTGAGCGGGGCGTACGCCGCGCTGGATGATCCGTTGAAGGGCAACTACGCGTTGCAGATGAAGATTATTTACGGCTCGAACAACGTGGTGGTGCGGACGTTGCAGGACACCTTTACGCAGTTCGCCCACACGGCCAATCAACAGGCGCTGACGCTGGCGTTGGATTCCGTGTCCGAGGACCCGAGCGAGGCGGCGTTGATTGCATTTTTGAACACGATTCCCGGGACGAACATCGCGACCCAGTATGAATTGATATCGCCCGAGGAACTGGGGGCGATGTATGACACGGCCATTGGCGCGGCGGATGCGACCGATCAAAACCTGCAACGGCGCATGAAGGATATTCGCGCGGGCACCGCGGATGCGAACTCGGGCTTGTCCCTACTCGACCAACATGGAATGAAATTTGATTTCGACGGCACGGATTTTGGCCGCTGCGATCAAAAGATCGACTTGATGGGCAACGAGCGCATCGCGGAACCCAATTCTTGGAATGCTTTTGCGGCGGGCAATGGGGAATTTGTTGACGTGGGAACGCGAGGCAACGCGGCGGGCTATACCATACACAGTTCCGGCATCACACTGGGAGCGGACCACGCGGTGAGCGACACGCTTTCGTGGGGCTTGACGGCGGGTTATGTGGGAACGCGGGCCAACCTGATCAATAACGGCACGGTGCAGGTGGATGGCGGGAAATTCGGAGCGTATGCGACGTGGTTTGACGAGGGTTGCTATTTGGATGCGGCGTTGGGCGCGGGATACAACTCTTACACCACGCGGCGCGCGGCGTTGGGCGGCTTTGCGGTGGGAGACACCCAGGGAGCGGAGTTTGACGGGTTGCTGGGATTGGGTTCGGATGTGAATTATGACCGGTGGACGTTTGGGCCGAATGGATCGTTGCAATATAATATTGTGTCGATCGATGAATTCACCGAGGCGGGTTCAATGGCACCGTTGCACATTTTGCATAATGACAGCCACTCATTGCGGACGCAGCTTGGCTGGCATCTGGCTTATGATTTGGACGCGGGCAAATTCAAGGTGCGGCCCGAATTGGGGCTGGCGTGGCAGCATGAATTCCTGGACACGAGCCGGGCAACCACGGCGCAATTCGCGACGGGTGCGGGAACGGTGTTCCAGGTGGATTCGCCGGAAGTTGGACGGGACAGCCTGGCTTTAACCGCGGGCGTGAATGTGCGGTGGTCGCGGCGGGTTTCGACCTTTGTGGCTTATGACGGGCAATTGGGACGCGAGAATTTTCTGTCGCACAATGTCAGTGTGGGAGTGGGGTTGAGTTTCTAGCCGACGTGCTGTTGAGGGTGAATCGAAACAGCTGGTTTCAGTTCACCACAACTTTCGCCAGCGGCCGAGCAGCCAGAGCAGGAGCAGGCCGGCGACCGCGCCGGTGGTGTCGATGAGGACATCGCGCAGGCAACCTTCGCGGTTGGGGATGAAAGTCTGGTGAAATTCATCGGTGGCGGCGTAGAGGGCGGCAACCCAGAGGACTTCACCGGCTTCCGACCAGCGCCAAGGGCGGGTGTCGCGCGGAACCGGTTTGCGGCGGGCGCGCCAGACCAACCAGGCGAGGAGGGCATATTCGCTCAGGTGAGCACACTTACGCACGGCGAGGACGACGGCGAACGCGTGGTCATCCGATAAACCGGGAAAGAGCCAGTGCAGGAAAGGGACGATGAACCGGGAGGAGCGTTGAAAGGAGGCCTTGTCGCCCGACGCGCTGAAAATCAGCACCATCCAGACGAGCACCGGCAGCCAATAAAGCAGGAACGAACGCGATTTGCGCACGGCGCATCAAAGCAAGGTTTCCCCGTGGTTCGCAACGATATTCCAAATCAAATTGCCAACGGCGCGCATTTCTGGCAAAGAAAAGTGTTTCTATGCGTATTATTTGGATGCTAGTGGGCCTGCTCGCGGCGGGCATGGGATGGATGGCAGGCGAAGCGGGAAGCTTTGCTGCGACGACGGACGCCGATTTAAAGGCGGACGCGAATCTCATTGGCCGAATTCATTTCATTGGGACAACGCAACTGCTCGCGGACACCAACGCGGCAGCGAAGCTGAATGAAATTGCCGCGCTGCCGGAAACGGCCCACTTACAGGCGGAGTTGCTGCAGACGCTGGCGGCCGCACCGTATCACATTCTTAAAAAGAAGGCCAAGGCAGGAGCAACTGACCAGGTCAACCGCATTCGTCCATTGCTGGAGGATTTGCTGCACAATGAAGTTTATGCGGAGTTGCGGGGGGCGGCCAAACCGTTGCCGGACCTGCTGCTTGCCGTGCATTTGGATGCAGCGCACGCGGAGTTGTGGCGCACCAACCTTGCCATCGTGCTGACGGCGTGGAGCGGATTGCCGGTTGCGGAAATCAAAGTTGAGGGTTTTAAGGGATGGGAATTAATGAAGCATCAGGAGCCTAATGTGGTTCAGTTGATTCGGGTGGGCGACTGGGTGGTGCTCGGCTGGGGAGAAAAAATTATTCCCGGTGAGACGGCAATGATTCAACGGATCAAGACTACGGGTCGGCCGGTGGAAGCGGCGAGGGATTATTGGCTGGAAGCGTGGGTGGATGGGGCGGCGTTGCGCGCGCACGAGTTGCTGCCGGCAGATTGCAAATTGGCAAGGGCGCAACTGACGCTGGGGCTGAAGGCCAACGATGTCCGGACGAAAGCGGTGCTGCAATTCTCCGAACCGTTGAACGCAAAGTATTCCGGATGGAACATCCCCACCAACCTCGTCCATGATCCAATCATCAGCTTCACCGCCATGCGGGGTGTGGCGCCCTGGCTGAAAAAAATTGAACTGCTCAAAAAGCTAAAGGTGGAGCCGGTGCCCGATCAGCTTTATTCCTGGGCGATGGCGGATATTCTTTTGGACAACCACCTGGCGGCATCGGTGGAGAACGGGACCAATTTTCTGGAACAATACGGTTCGCGGTTGATTGCGTTGGCAAACACCAATTTGCACGGCACGGATTTGGGGCAATTGCAATGGAACACGACTCACACAAGCGTCGAATGGAAGGGGTTGCCGCCGATGGCTGCGCCGAGCGTCAGCGCGGCCAGCGGGACGAACGGGGAATATATCACGGTCCAACTTTTTCCCAGCGTGCCCAGTACGGAGCCGCTCTCGCAGGAGTTGGTGCGCGAGGTGGCCAGCCATCCAGACATGGTATATTATGATTGGGAAATTGTGAGCGAGCGTCTTAATCGTTGGCGAAATCTCAACATGCTTTATTGTCTCTTAAATAATAAATTTTTTCCCACCGCCGAGGCTCCGACGCAAAGATGGCTTACTGCCCTGCGGACGCGGTTGGGGAACAGCACGACGGAGGCGTCGATTAATGCTCCCAACGAAATGACGATCGTTCGAAAGTCGCCGCTGGGTTTGACGTCATTGGAGTTGGTCCTGCTGACGCGGTGGTTGGAGCTGGCGGGGCAGCACGAGGTCGCGGAAAGTGAGCCGAATCAACCACCCGTGTCCTCAGTTTCGGGCACACCCACGAACGCAGCAGGGGCAAAGTAAGGAAGTTTTTTATGCTTAAGCTGGGAGTTAATATTGATCATGTCGCCACGTTGCGCGAGGCACGGTATCGCGGACGGGAAGCAGGTGAGCCTGATCCCGTGGCGGCCGCGTTGATTTGTGAGACGGCGGGGGCACATGGCATCACGGCGCATTTGCGCGAAGACCGGCGTCATATTCAGGACCGGGATGTCTGGCAGTTGCGCGAAAGGATTAAAACCCGGCTTAATCTGGAAATGGCCAATGCGCCGGAGATTGTGGCGATTGCGCTGAAGTTGAAGCCGGAAATTGTTTGTCTCGTGCCGGAGCGGCGGCAGGAAGTCACGACGGAAGGCGGGTTGGATGTGGCGGGTAATCTGGAATCGCTGACGGAGACGTGCCAGCGGATGAAGGACGGGGGCATTGAGGTAAGCCTGTTCATCGCACCGGATCCGGCGCAGGTGGAGGCGTCCGCCAAGGTGGGCAGTCAGTTTGTGGAATTGCACACGGGCGCTTTCGCGGAGCATTTCAATCAGAAGCAGGCACGGAATGTGGAACTGGAAAGGCTGGTGGCTGCCGCCAAACAGGCGCATGGACTCGGGCTCAAGGTCAATGCCGGGCATGGATTGAATTATCAAAATCTTGCGGTGCTGCATGTGGTGCCGCATCTGGTGGAGTTGAACATCGGACACAGCATTATCAGCCGGTCCATCACGACTGGATTGTCAACAGCGGTTCAGGAAATGCTCCGATTGATGGAAGGTTACCGAGGCTGACGTCCGGAAGCGGGCCGAGTGCAAAGGCGAAACATGATTTTAGGCGTTGGCATTGATATCATTGAGGTGGCGCGCATTGCGGCTTCGTATGAGAAATTTGGCGAACGATTTCTCAAGCGCATTCTGCACGAGAATGAGATTGCCTATTGTCTTTCCCACAAAACGCCGGCGCCATTTCTGGCGGCGCGGTTTGCGGCGAAGGAGGCGATATCCAAGGCTTTTGGGACGGGGATTGGCGCGCAGTTGGGGTGGCAGGATATGGAAGTGGTCCGGCGGGAGACGGGGGAGCCGTACGTGGTGTTGCACGGGGACGGGCAAAAACTGCTGGAGCAACGCGGTGGCCGCGTGGTGTTGATCAGCTTGAGTCACACACAGCAGCATGCGAGCGCGGTGGCGATTTTGGAGAGCCTGTAGGAGAATTCTTTGACTAGGATTCCACTGTCAGCGGTCCGTCAAACATGGTGAGGCTGATGACCTCTGTGCGGGCGACATGCGGACCATGGCGTTCCCCGCGCGGGGCGAAGAAAAAAGCGCCGGGCTGATAAGTGACGCCGGATTCCTCCCATTCACCGGAAAGAATATAAACCGATTCGTTGGCGAGGGGATGGATGTGCGCGGGGACGGTGACGCCCGCGGCAAACTTGCGCAGGACGGTAACGCCGCCAGTCTTTTCATCTTTGCGCAGCACGAGCAAATCCACGCCGGGGTAGGGGCCGGGTTGCCAAGTTTTGTCCTTTTGCAGGGCGATGTAAGAAAACATGCATCCATCCAAGACCGTCAGGGGAAAATTGCAATCTTAAATGCTGGTTTGTGGGAGGGGAGCGGAATGGATTGGTAATGTCCCAAAGTTTGGGGGGAAGGGATCGACGATCTGCCATCGCCGGGCATACGGCGGGCAGGGGATCGACGACGAGGACGAGGACGACGACGATTGGAAAAAATTCACGCTTGCGGGAGGGGCGGCGGGCGTTAAAAGTTCTGGATGCTGTTATTTCGAGAAAAGGTCTCGGCGGATTGGCTGCCCAAAGTGCTGGCGAATTTGCCGGCGGTTTTGGTGGACCACGCTCATCTGGAGCGCAAGGCGGCGACGTCGGCGATGAATTTGGAGAAGTATCGCGATCTCTACCCGCGTGTGGAGGAACTGAACGCCATTGCCATTGAGGAGCTGCAACATTTTCAATTGGTGCTGGGCTTGTTGAAGCAACGGGGCATTCCGTTCGGGCAGCCGTTTCCGAGTCCGTGGATTGCGGGCTTGATGCGTTCCATTCGCAATGGGCAGCGGCATCAGGCCATTGATCATCTGATTTGCTTTGCGTTGATTGAAGGGCGGAGTTGCGAGAAGTTTCAACTTTTGGCGACGGGGTTGGCGGGCATTGATGCGGAGCTGGCCCAATTTTACGGCAGCCTGGTGGAATCGGAGGGCAATCATTACGCGACCTATGTGCGGATGGCGCGGGGCATTGATGAGGCCGAGTCAGATCGGCGCATGGATTTTTACCTCGATTTGGATGCGAAGCTCATCCGCGAGCCGAACCCGGTGCCGATGCTGCATTGAGAGTGGGTGCACGGTTTGACTCGACTCGCAGGCGACAACTGGGTAAATCAACTTCATGGTTTCCGCCATCATCGTCGCAGCCGGCAAAGGCACCCGCATGGGGCCGAACATTGACAAGTTATTCCTTGAGGTCGCGGGCCGGCCCGTGGTGGCGCATACGTGGCAGTGTTATGCCGAGGTGGCGTGCGTGGATGAAATTGTGTTGGTGGTACGGGAAGGGATGCAAACTGCGTTTGAGGAATTGGCGGCGCAGTATGCGCTCGACAAACCATTTCGGCTGGTGGTGGGCGGGGCGGAACGGCAGGACTCGGTTTGGAACGGCTTGCAGGCGCTAAAGGCAGCCACGGAAATTGTGGCCATCCATGATGGCGCGCGGCCTTGCACGAGCGAGACGATCATTGCCGCGACCATTGCGGCGGCCCGGGGCGTGGGAGCGGCGGTGGCGGCGCAGCCGGTCACGGATACGATCAAGGAATCGATTGATGGCAAGGTGGTGGAGCGAACGCTGGATCGCTCGCGGCTTTGGGCGGTGCAAACACCGCAGGCGTTTCGAGTGGAGGTCATCCGGCGCGCGTTGGGGTTGGTGCGGGAGCGGGGATTGCAGGTCACCGACGATACGGCGGCGTGTGAATTGATTGGGCAGCCGGTGAAATTGGTGGCGAGTGTCACGCCGAATCCAAAGGTAACAGTGCCGGCGGACTTGCCGTATGTTGAATTGTTGTTGAAGCGGGGAGAGTGAGTGGCATTCGCTTAATGTCAATATGCCTGGAGACGGAAGACTTTTTGCAAGCTGTCCTGGCGCAACTCACTTGCCGAGCATTTTCGCGATGAAGAAAATGACGACAGCGCCGAACAATCCGCCGCCGAAGAGGAGATATAGTATGGAGTAGCCCGCCGCGGCCAACATGGGAATAAACATGATCGTGATCATAATGGGTTGAAGTTGCTGGGTTTGGTTGAATGCATGATGACCATTGGCTTCAATTTTTCCTTCGATTAGGCCGGAGGGTTGGCGGGCCGGTTTAATCACGGTTACCTATATATTTTAACCTTAGTCAGGGCAGAAATCCATTGGGGTGGAATTGCTTGCTGTGTAATAGGTTGGAAATCCCAGAGGGAACAGATGCGATTTGCATCGCCAGGGTCATCAAGGGAGTGGAATGCGCGGAGTGGTAAAGCAGGGCTTGCAAGTTTCTGCTCGCCGGTCGTGATTACGGTGAAGCGGAATAAATTCCGCGCTCCCGTTCTCCCCGCTTGCGCAGGGAGAAGGAAAACAATGGTTGGCAAATCATCCGAATCCGTCCGCTGAGTTTTTTCGACTTCGCGCTGGGTTCGATTATTTTGGCAGGTTCCGCAAGAGCCGACAGGCCCACCAGCAGAGTGCGCCGGGCAAGGCAACCAGGGCGGTCATGACCAACACGAAGCTAATGGTCACGGTGGGATGCGGCCATTCGTCGATGGCGCGCCAGACATGTATCAGGGCGATCAGGCCGAAGAGCAGGGCGGTGGTGACGAGATAGGCTTTCATGGGGGGTTAGGTTAGCAAGGGAAGGATGGCATCGGCAAGGAGCGCGAGGTGCTGAATAGACAATAGACAATAGACAAAGGCCCAACTCGCGACTGTCCTTGGGGGCGCCCAGAGGAAATGGCGCCCTGGGGCGTATTCCCCGTTTGCCGAGCTGCTCAGAACCCTTAAATTAATTGTAGGCGGGTCGCGCAATGGAACCCGCGCTTGGCGGCGTTGGAACCATCCCCCTTTGAAGCATCGGAGCGCGAGAAAGATAGTTATGAGAACAAAGAGAAAAAAGGGAGTGATTCAACTGGTTTTAGCCATGGGACTTGCCGGACTGGTATCGGCGGTGATGAACGCGCCACTGGCCCGGGCACAGCAAGGCCAGACAGCGCCTTCAGGTCAGGCTAGCACGCTGGCGCAGCCGGGCCAACTTAACAGCAAGGATTACAATTTCGTAGTCGAGGCCGCCCGCATTGATATGGAGGAAGTGCAAGGAGGTAAGTTGGCGCAACAAAGGGGCACAAGCCAGGCAGTGCGCAACTTCGGCGAGCACATGATCAATGATCACAGCGAAGCCAATACGGGGCTGAAGGAAATCGCGACGCAAAAAGGCGCGGCTGTGCCGACGCAATTGTCGCAGGAGCAAAATTCCTCGCTGCAGAAGCTGGCAGGTCTTTCAGGCGCAGAATTCGATAAAGCTTACGCGCAGGACATGGTCAAAGGCCACACTGCCGCGGTGAAGACATTCCAGCAGGCAGTCCAAAGTGCGACCGACACAGACCTGCGCGCCTGGGCGCAAACGGCTTTGCCGCTGCTGCAGGAACATCTGCAAATGGCCAAGCAGATGCAGGCAGCGGTCCAGAACGAGAAGTGACGCGGGTGCCAGCTGAGCAGGGCTGTAGCCGGAAGGGGCTTCAGGCGGCAGCGCCGGGGCAGTGTAGCTGTATTCTCATGTCGAACGCTGCGGCCGCTCGTCCACCAGTTGAATGTAAGTCTTGCTTTTTTATTTTCGATAAGGCGCAGGTGAAGGTGCAGAACCGCTTGGCGCAGGCGCTGCCGAAGTCGCAGGAGGAACCGCATTACACCTCAAGGTTGCGGTAATCTCCGCAGTGAAGGGCCGTTTGAAGCTGGGTTCACTTCTTTTACACCTTGGAATTCACCTTCAAAAAGAACTTTGCATTTCTGCAAAGACTCTCCACTGAGTCACCCAGTTGATTCGCTTTAAGGGAACTGATCGCTTACTCCTCCGTTGGATAATCCTTTTGAAATGCGGTTGCGATAAAGTGTATCTCCTGCCAACCTTCTGGGACGTTATTTCCCGGATTCAATTGCATTTCCTCCCTGAAGATCGAGTAATCGGCAGCTATCGGTCGCAACGGACTGATCAGCACTGCCTTTTCAATCCGAAACACCTTCCAACTGTTTGTTGCCATGTTTCTGATAATATAATCTCCAGCAACACACCTAACGGCCTCTTCAGGCATCGAATAATTTAGCACGCTCGACCTCGTCTGAGGTTTACACGAAGTGAGCAGCGTCGCCATCAAAATTGCCAGTAGCAGTTGTTTTGCGCTCATAATGGCAAAACAGCATAAGTGATGCGAAACGATCTCGCGCTCTTCTTTGGAATGCCTCGCTTTTTCATGATTCTAAATCTGCGCTGGAGGTAATTTGTAGTTCAGCATATTTGTGGGGCGGCGGTGAGGGGATTTAGGGACGGTGCTGAAAATTGGCAGACGCAATTGGTAATTTACGTGGGTCTTATTTTTTAGTGTTCGTTGCGGGGAAAGGTTTGAGCCTCCTGACGTCGTCTCCTACCAGTATTGGTTGGCGCTTGGTTTGTTCCTGCGGGCCGGTCGTTTTCAAATTGCTGCGGGTACTTCTGCGCGGGCACCAAGACGTTGCCCATAGCCGCGCTCCGTGTGAGGCTGCGGGTTTTTTCCGCCGCATGGGGTTGCGAAATGCCTTTTTTCGGGATTAGGGACAAAAAAGCTGAGCGACACGAGCGACACGAGCGACAGCCATGAATTGGCGTTTGTGGTGAGATGGCAAACATGAACGATAAGAAAGTTCGGAATGCGGGTCCTTCCGGACGGGTCACCGCGGAATGCGGAATTATCCGGATTCACCGCGGAGTCGCGGAGTCGCGGAGGTGGGAGAAGGGGGAATGGGATCGACGACGAGAACGAGGACGAACGGGGACCGGAGGGGTGCTTCCGGACGGGCATTATGAATGACAAGGTTAAACAAGGTATCTTAAGGATCTGTCCGGGTGGCTGCCGGGTTTTAAGGGTGGACAAGGGTAGTCAAGGTGGTTTTAAGGATGGTCAAGGTAATTTAAGGCAATTTAAGAATTAATTTTTTGTCCTTCGGGACGGGGCACCATGGGGAAAGGGAATAGCCAATAGCCAATAGCCGATAGGGGAGTGCGCTCGGGCCTTCCGGAGTCGTGGCGGACAGGTCCTTCCGGACGGGTCACCATGGGGAAAGGAAACATACATATATGAGGAGTTTGCAAAATGGTGGTGTCGGCCCTCCGGGGCTTGGGATGGTTTGGCGCGAATCCCATGGCTGGCGCCATGGGTTAAATTCTTTCGTGCCTCCGGCACTGGGACCGGGGGAAAGATGCCGTGTCTATACGTCAGGCGGGACGCCTGATTCGGCAGGTCCGTCCGGAGTGGCGTTTTGGGGCATGGGGAATGCTGCTTTTTGGGGAGGGCTTTGTTGGCTGTGAAGGTGGCTTGCAAATGAAGCGGGGCGCATTTATGGTCTGCGAGAACGATATTTAGGCATATTATGAGAAGACGCGTTATTTATAGTCTGATGACTTTGTTGCTCGCGGCCAATTTGATGGTCGGGGCGGGAATTTATATTCGCTCGGCCCATGCCGGGGAAAAGGATTCGGCTTACCCGAGTTTGGAACTGTTTTCGTATGTGGTGGAGAAGGTGCGCAAGGATTACGTGGATGGTAAGGACCTGACGTACCAGCAATTGGTTTATGGGGCGTTGAAGGGGATGATTAATACGCTGGATCCGCACAGTGAGTTCATGGAGCCGATCAAATATGATGAGCTGCAAAAGGATACGCAGGGGGCATTTGGTGGTTTGGGGATCATGATTGAGATGAAGGAGAATTTTGTGACGGTGCTGGCGCCGATGGAGGATACGCCGGGTTTCAAGGCAGGGATTCTCTCGGGTGACCGCATTATCAAGATCGACGGCAAGAGCGCGGAGAAGTTGGGTTTGCAGGACGCAGTGCAGAATTTGCGCGGGGAGCCCGGCACGGATGTGACGGTGACGATTATGCGTCCGTCCACGGGTGTGACGAAGGATTACAAATTGACGCGGGCGGTGATCAAGGTGGACATGGTGAAGGACATCAATAACAAGAAGGAATTTCCGCTGGACGAGAACAAGATTGGCTATGTGCGGCTGGTGCAGTTCGGGGAGAAGACGAGCGATGAACTGGAGAAGGCGTTGAAGAAGCTCAAAGCGCAGGGGATGGAAGGGTTTGTCCTGGATTTGCGCTGGAACCCGGGTGGATTGCTGGATCAAGCGGTGGAGGTATGTGAAAAGTTTTTGCCGCGCGGACAATTGGTGGTATCCACGGAGGGACGGAATTCGGGACAGAATTCGGTGCATCGCGCCAACGGGCGGGGTGACGAGTTGAATGGGATGCCGATGGTGATTTTGGTGAACGACAGCAGCGCGAGTGCGTCGGAAATTGTGGCGGGCTGCATGCAGGATTTGCACCGGGCACAGATCATGGGCGAGCGGACGTTTGGGAAGGGGTCGGTGCAGAGTATTTTGCCGTTGCAGGATGGATCGGCGTTGCGGTTGACCACGGCCAAGTATTATACGCCGAGTCACAAGGTGATTCATGGCCAGGGCATCACGCCGGATTCCCCGGTGCCGATGACGGATGAGGAAGAGTTGGCCGTGCGGATGAAACGGTATCCGGGCCTGGATGGGTTGGACGGCAAGCAGCGGGACCAGATTCGGAATGCGCGTGATCCGCAAGAGGATCGGGCGGAGGATTTGTTGCGCGGGATTTTGATTTTCACGCATCGGGCGCCCGCGAACGAAAAGCTGGCGAACAAGCCGGAGAAAGTTGTGGTCCGGTAAGGGCGCGTAACAAAGCGTAAAAACAAACCCTCACCCCGACCCTCTCCCATCTGAGTGCTTCCGCACCGGTCATAAGAGGGTGAAAGAGACGTTGGGGCGTAAGGCGGGGGTTTGCGAGTTTCTGCTTGTTGGTCGTGGTTTAAGTGCAGCGGTCCCGCATGCGGGACCGCGCTCCTGGTCGCCTCGCTTGGGCGGGCGAGGGAGAAGATTGGTTGGCAAATAGTGTTGTGGAAGCGCAAATGTGTTTTGTCAGGAGTTCTAAACCCGCTGTGGGCTGCGGGTCCAACGTGCCATGACTTTGCTCGCCATCGAAACTTCCTGCGACGAAACGAGCGTGGCGGTCGTGCGCGACGGGCGGGTGTTGGCCAGTCTGGTGTCTTCCCAAATCAAGTTGCACGCGGAGTATGGAGGAGTGGTCCCAGAGTTGGCGGCGCGGGAGCATTTGCGTAATTTGCTGCCGGTAGCCGAGGCGGCGTTGGATGCGGCAAAAATTTCACGCGATGAGCTGGATGCGATTGCGGCCACGCAAGGACCGGGCTTGCCGAATGCATTGCTGGTGGGATTGAAGGCCGCGCAGGCGATGGCGTTTGTTTTGCGAAAGCCATTTTTCGGCATCAACCATCATGAAGCGCATCTTTATTCCCCATGGATTAGCGGTGCGCCGCCGGTGGCGGATTTTGGCGCGTTTGAGCCCAATGTTTCGCTGATTGTCAGCGGCGGGCATACGATGCTGGTTCATGTGGAGTCGGAGTTGAAGCATCGTGTGCTGGGTGCGACGATTGACGACGCGGCAGGAGAATGTTTTGACAAGGTGGCCAAGCTGATTGGTTTGCCGTATCCCGGGGGGCCGGAGATTGATCGGTTGGCGAGCCAGGGAAATGCCAAGGCGTATGATTTTCCGCGGCCGATGCTGCGCGATGCGGGGGATGATTTCAGTTTCAGCGGATTGAAGACATCGGCACGTTATTTTCTGCGCGATCACCCGGAGGTTTTGGAGAGCGCGAAGGCGTTGCGGGATTTGTGCGCGAGTGTGCAAGCAGCCATTGTGGAGGTGCTGGTAACCAAGGCGGTGCGCGCGGCGCGGCGACAACAGGTGAACTGCATTACGGCGTCGGGCGGAGTTACATGCAACAGCGCTTTGCGTCAGGAATTGGCGACGGCGTGTCGGCGTGAGAATCTGAAACTGCGGCTGGCGGAACGGAGTTTGTGCACGGATAACGCGGCGATGATTGGCGTGCTGGCGGAACGGAAGTTGGCCGCGCGCGTGGAGGAAAGTTCGCTGGATGCGGAAATAATGCCGGGCTGGGCGCTGGCTTGATGGCGGGGTTATCAATTCATGAACGGATTGACCGAACGAAAAAATTTAATGGGTCGCCGGGGAAGGTTTCCGGGCTGGCTGCTGATTATTTTGTTCGGGTTGGCGGCGGAGGCGCAGGGAGCGGCGAGTCGGCAGAGTTCGAGCCAAGCTGGTGGCGCAGGCAGTCTGGTTTATCAGAGCGATATCAAGCCGTTGCTGACGCGGTATTGTTACGGCTGTCACGGGGAGAAGAAAAAAGGAGATCTTGATTTGCGGATTTATACCGATGAAGCCGCAGCCAGGAATGATCCCAAGGAATTTGAAAAGGTGCTGCATAATCTTCAGGCGCGTGAAATGCCGCCGGAGAACAAGCCGCAGCCCACCACCGCCGAGCGGGCGCGCATGGCCAAATGGGTGGAAATTAATGTGCTGGGCTGCGATTGCAATCAGCCCGATCCCGGACGGGTGACCCTCCGACGGCTGAATCGCACGGAATACAACAATACGATCCGCGAACTGACCGGGGTAACCTTTCAACCCGCGGATGATTTCCCGGCGGATGATGTGGGTTATGGCTTTGACAATATTGGGGATGTGCTTTCCGTTTCGCCAATTCTGCTGGAGGAATATTTATCGACCGCCGAAAAAATCATGAGTTCGGTCATGACCAACGCGTCATCGGAAGCTTACCAGCGGATTTTCATCCGCCAGCCCACGGTGGCAACGACGAATGCGGTGGCGCGGGAGATTATCGCAAATTTTGCGCGTCGGGCGTATCGCCGGCCGGTGACAGAGCGGGAGCTGGAAGGATTGTTGCGCTTCACGGACATGGCGCAGAAAGACGGGGAGAGTTTTGAAACGGGGATCAAGCTGGCGCTGGAAGCGGTGTTGGTCTCGCCGAACTTTCTATTTCGTGATGAGTCGCAACCGGAGCCGGATAATCCGCAATCGATTCATCCGATTGACGAGTACGCGTTGGCGACGCGGCTTTCGTACTTCCTTTGGAGCAGCATGCCGGATGAGGAATTATTCAAGCTGGCCGGGCAGAAGAAACTGCGGGCCAACCTCACGAGGCAAGTCCAACGCATGTTAAAAGATCCGAAAGCGGATGCGTTGGTGGTCAACTTTGCCGACCAATGGCTGCAGATCCGGAACCTGGCGAATGTGACGCCCGATCCGAAAACATTTCCGGAATTCAACAATGACCTGCGGAACGCGATGAACCGGGAAACGGAACTTTTTACCGGGTTCATCATCAAACAGGACCGCAGTGTGCTGGAATTTCTGGAGGCAAATTACACATTTCTCAACGAGCGGCTGGCGAAGCATTACGGGATTGAGGGAGTCCAGGGCGATGAATTTCGCCGGGTGGATTTGAAAGGAGACCAGCGCGGCGGTTTGCTCACCCAAGCCAGCATTCTTACGATCACGTCCAATCCAACGCGGACATCGCCGGTGAAGCGGGGCCGCTGGGTGTTGGAGAACCTGCTGGCCGCGCCGCCCCCGCCGCCGCCCCCGAATGTGCCGATTCTCAAGGAAGGCAAGGAAGCAGCCTTGAAGGGCACAATGCGGCAAAGAATGGAGCAGCATCGCGCGGACCCGAATTGCGCGTCGTGCCATGCGCGGATGGATCCGATTGGCTTTGGCCTGGAGAATTATGATGCGATTGGGGCGTGGCGGATGAAGGAGGGAAATTTCGCGATTGATTCGTCGGGGCAACTGGCGACCGGGGAATCGTTTCGCGGAGCGGCGGACTTGAAGAGCATCATGATCAAGCGGAAGAAGGAGGCGTTTGTGCAGTGCCTGTCGGAGAAGATGTTGACCTATGCGCTAGGACGGGGCTTGGAGCAGTATGATAAATGCGCGTTGGATAGCATTGTCCAAAAGCTGGCGCGGAACCGGTATCGATTTTCCAGTTTGGTAATGGAGATCGTGCAAAGCGCGCCGTTCCAGATGCGGCGGGGAGAATTGGCGCGACCGGGGCAACAGGCATCGGACGGAAAGGCCGGGGAGTGATGAGCGCGGCACTTGCAGGCTGGGGTATTTGCGCTATAATCGAGCAGTTCCCATAAATTAATATGCAGGGCAAATGGCACATACCGCGAAGAACTTTCCTGAAAGGATTGGGAACGGCGATGGCGTTGCCAATGTTGGAGGCGATGTTGCCAGGCTCGTTGCTGGCCGGAGGAGCGGAGGCTGCCAAAGCTTTTCCCAAGCGGATGGCTTTTGTGTATGTCCCCAACGGCGCGAACATGACGGATTGGACGCCGACGACGGTGGGGGCGGATTTCAAGCTGCCTTACATTCTGGAGCCACTGGAGCCATTTCAAAAAGAGCTGCTGATATTGAGCGGACTGGCGCAGGACCGAGCCGCAGCGCATGGGGACGGCGCCGGGGATCATGCGCGCGCGTCAGCGACGTTTCTGACCGGTTGCCAGGCGCGGAAGACGGCTGGCGCCGACATCAAGGTGGGCATGTCCGTGGACCAGTTGGCGGCGGCGAAGGTGGGGAGGCAGACACGATTTGCTTCGCTGGAACTGGGATGCGACCGCAGTCAAAAAGCCGGCAATTGCGATTCAGGTTATAGCTGCGCTTATTCGTACAATATTTCGTGGAAGACGGAATCGACCCCGATGCCGCCGGAGGTGAATCCGCGACTGGTGTTCGAGCGGCTTTTTGGAAACGGGAAGCGGGATGAAACCCAGGAAAAGCGCGCGCGGCGCAAACGTTATCAGACGAGCATATTGGATTTTGTTTTAAGCGAGGCGGACCAGTTGCGGGGCAATCTTGGCTATACGGACCGGCATAAGCTGGAGGAATATTTGACGGGCATCCGGGAATTGGAACAACGCATTGAAAGGGCCGAGCATTTTGCGGCGGTGAACCCGGATTATAAGTGTCCCACGGGGATTCCGCAGGACTTTGAGCAACATACGGAACTGATGTTCGATTTACTGGCACTGGCGTTCCAGACCGACAGCACGCGAATTTCGACGTTGTTGATTGCGCACGACGGCAGCAATCGCAGCTATCCGGGCATTGGCGCGCCGGAGGGGCATCATGATCTTTCGCATCACGGCAGTGACGAAGTCAAAATGCAGAAGATTGCGAAGATCAACCGATTTCATGCAAAGCAGTTTGCGCGCCTGCTGCAGAAGCTTAGTACGACCCAGGAAGGAGACGGCACGTTGCTGGATAATTGCATGATTGTCTATGGCAGCGGCATTTCCGATGGCAATACGCATTCGCACCATGACCTGCCCATCGTCGTGGCAGGGCGGGGCGGTGGAACCATTCAGGCGGGGCGGCACATTCGATTTGGCGAAGCAACGCCATTGAATAATCTTTATCTTTCGATGCTGGACCGCATGGGCGTGGCGGCGGAAAAGGTGGGCGACAGCACCGGGAAATTGGTGGAGCTTTCGTAGCCGAATCAATAAGGAACGACGCGATAGAATCGGCTCGGGACGGCTGAGGGCGGTGGGCGGTTGTTTTGGCCCACGTCGCGCATGACATAGGTGCTGCCGTTACCGGTGAAGGTATCGACCAGTTGCCACCGAGGGGAAATGAACGAGCCATCGGAGGATTCAACACGCCAGAAAGTGCCAGCCGGAGCATCAATGCCGAGAGTGACGCCGTCGGGGTCGCGTTGCAGCGAGCTGAGGTGGGTGGGCGAGGAGGATGCGCCGACGCCGGGGGTGACTTTCAAGCTGACGTCAAAGGCGACATCATCCCAACTGGATTGAACAGTGTTGTTCAACACAATGGCGACGGTGTTGGTGCCGGGCACGAGGTAGTCGAGGAAAGGGGTTAGATCGTAATACAAGGTGTCATTGCCTTGGAGCGAGACCGGTGCGATGTCGGTGGCGGGAATGAGCCGGCCGTTCAAATACATCTGGAGCGAAGGGCCGTTGCCGCCGTTGTCGGTGCAGCGGGCGGAGAGGAGAAACTCCTCCAGGTTGGTGCTGGCAATCAGGAATTGGCGACGGAAGAAATATTGGGTTTTGCGGGCGGTGATCTGGGTGGCGATATTGGTGGGGCCGCTGCCGGCACCGAGTTTTGCGTTGCCACCGAGCCAGGTGGAGTCGTCGAAGTTGGTCGCGTACCAATTGGCAGGCGGCGGATTGATGGAGTAGCGCCAGAAGGAGCCGAAGGGAACCACTTCCTGCCAGACGTTGCTGCCGGGCGCGGGGAGCGGGCGCAGGAAAATATTGTCCATGAAGATCGAGCCACTGCCGGGGTTGGCAATGTTGAAATGGTGGCTGAGTTCCATGTTGGGGAAACCGGCGGGGAGAATGAAAGTGCGGTTGGCGTACGCCCAGCCGGTATTGGTGGTGCCGATGAAGAAATGCGGCGTGAAATAGTTCGGGAAAGGCAGCGCGGGCCGGTTGTTGGTGTTATAGGAGGTGGGCGAGGAGACCCACTGGAGCCAATGTTCGGAAGGCTGGGTGATGCCGGTGCTGCGGAAGAAACCGCCAAAACTGTAAAGCGTGCCCGGGGTGACGGGGATGGTGGCGTCGATGATGCCATACTGATTCCATTGGCCGATGGAGCCGTTGTTGCCCATGTTCAGCAACTGGATCTCCATGGATTGGCGGCCCTGATAAAAGACGTTCG